>DGFC01000039.1:0-2558 GCA_002391465.1 Firmicutes bacterium UBA3910 | reverse complement strand
ACTGCATACCTTCCACAACTTCGAGGGTGGTACCGATTGTGTTCGACTCTTCCACAGTGATTACGCCATCTTTGCCCACTTTCTCCATTGCGTCAGCAATCAATTCACCGATCTCAGTGTCTGCCGCCGAAATGGATGCTACCTGAGAGATAGCCTCCCTGGTTTCAATGGGCTTTGCAGTTGCGCGGATTTCCTCCACTACTGCCTCAACAGCACGCTCAATACCACGTTTAATGAAAATGGGGTTTGCACCGGCTGCTACGTTTTTCAAGCCCTCCCGCACAATAGCTTGGGCCAAAACAGTAGCGGTGGTTGTGCCGTCACCGGCCACGTCATTGGTCTTAGTTGCCACTTCTTTAACCAGTTGGGCACCGAGGTTCTCAAAGGGATCTTCCAAGTCAATCTCCCTAGCAATGGTGACACCGTCGTTGGTAATGGTTGGCGAACCAAAGGATTTCTCTAAAATAACGTTGCGGCCCTTAGGACCCAAGGTTATCTTAACTGCATCAGCGATTGCGTTGACGCCAGCCTCGAGCTTTTTCCGGGCGTCCTCACGAAAGAGTAAATCTTTTGCCATCTACTTTCACCTTCCTCGTTAAATTATTCTACTATCGCTAATAAGTCAGATTCCCGTAGAATGAGCAGTTCTTCGCCCTCAAGCTTCACTTCTGTGCCGGCGTATTTGGCGAACAAAACTGTATCTCCCTCTTTAACGCTCATGGGAATCAGTTTGCCGTCATCACTGTGCTTGCCTGGGCCAACTGCAATAATTTTACCCTGCTGGGGTTTCTCTTTAGCAGTATCAGGCAGCACGATACCGCTTGCTGTTTTTTCTTCTGCTTCCAGAACTTTCAAAACAATGCGATCTCCCAATGGTTTGAGTTTCAACTATGTTTACCCCCTTCAAAACTGTCTTGTTAGCACTCACCCCGGGTGAGTGCTAAATCTATACCATATATTAATCAACAGCCCCATTTTTTGCAAACCGTCTGAGGAACCAAATTTCGGCTTTGTTGCCCAAATTCTCCGAAATTCTTCTCCTTCCTCCCGTTTACTCGCGTTAGCTCTCCAAAACACCCCAACCTGTCTTTGGATCCCACAACACAACGCGGCTGCTCTCGTTCAACCGCAGACAGAAATCAAGATCCTCCTCCATCCCCAAGGACTGGAGGATGCGCCCATGGGCGCTATTTCGCACTTGAGCGAGTCCAACCTCGCCATAGAGCGCTCTAGCGGTAAGGGCCCCATCCTCAAATTCAGCCTCAGGCAGATAGGAGAGGATTAGGCCTGCACACCACACATCTTCCAACGAGAACCTGCCGGCCGACCCGGCAGCCAGAATAATAACATCCCGGCCCAAATCCTTTATGTAACGGGCAACAGCCTCCGCTGAACGCAGCGAGGCTACCACCACTTCCTCGGCCGCGGCCGCGCTGTAAAGGCCCCGGGTTCCGTTGGTTGTGGTGCAGATCAGTCTGCCGCCCCCGTATTCCTTCCCAACATGCTCTAGGGGGGAGTTGCCGAAATCAAAGCCCGGGACCTTCAGAGCATTACGCTCACCGGCCAAAAGAAAACTAGGCGTCCTTTCCTGCAGCCGAAAGGCCTCCTCCACCTCCTGTACCGGGAAAAAGGCGGTGATACCCGCCTCAAGCGCAACTTGGATCGTGGTGGCAAAGCGAAAAACATCGATTACTACCGCCGTTTTGCCGCTGAAATCATAAAGATCGCTTTCAGCTGGACTTAGAACCACGTCCACATACATGTTTAGTCATCCCCCAAGCGCAGGTTGGCAACTGCGTTCAAATCATGGCCACTGCGCTTGCCCGCTTTGTAGCGGAAATAACCGGCACTGCCGATCATGGCCGCGTTATCGGTACAGAGATAAGCCGGTGGGTAAAGAAGCTGGAGACCGTTTCGCTTAGCCTGCACCTCAACATGTTTGCGAAAGGCACCGTTGGCAGCCACCCCCCCTGATAGGACAATCTGCTCAACTCGATGTTCTTTAGCCGCTGCCAGCAGTTTCTCAGTCAGGATATCAATAATCGCCCACTGAAAACTAGCGGCGAAATCCGCCATAGGTACAGACTCATTTTTCTGCTTGCGCTCATTCAAGTAATTAAGGGCCGCAGTCTTCAGCCCGCTGAAGGAGAAATCGAAGTTGCCCTTCTCCTGCAGGCCCCGGGGGAATCGAATGGCGTCGCGATTGCCCCCCTCCGCCAATTTTTCGATCTGGGGCCCACCAGGATAGGGCAGGCCTAATACCCGGGCTACCTTGTCAAAGGCCTCACCGGCCGCATCATCCCGGGTACGTCCCAAAATCTCATATTCCCCCAGCCTGGGGATCAAGAGAAGGTCAGTGTGCCCGCCAGACACCGTCAAACAGACCAGAGGCGTTTTGATTTCCTGACCTGTTAAGAGGTTGGCGTAAATATGACCTTCAATATGGTTAACCCCGACCAGAGGTTTGTCCAAGGCAAAGGCAAGGGCCTTAGCGGCTGCCACGCCCACCAGCAGGCTGCCCACTAGGCCGGGCCCGTAGGTTACGGCGATCACCTCGA
>DGFC01000067.1 GCA_002391465.1 Firmicutes bacterium UBA3910 | reverse complement strand
GGGTGTTGGCAAAAGGGATACGGATAAAGATGTAGGTGGAAATAACTCCCAGCAGAGTAGCAATGCTGAAAATCAGTATGTAACTGGTGGGAAAATCCAACCGCAGCAAAAACATGGCCAGAACAGTGGCGCCCAAGGCACACATATTCAGCACCATATTACGGTTGGCATAATACTGGCCCCGAATGGAGCGGGGCACCAGATCCGCCTGGAGGGAAGTCCAGGCCGGCACGCCCAAGTTAGCCATGACGATCCTAAAGGACGCCAAAATGATCACCACAGCAACCCTGTGCTGTGGGGAGAACAAGAAGGGCAATAGCGCCAGGACGAGCCAGGAAGCACGGTTAAAAAAGCCGCCCACAGTTGGGAGAATCCGTTTGTCCTTGGACCTCTCACTTAAAATACTGGCCGGAATTTGGAGGATGTTACCTAAAAAGTTGGGAAAAGCACTGAGCATCCCAATCTGCGATGGAGTGGCACCTAAAGCCAACGCAAAAAGGGACAAATAGGGGGCTGCCAAGTTATCGGCAGCCACCGCGAAAGCCCCTTCAACCGTATTTAATTTCATCGCCTGTTGCGTTTCTTTACTCAGTTTCTGTTTGTGCAGCAAAAAGGGAGCCTCCTCTAGTCACCGCAGGATTCAGCATAAAGGGGAAATCCGGCTGCCAGCTTGGCGACCTGTTCCTTGATCTCACTAAAATCATCTCGGCCGTGTTCGAGCGTTTGGGCAATCAAACGGCCGATGGTGCGCATTTCCTCAACGCCCATACCCCTCGTGGTCAAAGCGGGGGTACCCAAGCGGATACCGCTGGTAATGAACGGGCTTTCCTCTTCAAAGGGAATGGTGTTCTTGTTGACAGTAATCCCCACTTGATCGAGAAGTTCCTCCGCCTCCTTGCCAGTGAAGCCTTTAGCCTTCACGTTAACCAAGAGAAGGTGGGTGTCCGTTCCACCGGAAATAAGAGGGAAGCCTTCTGCTGCCAGCGTTTCTCCCAGGACCTTGGCGTTTTCCACCACTGCCCTCTGGTAAGCCTTGAATTCGGGCTTAAGCGCTTCCAAAAACGCCACCGCTTTGGCTGCAATCACATGCATTAAAGGTCCACCCTGCATGCCTGGGAACACTGCGCTGTCGATTTTGCGGGCGTGTTCCTTTGTTGTGAGGATTATACCGCCCCGGGGACCGCGCAGCGTCTTGTGGGTGGTGGAGGTAATGAAGTCGGCATAGGGTACCGGACTGGGGTGAACCCCTGCCGCTACCAAGCCAGCAATATGGGCCATGTCCACCATGAAGTAAGCCCCTACCTCATCGGCGATCTCCCTAAACGCGGCGAAATCAATGACCCGCGGATAGGCCGAAGCCCCAGCAATAATCATGCGCGGGCGATGCTCAAGGGCCAACTCCCTCACTTTGTCGTAATCTATGAGCTCAGTCTCCTTGTCCACGCCGTAGTGGACCACGTTAAACCAAGAACCGGACAGGTTAACCGGGCTGCCATGGGTTAGGTGACCGCCGTGGCTCAAGTCCATGCCCAAGACGGTGTCACCGGGCTTGAGCACGGCAAAGAAAACCGCTTGGTTCGCCTGGGAACCGGAGTGGGGCTGGACATTGACATGATCAGCACCAAAAAGCTGTTTGGCCCGGTCGATGGCCAATTCTTCCACTATGTCCACAAACTCGCAGCCGCCGTAATAACGTCTACCCGCGTAACCTTCCGCATATTTATTTGTAAGCTGACTTCCCATGGCCTCCAAAACGGCCATACTGACAAAATTTTCTGAGGCAATCAGCTCGAGATTGTTGTTCTGCCGTGCCGTTTCCAGGCGAATAGCTTTACAGACTTCAGGATCCGCCTCTTTCAAGTATCTCAACACCGCTATTCTCCTCTCCCTATAGGAATAAAAGCTTGAAACGGAGTGATCCCATGCACACCGAATTGAGAATCGTGCTGACCATGGCCCTGATGAGGCTCCTAGCCGGTACATTGGAAATTACCGGGGCCCTGCTCATGCTGAAGTTCGGCACAGTACAGGCTGCACTCAAGGTCAATGCCGTCCTGGGCCTGATTGGGCCTGTCATCTTGACTTTGGTGGGCATGATTGGGCTGATTGGGCTCCGTCATGAGCTGTCCTGGCCCAAACTCGCCTTGGTGGGCCTGGGCGTGCTCCTGATCTTTCTGGGCACCAACTAGCCTATGGGTATATTCTATTAATCAAACGGGGGAAAGGTATCGCTTCACGCAGGTGAGCGAGCCCGCAGAGCCAAGTCACCGTACGCTCTAAGCCCATACCAAAGCCGGAATGGGGTACAGTGCCGTAGCGGCGGATATCCAAATACCAGGCGTAGTTTTCCTCCGGCAGGTCGTTTTCCTGCAGCCGCTGCTTCAGCAGCTCCGGATCGTGAATACGCTGACTGCCCCCAATAATCTCGCCGTAGCCTTCCGGCGCCAGCATGTCGTTGCCCAAGACAACTTCAGGCCGCTCCGGATCGGGCTCCATGTAAAAGGCTTTAACCGCAGCAGGGTAGCGTTCCACTATGACCGGCTTGTCAAACTGCTCGGCAATAATTGTCTCGTCTGCGCCGCCCAGATCTTCGCCCCACTCTTTCTCTACTCCGTTTTTGCGCAGCAACTCAACCGCTTCGTCGTAAGTCATGCGGGGAAACGGCGCCTTTACAGCCTCCAATTTGCTGATATCCCGTCCCAGAATCTCCAGCTGCCTGCGGCAGTTCTTAAGCACTCTCTCCACAATGTAGCAGATGAATTCTTCCTGCAACTGCATGTTGTACTCGTGATCCGCATAGGCCACCTCGGGCTCGAGCATCCAAAACTCGGTTAGATGGCGCCTGGTTTTCGATTTTTCCGCCCTAAAGGTAGGCCCGAAGCAGTAAACCTTACCAAAGGCTGCCACTGCCGCTTCCAGGTACAGCTGGCCGCTCTGGGAAAGGTACGCCTTGTCGTCGAAGTAATCGGTTTCAAACAAGGTGGACGTGCCCTCCGCTGCGGCAGGCGTCAAAATCGGTGCGTCGATCTGAATAAAGCCCCGCTCGTTGAAAAAGTCCCGGGATGCGCTGATCACTTCATGCCTGACCAGCATAATGGCGTGCTGTTTCTGGGAGCGCAGCCAGAGATGGCGGCGGTCCAGGAGAAATTCAACGCCGTGTTCCTTAGGTGTGATAGGATACTCTTCCGCGATCTGTACAATCTTAACGTCAGTAAGGGACAGCTCGTAACCGCTGGGTGCCCGCTCGTCTGCGCGGACAACGCCCCGGACGATCAGGGAGGATTCCTGGGTCAGTTCCTTGGCAGCTTCGAACACTTCCTCAGGTACTTCGCTTTTCACAAGCACACCCTGGATCATGTCCGTACCATCGCGGATAATTAAGAACTGAATTTTACCGCTGGAGCGCTTATTGTATAACCAGCCCTTTATTTCAACTTCTTGACCTACGTAATCGCCGATGTTCTTTAGATAAACATGTTCCATCCGGCCATACCTCCTATTCTTCCTTCTTTAACTGCCCATACACATCTTGCAGTATTAAAGCATCTTCTTCCAAAATCGGGCTTTCACAGGTGAGCCAACCGCCCACATTGTGATCGATAAGGGCCTGTAAAACAGCCTTGTAATCAAGTTCTGTTTCTACTAGGGGTAAGTGGTTCCGTTCGCCCCTTGGTCCGTATTCAATACCGGAAAGGTGGATATGCATTGAATCCAAGGCCTCCCGGCCCAGCTGCTTTTCCATAAACTCAAGGGCGCCGCTGAAATCGCTATAGCTGTTAAACTCGCCCAAGCTGCGGGCAAACAGGTGGGCAAAATCCACACAGGGGTATATTCCCGGCAGATCCGTACCCAGCCGCACCAGCTCTTCCAGCGTACCGAAATGGGATAGGCCCCCGGTCGTTTCCGGGCTCAAACGGATGTTAATGCCTTCCCTGTCCAGCATCTCCAATAAATCCTCAACCTGCTCCCGTACCCGCTCGTACACCACTTCCGGATCGTCGTCGTGGTAAAAGGCAGGGTGGAAAGTGACGCTCTTGGCACCGGCCCAAGCACCTACTTGAGCCGCTTTGAAAATGTGGTTCTTACTGTTTACCACCTTTTCCGGTTCAGCCGAGTTGAGGTTGACGTAATAGGGAGCGTGTACCGTGAGGGAGATATCGTACTTCTCTGCCTGCTCAGCAAGCTGTTCCGCGGTCTTCTGGCCCATTTTCACCCCACGCACAAACTCCAACTCCATATGCTTCAGTCCCAGCTCATGCAACCGCTTAATGGCATTTAAGCTGCTTGCAGGCTTGGTAGAAGCGGGAATGCCTGCCGTACCTATTCTTAAAATACCCATCCGACCTAGATGTCCTTCCCGGGAATCAAGATTCTCTTTTCGGGCACTTCCAGTTTGGGGCCTTCAGCTTCATCTTCTTCCCCGTCCTCTTTTAAGTCGAGAGATTGGGCCAAAATGTCGTTTACCTGCAGCATCATGGCGCTGAAGGCAAATTCCGCTTCAATCAGCTCTCGAATATAAGGATTAATGGAAATCACACCAAACAAATTCTGCAGCTGCTCTTCCTGTTCAGGTGTGACCTCTACCCCTTCCATCTGCTGCCTATGCAGCTCTGTTTGCAGATTTTGGAAATCCCGCAGCATAATGCTGGCCGCAGAGTGCTCCCCCACCGTTTCCCTGGCCTTTATCATCCTTTGGTACTCCTCGCTGTTGAGGATAGCAGCGGCCAGTTCCTCGGCCTTCTTAAAAACTTCCATCTCATCTTCCTCCCCTACGCTGGCGTAACGCGAAAGCTTAGTAGAGCACCGTCTGTAGTTAATTATGATCTTTCCCTTCAGAGGCGGAAAGACCTTCCTCTCGGCCTGCCTGTAAATCGCCGTATTCCATCGGTGAATACAAAGCTATACACTGAACATTGTACCATAGTTAAGGCAAAAAACACCATGGGGCAGACAATTTTTGCCTTCCCGATCCGAAAGAGAATCCCCGTGGCCGAGTCCACGGGGATCCTGTCTCCCAACTAGTTTCTTTCTCTTAAGAGGTCACGGATTTCCATCAAGAGTCTCTCTTCGTTAGATGGCTCCGGCGGTGCAGGCGGTTCTGCCGCCGCTTTTTCTTTCTCCTCTTCCTCTTCCCGTTCCCGCTCCAACTTGGCGTGGAGGTTGTTGAGCACCCGCAGGACCATGAAAATACTGAAGGAGATAATCAAAAAGTCCAGCGCGTCCTGTAAGAACCTACCGTAGGTGATGGCGAGCTCGCTCGTTGTCTCGTTGGCTGCCCTGAGCACAATCTTGAGCGAGGTAAGATCGATCCGTCCCACCACCAAGCCCAAGAGAGGCATGATAATGTCGTTCACGAGGGAGGTAACGATCTTGCCGAACGCTCCACCTACAATCACACCGACTGCCAGATCAACTACGTTGCCCCTTAGGGCGAATTCCTTGAACTCTTTGAGCATACCACCACATCCATTCTAGGCCGTTTTAGTATAGCTTAAACTGTTCTAACAACTCCCGCAGCCTCTCACCCATGTTAGACAGTTCCTGGGCAGAGCTTGCGATCTGGGCAACCGAGCCTGCCTGCTCCTGGGTAGCACTGGCGATCTCCTGCCCGCTGGCGTTCGCCTCTTCCAGTCCGGCTGTGAGCTCCTGTACCGAAGTGACTATGCCTTCCACTTCGCTTAAGATATCGCGCAGGATTGCCCCGCCCTGGTCCACATTGACCACCGCTGTGGCCGTCTGTTCCGCACCTACGTTCATATCCTGGACCGCGGCTGCAATACCGGTTTGGATACGACCGATCAGGGCAGCAATTTCGGTTGTGGCCGCGGAGGATTCCTCAGCCAACTGCCTTACTTCATCCGCTACCACCGCAAATCCCCGTCCGTGCTCACCGGCCCGGGCCGCTTCAATGGCAGCGTTCAGGGCTAAGAGGTTGGTCTGTTCTGCAATACCGTTTATTACCTCCACAATCTGCCCTATCTGATCGGACAGGGTGCCCAAACCAGAAATGTCTTGAGCCAGCCTCTGCGTATCATCTCGCAGTTTATTCATCACCTCTAGAATCTGACCCAGTGCCCTTTCACCTTGGGAAGCCTTGACCGAAATGCCCTGCACGTTCTGGCTCATACTCATGGCGTTGTCGTTCATGGCATCTAAGGCGGTAGAGAAGTGGTTGGTTGTGCTGGCCACTTCTTCAATGGAGGCACTCACCTCTTCGGTAGCCGCCGCCATTTCTGCGGTTGTGGCTCCTAGAGCGGTAGAGGTGGCACTGACCATGGCCAGGGCGTCCCTTACCCTATCGATTGTCCTGTTAAAGGCGGCTGCCATCTGGCCAACTTCGTCCTTACTCTTGATCTCAACCGAAGTGGTTAAGTCACCGTCCGCCACTGCTTCGATTGCGTTCTGCACTTGACTGATGGGTCTTACTATTCTCCGAGCGACATAAACACCGGCAAGGCCGCCTAGTACAATGAAGGCAGTCGAAACGAGAACTATGGTACGCCCAAATTTGTTGACGTTGACTAATACATCGTCTTCCTGAGCACTCACACCCAAAATCCAACCGGTGGAGGGGAAGTATGTAATTCCGGCCACATAGCCCTTCCCATCTTTTTGGTAGCGGATTACCCCGTCATTGCCCAGACCCAGTTCTTGAATGGCATGGCCCAGCTGGCCGGGTTCGCCCCAGGCTTCAAAGACGTTGAGCTGTTCCACAACCAAGTCCCGCTCTTTTCCGGCAAAATAAAGGCCGCTGGGATGGAGCATGAAACCTTCGCCATTGGCACCAAAGCCCAATCGGTCGGTGATCTCGCTCAGGGCAAAGGCATCCCTTCGTCCAATTAGGACCCCCCGCACCTGATCACCGCTTTTTATGGGCACCGCATACATCACTACTATGCCACCCGTAACCCGGCTGACAATTAGATCGGAGATGGCCTTCTCACCTTCAAAGGCTTTAATCACGTAGTCCCGATCACCCAAATTGGCCTCAGTCCCATCTGTATAACGGGCTGTTCCGTCCGGGCTGACCACTGCCAGGGCGAGGAAATCTGGTAGGCGTTCCTCCTCTGGCCGCAGCACAGCCTGCTGCATTGACCAAATCATTGTCTTCAGCTCGGGACGCGCCGCTATCGTTTCTAAAACAGAAAGATGGCTTTCAAAGGCGCTCTCCACAAATTCGATCGCTTCCCCCGCCTGCTGGGTTAAAGCCTGTTCCACTTCTGCCAGCACAGCGGCGGAACCGCTGTAATAAGCAAATAGGCCGAATGCTATACACATTAAAGCGACTACGATCCCTGCATAAATTGATACCTTCGCTGCCAGGCCCCTCATATCGACCCTCCTGACTATATAGTTCTGGTTCTACGATTGATGAATGGATAGTTCTCGTTCTCAAACCAAATTCCCTGCCAAGGGGTGGAAATAGGTCTCCATCTCCAAGAGGGGAAGAGGCTCGATCCCCTCCAATTGTTGTGAGAAAACCGTAATTATCAAGTTTTTGTTACGAAAAACCAAATTAACCTTGACATGCTTCCCCCTTGTCTGTAATATAATATACAGTAATATTTTTACAATCAGCAGAAACCGGTTTCAGAAATTCGCACTTAAACTGAGCCAAGAACCCGCAAACACGTACTGCATCGCACTAATAAACAGCAAACGATTTCTTTAAATGAGCTAAGGGAGTGATATCTTGGCAACTATTTCAGACGTAGCACGGAAGGCGCAGGTATCGAAGTCAACCGTGTCTAGAGTACTGAACGGGCACAGTGTACGGGAAGAAAACCGCATCAAAGTGATGAGGGCCATTAAAGAACTGGGTTACAGTCCCAACGCCCAAGCGCGCAGTCTGACCTCGGGCAGGACCAATGTAATTGGTGTTATGGTCCCTGATATGGATGGACCCTTTTACGGCTCTATTCTTGAAGGCTGCCAGCAGACCCTTTGGTTCCATGGTTTTTATATGCTTGTCCGTTCAACCCACCACGAAAAGGGCAGTGAGCCAAACTTGGTCAAACTGCTCTGGGAAAAACGCGTTGACGGCCTAATTATCCTCACTCCCCGTGAAATTAAGGAAAAACCCATGCAGGAAGTACTTAAGGAACTGGTTTCCACCAATTTTCCCTTAGTAATTGCAGACGGTGACATTGACAATGTGAATGTATCCGGCGTTTGGGTAGACAACTTTTTGGGCGGTTACAAAGCGACCAACCATCTCCTCCAGCTGAACCACCGCCGCATTGCCATCATTTTAGGCCCTGAAGACGCGCCGGAAGCGATACGGAGGCTGAATGGATATAAACGGGCACTGAAGGAGAGCGGCGTGCCTGTAGATGAGAATCTGATTCATGTGGCAGGTGACTACCTGGCCGAGTCCGTGTTTAGAATTTTTCCGGACATAATGGCGGCTGGCCCCACTGCCATCTTTGCAACCAGTGACGAGCTGGCCTACGGAGTATTGGAGGCGTGTAAACAGCACGGCATCAATGTTCCCAATGACCTCTCTTTGATCGGCTATGACGATGTGCCATTTGCGAAAATGCTGACCCCGAAATTAACGACGATAGCCCAACCCTTGACCGCGTTAGGTCAAGTGGCGGCAGGCAAGATCGCACGCATCATCAGTGGTGAGGAGAGGGAAATTGCTAAAATTATTCTCCCGACAGAGCTTGTTGTTCGAGAATCAACCACAAGCCTGAAGGTTTCTAAGGAGGTGGCTTACTCAAAAACAAAGGTTTAAGGTTTTGGGACGTATGCTTCGCAATCAACAAAAAAAGAGGAGGATTTCCTAGAATGAAAAAACTGAGCGTGTTTTTCGTTGTTGTTGCTCTAGCAATCGTTCTAACGGGAACAGCATTTGCTAAAACAAAAATTACAGTTGGAGCTTTCCCAGATGCAGACCGCGCCATGGAATTACTGCTTCCCCAATTCCATGCCGAATACCCAGACATTGAAGTTGAGATTATCTCGTTAGGTATTGATGATCATCACACCTCTATCGTTAACTCAATTGCCGCAGGGGCTCCCCTGCCGGACGTTGTAATGGTTGAAGTGGGCTGGATTGCCAGGATTACAAGCTCGGCAGGGTTCGAAGATCTGCTGCAGCCTCCTTACAATGCCGGCCAGTATAAGGATATGATTATCCCCTTCAAGTGGACGCAAGGCTTAACCACCGACGGCCGTTTGGTAGCAATGCCTAAGGACATTGCTCCGGCAACCGTTTTCTATCGCAAAGACATTTTTGAAGCAGCCGGCCTGCCTTCCGAACCGGAAGAAGTCCAAAAGCTGTTCTCCTCCTGGGAGGGCTTTGTGGATGTAGCACGGCAGCTCAAACGGGATACAGACGGTGACGGACATCCGGATCACTGGATGCTGGCAGACGCTGGTGAAATCGTAGGAATCATGCGCAGGGCCGACTCCGCTGGTTTCTTCGATGAAAACGGCGAACCAATCATCAACCGTCCTTACTTAGTAAGGGCCTTAACCATCGCTAAGCAGATTAGGGACGAAGGCTTAGATGCAAAAATCGGTGCCTGGAGTACAGAGTGGACCGAAGCCATCGCCAGGGGCACAACTGCAGTTCTAATGCATGGTGCCTGGATGGGCGGCCATCTCCAAGGCTGGATTGCCCCGGATACGGCAGGCCTGTGGCGTGCTGTACATCTGCCCGAGAACATGTTTGCTAACGACGGCGGATCTTTCCTCTGCATCCCCTCGGATGGCAAGAACAAAGAAGCAGCTTGGGAATTTGTCAAGTTTATCACCACACGGAAAGAATCCCAGCTGCATATGTTCCAGTCCAGCAACATCTTCCCGGCCATTTTGGCAGCACAAGAAGACCCGATCTATGACGAAGAAGTTGCCTTCTTCGGCGGCCAGCAGGTATACCGCCTCTGGATTGAAGCTGCCCGGCAGGCCCCCGGCGCTCCGGTCAACCGCTTCGACGCAGTTGCCCAAGAGATGCTGGATCAGGCTGTAGCTGAAGTACTGCAGGAAGGCGCCGATCCGCAAACCGCCCTGGACAATGCTAACGAACAGGTAAGACGCAGGGCTCGCTAAAATACGTTGAGTGGAGGGCAGGCTTTGCCTGCCTTCCCCCACCTTGGAGGGAGAAATGATGAAAGAAAAAGCTGTTCCTGCCAGCAGGCACTTTTGGCGGCGGCGAGTCGCTCCCTATGTGTTTATCTCACCCTTCTTTATTCTGTTTTTCATCTTCGGCCTGTTTCCAATCCTTTTTTCCCTTTGGCTCAGCTTCCACCGTTGGGATGTAATATCCCCCATGGAGTGGGTTGGACTGGAAAACTACATGTATCTGCTGAAAGACGACTGGTTCTGGCAGTCCATCAGCAATACGATAAAACTGGGTCTGATGAGCTCTATCCCCCAACACATCTTAGCCCTGATCCTGGCCTTTATCCTCAACTCTCAGCTCGTTAAGTTCAGCAAAGTCTACCGCACCGCTTATTTCATGCCCTACATCACATCAACCGTTGCAGTTGCTTTGGTTTTCCAGATCATCTTTGGCACCCGCTACGGGGTAATGAACTATCTACTCACGCCCCTTAGGGATTACAACTGGTTCCAACAGCTCTTGACCTGGCTCGATCTGACGTTTCCCATAGAGTGGTTGGGGCGGGTTCACACCATAAAACCCACTTTGGCTATGCTCACGATATGGCGCTGGACCGGCTGGAACATGGTCCTCTATTTGGCTGGGCTGCAGTCAATACCCCACGAGATCTATGAGTCCGCCAAGGTGGATGGGGCCTCCAACTGGGACCTCTTCTGGCGCATAAGCCTCCCGCTTCTCCGGCCCATGATGACCTTTGCGGTTACCATGAGCGTTATTGGCTCCATGCAGGCCTTTGACGAACCGATGGTTATCTTAGGTACGGGCGGCGGCGTAGGGCGAGCGGGTAAAACAACAGTACTGTATCTTTACCAAACCAGTTTCGAATGGATGGACTTCGGTACGGGAGCGGCCATGTCGTATCTGCTGTTTTTCCTGATTATTGTCTTCTCAGTGATAAACTTCAGATTCTTCCGGAGGGAGAGGTGACGATGGGATCTGCCTTTAAACAAAAAACTCAAAAGACGTTGTTGTACGCGGTGCTGACGCTCGGCCTGATCATTACCGCCTTTCCGTTCTACTGGATGTTTGTGTTGGCAACGTTGAGTAGGGGCGAAATCTTCTCGTTTCCGCCCAAACTGTGGTTCGGTGACAATTTGGTCACTAACTACAACAACTTACTCAGTTTCGTTCCCTTTTTCCGCAACATCTGGAACAGTATCTACATCGCCAGTATGGCTACTGTGACCACTCTGTTCTTCTGTTCTTTGGCCGCATACGGCTTTACCTTTTACAACTTTAAGGGCAAAGAATTTTTGTTCGGTATGATGCTGAGCACCATGATGATTCCCGGCGTTTTGAACACGATACCGTGGTTTATCATGATGCGCAAATTCGGCTGGGTGAACCAACCAAGAGCCCTCTACGTGGGAGGAATGGCCAGTGCCTTCGGGATTTTCCTGATGCGCCAGTACATGGAGGGTGCCATTCCCCGGGAACTTCAGGACGCAGCCCGCATAGACGGCTGCGGCGAATTTGAAATCTACTGGCGCGTTGTCTTGCCCCTGGCCGGGCCCGGTCTGGGTGCCCTAGGCATGGTCACCTTTATTGGGTCCTGGAACGACTTTATGGGAGCACTGATCATCATGAAGGAGCGGACGACGTACACAGTACCCCTGGCCCTGCGCAGTCTGCAAGGGGCAATCAACACGGACTACGGTGCGGTCATGTTCGGTACCGCCCTGGGTGTACTGCCTATTCTAATCGCCTTTCTGCTTGCTTCCCAACAGATTATTTCCGGCCTCACAGCTGGAGCGATCAAAGGTTAGGAGGTGCCACAATTAAGAACACCTTTTTGCAACTGACCCTGGTTGTTGTCACATTGATCGTACTGGCCGCGCCTGCCGCGGCTGCAGACTTTGAGCTGAAAATGGGAGATGAAGTGATCCCGGTCAGCCCCACTCTGTTAAATGGCATGAATTACGGGAACTGGATGATTCTCTTCGATCTGCTGCCTGAATACAAGGAGTTGAATATTCCCCTGCTCAGATTCCCTGCGGGGAACTACGGCGATGACAATTTCCTTTCCGCAGCTTCCCTCAGGCTCCTGATGATGGCTGCCGATGCCCTGGATGCCATACCCATGGTGCAGCACAATGTCTTCCGGGGCGACGTGGAAGAAGCAGTGAAATGGGTGCGCCACGTTAAGGAGGAGGGCCTGCCCATCCGCTACTGGTTTATCGGCAATGAGCCCGATCTCTACGGGCCAAACAGGGGAGGCACCCACTGGACGCCGGAATACTACGCCAACAAGTTCCGGGAATACGCCATAGCCATTAAGGAAGTGGATCCCGATGCCATTGTTATTGGCCCTGTGGTAACAGGTACGCCCAATGAAGTCTGGATCAAAACCTTCCTGCGGATTGCCGGCGATCTGGTTGATGTCCTGGCCTGGCAGTGGTATCCCAGCGATGGTTCCATGCCTGAGGAGCAAGCTTTAGCTACAGCCAAAGATGTGGGTGACCACATCAGGATGTTTCGGGCTTGGACTAAGGATCCGGAGATCAACCCCCTGGGCTGGGAACGGGAGATACCCCTCTTTATCTCGGAATTTGGCTTGAGCTGGCGCACCCGGCATGCACGTCTGCTGACTGATATGACCGCGGGGCTGTGGCTAGCAGAGGTGTGGGGAGAAATGGTTCACGCCGAGTTGGAGTACGCCGCCTATTTCGCCCTCCAGGGCACCGGGGGACACGGCCTGTTCGATGTGGCCCTTTGGCCCCGTCCAACCTATTTCGTCCACTGGATGCTCGCCCAGATGGGCCATAGTTGGCGCAGCGTGGAGTATTCCGCTCCGTCCAACGTTCTCAGGGCGTATGGTTCTGAAGTGGATGACGAATGCTTCTTCCTGCTCATCAACAAACAGCATGATCCCCTCACAGTGAGCATTCCGGAAGCAGTAGGACCAATTACCTGCCTCTGGATAGACGATGAAGAGCAGCACGAACTGAAAGAGCAGATCTGGGAAGAAGGCGAGGTAACTCTAGCAGCTTACTCAGTATCGCTAATAAAATTCAGGAGGAATTAATTATGAAGTTTCCGGATAATTTCGTTTGGGGCGTAGCCACCGCTTCCTATCAAATTGAAGGGGCAGTTAACGAAGATGGCCGCGGCGAGTCTATCTGGGATCGCTTCAGCCACACGCCCGGTAAAGTGCTGAACGGAGATACGGGCGACGTAGCCTGTGACCATTACCACCGATACAAAGAAGACGTGGCCCTGATTAAAGAACTGGGCGTGGACAGTTACCGCTTCTCCCTGGCCTGGCCCCGCATCTTTCCCCAGGGCACAGGCGAGTACAACCCGAAGGGAATGGATTTCTACAAGCGGCTAGTTGATGAGCTCTTGAAACAGGGTATTAAACCTGCCGTGACCCTCTACCACTGGGATCTACCCCAGGCATTGGAAGATAAGGGCGGCTGGCTCAACCGCGACACCGCCTACTACTTTAGGGACTACGCTGTTAAAGTTTTCCAGGAACTGGGTACGTCCATTGATACCTGGATTACCCTCAATGAGCCTTGGTGTTCTGCCTTTTTGGGCTACGGCAACGGCCACCATGCCCCAGGCAAAACGAGCGAAACAGACTTTCTCGTCGCCACCCATAACCTGCTGCTAGCCCACGGTTTGGCTATGGAAGCCTACCGGGACATGGGGCTGCCGCAGAAAATCGGTATTACCCTAAACCTTTCCCCCTACTACCCGGCCAGCGAGAAGCCGGAGGATCTGAAGGCTCTGCAGAGGGCAGATGGATTCCAAAACCGCATCTATCTAGATCCGGTCTTTAAGGGGAAATATCCGGAAGATTTAACGGATGCTTTGGCAGTAATTGAGCCCCTTATCCAGCCTGGGGATATGGAGCTCATCTCCAAGCCCATTGACTTTTTAGGCATCAATTATTACACCCGGGGCATTATCGGTGCAGATAAGGACGGAAACGTGGTACACCACCGCGGGGAGAACCCCCATACCGCCATGGATTGGGAAGTCTACCCTGAAGGCATCTACGATCTGCTCCAGCGGGTGCACAAGGACTACGGGCCCATACCCCTGCAGATTACTGAAAACGGCGCTGCCTACGAGGATACCGTGGTGGACGGAAAAGTGGAGGACGAAGAAAGACGCTCCTACTTAGAACGGCACTTTGCCCAATGTCTGCGGGCCATTGAAGATGGAGTACCCTTGGAAGCGTACTTCGTCTGGTCTCTCTTAGATAACTTTGAGTGGGCTTGGGGTTATGACAGGCGGTTCGGCATCATCTACGTAGACTTCGCTACCCAGGAGCGGATAATGAAGCGGAGTGCCCTGTGGTTCAAAGACTTCCTGCGGACACAGCGCTGATGGGTCCAAATCTGTTTGGAGGACAAAACAATATGTTGAAACGAAACTGGAGGGTAATACTTGTCGTCTGCGGGCTCATCCTTGCCCTAACGCCTAACCTGTACGGAGCTGACAAGGTGCTCTTCCCTTACCAAGATCCCCAGCTGCCAATTGAAGAAAGGGTGGAAGACCTATTAAGCCGCATGACGCTGGCTGAAAAGGTGGGGCAGATGACCCAGATCGAAGTGGCCCGCCTGATGGGCCGGGATCAATGGGATCGGGGCCCTCTCAACAACACTTGGCTGAGAAACATCCTAAGGGACAACGTGGTCGGCTCCGTATTCAGCGGCGGCGGTTCCGCTCCAGTCCCCAACACACCCCGGGACTGGGCTGAAATGACCAACGCGATCCAGGCTTACGCTTTGGAGCACTCCAGGCTGCGAATACCAATCATCTACGGTGTAGATGCGGTCCACGGCCACAACACCGTGCTAGGGGCAACCATTTACCCTCACAACATCGGCCTGGCTGCCACCTGGAACCCCGAGCTAGTGAGGAAAGTGGCAGAGGCCGCGGCCAATGACGTAGCTGCAACTGGTGTCCACTGGAATTTCGCTCCGGTGGGAGATCTGGGCCTAGACATGCGTTGGGGACGCTTCTACGAGACGTTTGGCGAAGATCCTTACTTGGCAGGAGAAATGGCCGCGGCGTCTGTTGCAGGCTTTCAGTCTGAACCCCGCGTAGCAGCCACTGCAAAACACTTCGTTGGTTATTCCGAGCCCGAGCAGGGCCAAGATAGGGCCAATGCGGAGCTGTCCCTCCGCAGCCTGCGGGAAGTCCATTTCCCTCCCTTTGAGAAAATGATAGAGGCAGGGGTAGCCACGTTTATGCCCAACAGCGGCACAGTGAACGGGGTACCTGTCCATGCCTCCCATTACCTCTTAACAGAAGTGCTGCGGAACCAAATGGGGTTTGATGGGGTAGTGGTGAGCGATTGGGAGGATATCGTGAAGTTGTACTCCACGTATCGGATTACGGACAACTACCGCGATGCCATCCGGTTGAGCGTTAACGCCGGTGTGGACATGTCCATGGTCCCCCACGATGCAAAGGGCTTCACCAGCAATCTGATTAGTTTGGTGGAAGATGGCCTTGTGAGCGAAGAGCGTATCGATGAAGCGGTACGCCGCATTTTAACACTGAAATTCAAACTTGGGCTCTTTGAAAACCCCTTCGTGGATCCGGAACAGGCGGATAAAGTGATTTTAAACGCCAACCGCGATCTGGCCAAAAGGGCCGCCTTAGAATCCATGACACTTCTTAAAAACAAGAACAACATTCTGCCCCTCGCCAAGACGACTGGCTCCATCCTGCTTGTTGGCTCAAACGCCCATAGTATCACAAGCCAAATGGGCGGCTGGACCATCGGCTGGCAGGGGGCAGATAACCCTTGGGAACTGCCGCCGGCAGTGACGGTACGGGATGGTCTTCTGGCTGCCCTACCTAAGGCAGACATCCATTTTACGGCGGATCTCAACAGGGCACTGCAGCTTGCAGATGAGGCTGAAGTGGTGATAGTGGTTGCGGGCGAAGGGGCCTATGCCGAAATGCACGGCGATAACCTGGAGCCAAGCCTTAACCAGGCCGATAAAGATCTCATCAAAGCTTTGAGCGCAGAAGGAAAAAGGATTGTCCTCGTGCTGATCGGTGGGCGTCCCCTCTTGATCACAGACATTGTGGATCAGGTAGATGCCATCCTCATGGCCTTTTATCCGGGCACAGAGGGCGGCAGCGCAGTGGCTGACGTTCTTCTCGGCAGCTACAACCCCTCCGGGAAACTGCCCTTTTCCTGGCCACGGAGCACTGCCCAGCTGCCCCAGCGTTACAACCACTGGATCACGAGCAGTTACGATCCCCTCTACCCCTTTGGTTGGGGTCTGAGCTACACCAGCTTCAGTTACTCCAACCTTAAGGTGTCTAACCGGGTGAAATTGGGCGAAACGGTTGAGGTTTCGGTACGCGTGGAAAACAGGGGTAAGATGGTTGGAGAAGAAGTAGTTCAGCTCTATCTCAGCCCCAGCCACGGGCCCACGCTGCCAAGGCAGCGCAGTCTTGTGGGCTTTGCCAAAATCCAGCTTGAACCAGGAGAAAGGAAGACCGTCACCTTTCAACTCGGTTTCCAGGAGCTCGCCTCAATCCACGGCGACATTTTGGGAGACGGGGAAAAGGCTGTTGCGCCCGGTGAATACACAGTAAGTGTAGGCGGGCTGCAGAATAAATTCAAGATAACACCATGAGATTAACCCTCATTTGTAAGGAGGGGGCACAGCGCGTGCCCCCTTCTTACCCCATATTTCTCCATACTTAATCGCTTCCGCTTAGATAATCTGCGGCTTATGCCAGAAGTAAATGGTTACAACCCTCTCTTTTAGCTCCTTACCGCCCCAATAACCATCCTGATCAAGATACTTGACCATAATGTCCAGAGCGCACTCCCCATCCTCGTATTGGTAGCTTATTCTGCCCCCTGCAAAGTCCACAAACTCGCCTGTCTCAATTAGGGGCTCGAAAAACGAGAGCAGCGCATCCAGCTCTAATCCGGTGGTGTAGATGATCACTCCCCGTTCACCCTGGCGTTCGTCCCGGTAGACAAACAGATTCTGAGCTCCTTGTGGGATAAACTCGGCATAAGCTCCCGCAAATTCGGTTGAAACCGTGTTCTTCAGTGTTGGTACGCGCCTCACCAAGTTCATTGCCCCTACATTTTCCCTGTAGCTTAAGAAACTGAGCTCACTGGCATTTAAGCTTTTGTTCAAGCCCTCAACAAACGCCTTTACTTCTTCCTGTAAAATCCGATCCTCGGCCTGGCGACGGGAAAAGATGCCCGCCAATTGAAAACGGCCTTGGGAGCGGTATTCGTAGTGTATGGAAGGGTAGGTCAAAAGGGACACTGTGCGCACTTCGAAGGTGTAATCCCCTTTTTTGAAAAAGGGCGTACGGGGAAGGTGGAGATCCAAATACACCACCAAAAGGATGTCCACATGTTCACGGGTGTGGCCAGCCTGGAGCAGCTGTACCCGGCTGTGCCCCGTTTCCTCCAAGGCCGCCTGGAGATAGTGACCTAAGCGGCTATTCACCGCCCTGTCCTTTTCCAGAGCCTGGATCACGATGCCGATAACCGGCGGAGAAGCGAGCTTTTCCTGACGCCCAGGCACAGCTGACACAGTTGAAGCCTGCCTTTCGTTACCGAAGGTGTATAGTTCGAAAACCCCACCCAAAAGGACAAAGGCAAAAAGGAGCACGCCCACGGCAACCGCAATGATAATCCAACGCCTCTTTTTTATTCAGACCACCCCCTCACTTCTACTCTATTCCAGCCACCCAAACGCTTTGAAGATGCGGTAGCGTTCAAGGGCAATAATTCCCTGCCAGTAACGCTTGGCGACCGCAAATTCTTCGGGGTAAGCTCCCCAGCCCCAAGCAACGGGCCAAAGCCCATCTTCATCCACCTGCTCAGCGAATACCCTCAGGTTTTCCTCTACCAGCTCCTTGTAATCGGGATATAAATAGCTGTCTGGGCTCTGGATGAACGTTAAAGGTAGGGCGAAGTAGCCTTCCATCCATTTGGAAGGATCCGTCTCCAGTTCTACCCCAACCAGTTCCTTCACCTTCGCCCCCACCTCGGCCAGGCGGTAGTTGGTCTGCGTTTCAAACTCTGCATTCCGCTGTTCCATCAGTTCCTTAAGCTTCAAAAACAGGCTGAGTTCATGCATATCCATCTTGCTGCAGTCCATCAACCTCTCCAAAGCCAACCGCACCGTCATCCATGCCTGTTCTGCCGTCCGACTGCCGGGCTCTGACCAATGGATTAGGTAAGCGGCTAAGGCCACACTGGGATTAAACATCCAGGTCTCCTGCACCCCCGGCTCCCAGTGCCACCAAGGGGCATGGGGATAGTCATTGTTCTCAGGCAGGACAGTGGTCCAAATGCCCGTAGGTTCCTGGCTACAGCAGAGGTAATTCACTACAGACCGAACCAGGGGATGGTCAGCGTCTGCCTCAACCTCCAACAGAATGGTGCACGCTGTCCAGGTGGCTATAGAGGAAGAGCTGGGCAGCCAGTAATCGGGTTCCAGGGCATTGCCAAATCCCCCATCCTCGTTTTGGAAAGCAGCAAGGATGTCAAGCACCCTGGCACGGGATCCCCCGTTGAAAGCGTAATCCCAGCGGGCGGCTTCCAGGGGGCGGGCACTACGCTTTACCCAACGTTCTGCCCGTTGAAAAGCCTGTTGTAGCTTTTCCATGATAACATCTCCTTTGTAATTAGGCTATTTGTAAGCCAAAATGGCACGGATGAATTGGCTCAACTCCGAGAACTCTCCCTCGTGCTGGGCGGCCAGGGTTAGGCATCGCCCATAGGGGCCATCTGTTTGTGCCCACCAAGCCATCACCTGCGCCGAATTTCCCTTCAGTACGTGCCGTAGTGGAAGAATCCCGAGATCGTCTGCGCTTGCGGTCCTATCCCCAAACCGTTCTTCCTGTATCCTAACCGCTTCATAGTAGCAGCGCGCAAGGAGGAGTTCGTCAAACTTCCCCGTTTCACCTTTTTGAACGGTGATTTTACCGAGACAGCTCCGGACCGATTTAGAGACAAACGGTTGTATCACCAAAATAATGGAAACCCTGTTTCCTCTTGTTTCCCGGCAGAGACGGAAAACCCTGTAGGCGGATTCGCAAAGTCAAACACGTTAAAATGCGTAAAATGCCTGGGAATTGGTAAGAAATTGTGATCTTTTGTGCCCTTTGTGTAAACTTTTACGAAATCAATATGTGTTTTGGGAGGAAGACTGCAGTTTCCGTAGAACCATGGGCTTAATTGCTCAAAACACGTAAACGAGATGGAGGAGAATTACAGAATGTCGTATGAGCGAATCAAAAGAGTAGTAATCTGTGTAATGCTGGTTTGTGCGTTGGTTGTACCAGGTTTTGCTCAGGAAGAGCCAATAAAAGTGGGTCTGATCTCTTCCCTAACCGGGAGCGTGTCAACCTACGGTCAGTCAGTGCGCAATGCTGTGACCATGGCTGTTGACGATATCAACGCCTCAGGCGGGATCCTCGGCCGTCAGATCAATTTGGTCATCCTCGATGACAAAGGCGACGGTACAGAAGCAGCCCAAGCGGCCCGCCGTCTGATCGACCGAGAAAATGTGGCGCTCATTTTGGGACCCGTTATTACCCCCTGCGTCATGGCAGTGGCACCCATTGCCCAGGCTGCAGGAGTACCTATGCTCACACCGACCGGAACGGGAGATGAGATTACGACTATCGGTGATTTCATCTTCCGGGGTGCGTATAAGGACTCCTTCCAAGGCCGGGTGATGGCCCA
>DGFC01000025.1 GCA_002391465.1 Firmicutes bacterium UBA3910 | reverse complement strand
GTGGAACGTCAATCATGCTCCTATGCTGGGTCAAATGCCCTAATGGTGAAAGTTGCGTTTGACTGCCCCGGCTCGAAATGATGTTGTGAAACTGTTGTTGATTTATCCTCAAAACGGATCTGACTAGCCTTCTCCGCGGCTTGAGTAAGGCTAAAAGCAACACCTTAATCTGTGGTACTGGTTATGTGCTATGTTTACGCCGCGCGCACTGTGTCAGTTGTTGTTTCAAGTGCTAGCTTTTCTGGATCATAGGCAATACCTTTGGTTAGTAATGCAAAAGTTACTCGTAAAAGCTTTCCACAAAGGGCTATCAGCGATTGCATCTTGGTCAATGGGTTTTGGGAACGAGTTGTGTTGCGCTTATGCAAAGCCCGAAATTCTGCATTCGTTGCGAGGATTGGGATCATCGCTTGGAACAGACCCAAACGCAATCTTCTACGCCCTCGCTTGCTGATGGTCGTTTTACCTTTATGCTTCCCGGAGCTGTTTTCACGTAGATTCAGACCGGCATACTTAATCAATTGACGCGGGTCTGTAAATCGGCTGATGTCGCCTATCTCACTGATGATGATCGCCGCCGCAACTACACCCATGCCTTTAATTGACAGCAGTCGATAGGCATTTGGGATCTGTGACAAACACTCTGCCATTTCTTCCTTAAGCTGCTCGAGTCGCATGGTGATTAGTTCATACTCAGTCATGACAAACTGCAAACTTGAGATGGCTGCCATAGTACCTTCTTTTCGGCCAACCGATTGGCTGGCAACTAGACAAAGGCGTTCTGCCCGCTTTAGGCTTGGTCTTTTCATCTCTTCCCGCCAGGTGCGCAGTATTTCTTGGGCCCCTGCGTCAATCACTTTTTGCGGGGTAGAGAAATGCCTTAGAACAAGCCAAGCGGCTTGTTTACTCCAATCCTTAAAGACAGTTGTAAACTCGGGGAAGTAGATATCTTGCCAACGGACGATCTGGTTTTTTAGCGCACTGAGCCGTTCCTGTAGCCTCTCTCGTTCACAAACTAACTCTCGGAGTTCTTGGTAGGCACCGACCGGAATGTATACATCACGATAGCGACCGTCTTTCACGAGCATAGCAATGGTCTTTGGATCCTTGCGATCACTTTTACTGGGGCTGTTGTCATCCAGCTCACGTGCGCATTTGACATGGAATGGATTAACAATGGCCAGCTTATGGCCACAAGCAACCAGATGATCTCCTAGGTTAAACCAGTAATGTCCAGTAGGCTCAAAGCCTACTATGACCTCGGTCATCTCATGTTTCTGCATGATTCCCTGTAGCCAAGCATCGAGGTTCGCAAAACCTTGTGCCGAATTCTCGAATCGTAGCAGCTTTCCTAGTTCGAGACCCCTATTGTCAAAGGCTCGTGCAAACTGGAACTTCTTTCCAATATCAATCCCGACAACCAATGTTTCATTTTTGATTTGCAAAATCTTCTCGTTTTGTGTACGCTTCATGTAGAGACACTCCCCAATCTTAGTTTTGTGCCTTGCTAGCTGCGCTCAGCACAATACTATTGTATTGCGTGGTGTCTCTTTTTTCAAAGTTCGTTCTTAAGGATTACAGGAATGCTCCTGTTAAGATGATCTAAATCGGCAAGCTTGAGCCCAAGCTCCTTCACCTTCTCCATCCCTTCAGCAACGCCAAAAGCAACACCTTCCGGACTATGGGAGTCCGAGTTGACCACCACGGAAATGTCATAGTCGACGGCCATTTCCCAAAACGGCTGCCAAGGATAGGCAACCCGTACACCCTGGGGAGTATCAATGATGCGTTTGCTGAGTCCGTAGCCGTTAAACTCTAGGATCATGCCCAGCTCTTCCGCAGCACTGAGAATATCCCGGGATGCGGCAACTGTGTTTTCATCCCAGCATAAATAGGATAGGCCGAACAGATCGGGATGGGCCGTAAAGGCAAACAACCCCGATTCCATGGACGTAATCAAGAAATCCGTGTAAGACCGAAGTCTGTCCGCGTCCGTCAGTTGGTAATGGCTGCTCAACCATTCCCCTTTATAGGGAAAGAAGTGGCAGCCTAGGATTAGATAATCAAATTCGTGTTCACCCAACAGCTCATCGCGGAAATAGGCGTGGTACTCGGGCATCCATTCGCATTCCATACCCTTGAGAATCTCCAGATCGGGAAACTCTGCCTGTGCCTGTTCAATCGCCTCGATATAATCCACTAGCTCTGAATAGGCCATCCGCATGCCCAGCCATTTATCATCGGGGAGAGCAGTGTGATCGGTCATACCCAATACACTCAACCCCCGTTTCTGAGCCTCGCGGGCGTAATCTATTACATCACCATCTGCATGTTTACAACGAAAAGTATGGGTGTGATAATTTCTCAATGTTCCACCTCCGGAGAACCCTCTGCCTCTTACTCTACTATTATATCAATAGATCTGCAACTTTTGGGCTTGATTAAAGGTTAGACAAATCGGCAAGTCCTTCAGCATATTTTTAAGCAAACCTGGAAGGGGGCGAAGGAGTGTTCAATCCAGAAGCTACAGTACGCCTTGGCATCATTTTGGCCTTTCCCATTCTAACTTCATCGCTGTACTGGCGGACGGGGGTCAGACTCGGTCGGCTGCACCGTAGACTTTACAAAACTCTCTGGGCAGTTGTGTCAATGGTGCTTGGCATCACTACCCTTTTCTGCCTACTCTTTATGTACGTCTACTACGGTTTTGGCTATCAACCGGACATCTACCGCCACGGCAACCGCCAGAGTAACAAAGTAGCCATCACCTTTGATGATGGCCCTAGCGATGAATTCACCTTACCAATCCTAGCAATACTCCAGGAATACAATGTACCTGCCACCTTTTTCATGGTGGGTAAGCATGTGGAGAAATACCCGGAAGTGGCTCAGCGGGTGGCAGCAGAGGGCCACACCATCGGCAGTCACACCCAAAGCCACAGACGCCTTCCAGCCCTTTCAACCCTAGATCTCCACCAGGAAATGATGGAAGCCACAGCGGTGATTACAGAAATCACCGGTGTCTATCCCACCTTCTTCCGTCCACCCCAAGGGATGTACGATGGAAGGTCACGGCGCCTCTCCCAGCTTTTGGGCCAAACGGTCGTCCTCTGGTCCATCTCCACCCATGACTGGCGCTATGGGGTGAGCGCCAAACACATCGTGGATCAGATCAGCTCCAAGGTCAAGGGCGGAGATATCATCCTCTTTCACGACAGCGGCGCCCTGATCAAGAGCGAAGGCGGCAACCGTTGGGCCACTGTAGAGGCCCTGCCAGCCGCGATAGAAGCCATTAGGGCCAAGGGATTGGAAATAGTCCCCCTGGCCGAGCTCCTGGAGGAATCGCTGTAAAGGCTCAGCGCTGCACCATGCGCCTGCGCAGCAGAGACAGCTTAGTCCTGATTCTCCCCTGCACCTGTCTCTTATACACATCT
>DGFC01000052.1:2458-3873 GCA_002391465.1 Firmicutes bacterium UBA3910 | reverse complement strand
AGATGTGTATAAGAGACAGAACTCAGTGTGGGGATTATGGAGGATGAGCGGAAGTCCTCCGGCGAGCAGTTCCTGTTGAACCTGCTTTTGAGCGGCTTGGTTCAAACCCTGACCCAGGCGGTGGCTGTGGATGGGGGAGATGGTTCCCTCGATTCCTTGGAAAACCTGGACATTGCCACCATGCGGGAGAGTTTAAATGGGATCAGCGAACAGATCGGCAATGTACAGGAGATTGACGTGGCGGCGATTATTGAACAGATCGGCTTTGTCCGCGATACCCTGCCCAATTTGAGCGATGAAGAAATCGGCCAGTCAATCCGCTTAATCAACACCTACCTGGGTGGACAGGTGATACCCGGTGAGCGGATTCAGATTTTGGTGGAGGGTGAAACGGTGGATGAGAAAGTGTTAGAGAGAGTTTTCCGAACTGAGCTGGAAAACCCGTATCTTCACACCTATTCCACCTCGGTGGGTGTGATCAACCCCAACCCCAGGGGTGAGATCTTCCGGATCCTGAAGGAAGTCCGCTCAATTGTGGCTGGGCTCCTATCCATTGTCTTCGCCGCAGTTGTGCTGGTGCTGGACCATGCCACTGTTTTCAGTACCCTAAAATACCTGCGGGCCTGTGAGAAACCGGTTGGCAGCCGCCTGCGCCGCTTCTTCGATCCCATCTACCTCTTGGGAGGAGGAGTGGGCAGCCTGATTCTAACCGCTGTTTATTGTCTCAGCCGCTCTCAGATTCCCTATGTGGGACTGGGGAGTATAGCGTTCTTTGGACTCATTTTAGGCATCCTGATCACCATTTTTGCGGAGCGTTTCAGCCCGGTGAATACAATGGAGTTGATGGCGGCTCAGTCGCTGGGCCTTTCCAATGTGCAGATTATGCGGGAAGTGGTCATACCCCCCAGTAGGCCCGGCTTGTTGAACTTACTCAATCGTTGGAAGCAGCAGTTTTAAGGAGGTGCTCACCATGTTGAAAATAACCGATTTACGCAAACAGTACGGCAAAGTAACAGCTCTGGACGGTGTTGATTTACAGGTCAACCAGGGAGAAACGGTTGTTGTAATGGGGCCCTCCGGCTGCGGCAAGTCAACTTTGATCCGCTGTATCAACCGTTTAACAGAACCGGACGGAGGCTCTATCCAATTTGCTGGTGTGGATGTACTGCAATTGGAAAACGGAGAGCTGCAGGATTTGAGAAGGAGTATAGGCTTTGTCTTTCAGCAGTTCAATCTGATTGACAGGTTGACCGTATTGGAAAACGTCATGTTCCACTTAGTTTTGGGTGGTATGGATAGGGAGAAGGCCGCTCAGCTGGCAGAGGCTGCACTTAAGAAAGTTGGCCTCAGCTCCACGCTGAACCGCAGGCCCAGTGAGCTAAGCGGCGGGCAGCAGCAGCGGGTGGGCATTGCCC
>DGFC01000052.1:0-2271 GCA_002391465.1 Firmicutes bacterium UBA3910 | reverse complement strand
GCAGCGGGTGGGCATTGCCCGGGCGCTGGTGGGTAATCCCAAGCTTATGCTTTGGGACGAGCCTACTGCGTCGCTGGATCCCATTTTGGTGGGTGAAGTGTTGGAGGTCATGGAGGAACTGGTTAAGACAACCGGTACCACTATGGTGATCGTGACCCATGAAGTGTCCTTTGCCCTGCGGGTTGCGGACCGGGTGGTGTTTATGGACCGGGGCAGGATTGTGGAGGAAGGTGATCCCCAGTCCATTTTGGCCGAACCCCGCTCAGAAGTGGCCCGTTTGTACAGGAAGCTTCTGGTAAGCTGAAGCTGAAAAGAAGGAAAAGCACTTTCCATGAAGAAAATTAAACGGGCCGAGTAATCTCGGCCTGCTTGCTATGAAGGGGTGTGCTTTCAATTGCCAGAGGAATTGTCTAAGAGCCAAACAGGAGAAACCCAACTCGCAGACTGCAGGGGGGAGGACCAGGCAGTGTGCCCAAAGATCATGATTATTGGTAGTGACTACACCAGTGATCGTTTTGGCGCAGCGCTTGCCCGGGGAATCCGGAACTTAAACCCGCAGATTTCGTTGGTGGGTGTGGGTGGACCCATGATGGACGAGGCTGGTGTTCACCTCTTATACGATATTTCCGATTTGGTCAGCTTGGGTGCTTTCCAATCAGTGCGGGGTTCCCAGGTTGTGAAACGATTGATTAAAAAGGTTGCTGAGGCGATGGATGGCGAGGCTCCAGGCCTGCTCATTCAAATTGGCTTGCCTCTCTTTGAATTCCGCTTACTTGAGATAGCCCGGTCCAAAGATATTCCGGTCGTATATTATTACACGCCCTTTAGCCGTGGGCTCACGGATGGCAAAATGGCAGATTTTGCCCGGGTAGTGGATAAGGTCTTTGCCATCAGCCGCTACGAGGCAGAGATGTGCAGCGAGATTGGCATCGAAAACGAGTTTGTGGGTCATCCCCTACTCGATCTCATTGACTTTTCCTTAACGCCCGCTCAGGCTAGAGCCAGCCTGGGACTGGAGGACGACAGCCGTAGAGTGATCGCGGTCTTGCCTGGCTCGAGAGAAGCGGAAGTGAAGAATGTACTGCCAACCGTGCTCAAGGCGCTGAATAGGGCTGAGACAACACAGGAGCTGGAGATCATTGTTTCGGTTGCTCCCACCATTACTTCCAGCCTGCTGGAGCGCATGATCAGCAAATGCCGCTGCGGCAGTGCCAGGCTGGAGACGGACACCTATACTATCCTAACCGCGGCCGATCTGGCTGTCACATCGGTGGGAACGGCATCGTTAGAAGCATCTCTATTGGGTGTGCCCTCCCTGGCCGTTTACCGAGTGCCAAGGACTGCCCAATTAGTCGATAGACTTCTCGATCGCCAGCCGAATATGACAATAACCAATAACATTCTGCGAAGGACTGTTATACCTGAGTTTATCCAAAGTGATTTTGGTGCCGCCGAAATTGGGGAAGCCATCATCAGTCTGCTCAATGATGCAGAGGCAAAGGAGGAAATGCTCAAGGAGTTTGAGCGCCTCCAGTTTGAACTGGGCGGGCCCGGTTCAGTAAAAAGGGCCGCCAGTGCTGCTGTGGAAATGATTGGGTGTGTCAGAGATGGAACTAATAGCTGAAAAGCTGGTGAAACGCTACCGGAAACGCACCGTTGTGGATCAAGTTGACTTTAGCGTCAAACGGGGTGAAATCGTGGGGCTTCTAGGCCCAAACGGGGCCGGGAAAACCACCACCTTTGTCATGATTATCGGTTTGGTTAAGCCCGACGGGGGTCGGATTATTTTAGACGGCCGGGATATTACCCGTCTGCCCATGTATCAGAGGACGCGCCTCGGGCTGGGGTATTTACCCCAGGAACCTTCCGTTTTCCGTAAATTGAGCGTGGAAGAAAACCTCAAGGCAGTACTGGAACTGCGCCGGTTATCACGGCAAGAGCAGGAGCAGGAGCTTGAGGAGCTGCTAGATGAGTTCGATCTCCAGAAAGTGCGCAGGCAGAAGGGGAACCAGCTGTCCGGTGGGGAACGCCGCAGAACTGAGATAGCCCGGGCTTTGGCCCTGAAACCTTCTTTTTTGTTTCTGGACGAACCCTTTGCGGGTATTGATCCCATTGCAGTGGCCGAGATTCAGACTATGGTAGCGCGTCTCCGCTCCCGCAACCTCGGCATAATTATTACCGATCATAACGTCCGGGAAACGCTGCGAACTACCGATCGGGCTTATATTCTGCATCTGGGTAAGGTGTTGATCCTGTCTCTTATACACATCT
>DGFC01000087.1 GCA_002391465.1 Firmicutes bacterium UBA3910 | reverse complement strand
CTTCTACCCAGCCGCTAACAAGCTCTTCTATGTTCTGTCTGCTCATTATTTACAGCCGCCCCTTTAGAATCTTGGTACTGTTTTCTGAGGCTATACGTCAAAAGAGTGGGTAAATCCCACTCTCCCGGCCAGTCCTCAGTTAACACACCTTATTATACCATAAAATCTAGAAAAGTGTCAATTGGTTCGTTTCGGGCAGGCCTTGCAGGCACCCGTGTGCCCGTAGGGTCTCAACCACTGCTTTCGTAATTCCAGATCTTTGGCGCAGGTCTTCGATGGAGATAAATTCCCCTTCTTCCCTGGCCTGGGCTATTCTGGCAGCGGCATTGACACCCAAACCCTGGAGCGATGCCAAGGGTGGACGCAGGGCGTCGTCCTCAATGAGAAAACGCTGTTGGTCCGATTTGTAAAGATCCACCGGCAAAAACCTTATCCCCCGGACCATGGCTTCCAACACAATCTCCAGCTGAGTCACCATAGAGCGTTCCCGAGCTGTGGCGTCAAAGCCCTTGGCGTTAATGGTCTCAATCTCGGCGCGGATACGGCCTTCTCCGGCGCACACCAGGTGGGCGTCGAACTCACCTGAGCGCAGCGAGAACAATGCAGCGTAGAACGCGAGGGGATAATGGACTTTAAAATAAGCGATCCTAAACGCCATCATGACGTAAGCGACCGCATGGGCCTTAGGGAACATGTAACTGATTTTCTTGCAGGAATCCAGATACCATTCGGGGACATTGAAACTGCGCATCAGCTTCTCATCCTCTTCCGTCAGCCCCCTACCCCGGCGAACCTGCTCCATAATGCGGAAGGCATCGCCCGCCTCCAATCCCATCAGCATCAGATACGTCATAATATCATCCCGGGTGGCAATTACTTCGCTTAAGGTAAGCGTCCCAGCTTTCACCAAATCCTGGGCGTTATTCGTCCAGACATTGGTTCCGTGGGAAAGACCGCTGATGCGGATCAGGTCGCTGAAGGTTTTTGGTTTGGTCTCGGTCAGCATCTGCCTGACAAATCTGGTACCAAACTCGGGAATTCCCAACGTTCCGACGGGAGTGCCAATCTCCTCCTCGGTTACACCCAGAGTGTCTAGGCTGGAGAACAAACACATGGTTTCCGGATCGTCCAGGTCTATCTCAAGAACCGGCACACCAGTCAAATCCTGAAGAAAACGCAGCATGGTAGGATCGTCATGGCCAAGAATGTCCAGCTTCACCAGGCTGTCGTCTAGGGCATGGTACTCAAAGTGGGTGGTAATAGTCCCACTGGCCGAGTCGTTAGCCGGATACTGGATGGGCGTGAAGTCTAAAATGTCCATCTCCGGCGGTACAACCACCATACCGCCTGGATGCTGACCCGTTGTCCGCCGCACACCGGTCAGTTTTTTCACTAACCTGTTCACTTCCGCCGGTCTCTTGGTCATTTGGGTCTGTTCTAAAAAGTTCATAATGAAGCCGTAGGCGGTGCGTTCGGCTAGGGTGCCGATGGTCCCGGCTCGATAGACGTTTTCTTGTCCCAAAAGCTCTTCCGTGTACTTGTGGATCTCCGCTTGGTAATCACCACTGAAGTTGAGATCGATATCGGGCACTTTATCGCCGTGGAAGCCCATGAACACCTCAAAGGGGATCTCAAACCCATGGCGCTGCAGAAGCTCACCGCATTCCGGACAGTCCTTCTGCGGCAGATCGACCCCACAGCCTACCTCACCTTTCACAAAAAACTCGGTCCAATGGCAGCTGCCGCAGATGTAATGGGGCGGCAGGGGATTCACTTCGGTAATACCGCACATGGTAGCAACCAAAGAAGAACCGACTGAACCTCTGGAACCCACCAAATAGCCTTCATCCATAGATTTTTTTACAAGTTTGTGGGCGATCACATACAGCGAAGCATAGCCATTACCCGTAATTGCCTTCAGTTCCCGGTCCAACCGGGCTTGTACTATCTCCGGCAGATCAGGGCCGTATACTGTGTGGGCACCGGCATAGGTCAGTTCGTGCAGCATCACATCTGCATTCTCAATCTTGGGCGGATGGAGTCCCTGGGGTACGGGGGACAAATTCTCCACCTGAGCCGCGATTAAGCGCGAATTGGTCACCACAACCTCCTGGGCCTTCTCTGGGCCTAAGTAAGCGAACTCCGCCAGCATCTCCTGGGTTGTCCGGTAAAAGAGGGGGGCCTGCCGCTCAGCATCGGCAAAACCGTGACCTGCCAAAAGGATAGAACGGACTAAGCTGTCCTCCGGTCGGAGGAAATGGGCGTCACCGGTGGCCACAACCGGAATGCCAAGCCTCTCTCCTAACATTACGATCTGCTGATTAATTCGAATGAGGTCCTCTTTGGTACGAACGTTAATGCCCTCCGAGGGCATACTGAGCAGAAACTCATTATTTTCCAAAGGCATAATTTCCAAATAATCATAGAAAGAGGCTATTTCCATCACTTGCGGGCTTTGCTGCAGGATGGCACGGTACACCTCCCCCGCTTCACAGGCCGAACCTAAAATAAGTCCCTCTCGGTACTGTTTAAGGAGATCTCTGGGGATGCGGGGCCGATGGTAGAAATAATTGAGGTGCGATTCGGATACCAGACGATAAAGGTTCTTCAAACCAGTCTGATTTTTGGCTAAAATGACAATGTGATAGCCCCGTTCTCTGGAATCTGGGTCGTCTATCAAATAGCCTTCCACACCGTATATGATCTTTACCCCATGCT
>DGFC01000003.1:4616-7597 GCA_002391465.1 Firmicutes bacterium UBA3910 | reverse complement strand
AGATGTGTATAAGAGACAGGTCCAATACCGAGTGTGAGAAGGCCAATGGTCACAGCCAAGCCCACCAGGCTGATGGGCAGGCCGATGGCAAGCATCGTTTTCACTTGTTCGCTGCGGGGCTGTTTCTTGGGAAGCGAGTACCCCTGCCCAATTAAGGCCATCCGCTCCCTGTGGCTGAACCAGCGCAGCGTAATAGCGAGAATTACGCCCAAGGCTGTAAGGGTGATGGGCGTTAACACAAACCATAATTGAACGGTGTCCATCATCAACATCATTCCTCCCTCTTGGTTAGTTGTAATGAACCGAGACTGACATCGACGAAAATCATGCCCCGGTGTTCCCCCTCGCCGATGATCCCTTTAATACTGCTAGATGAGCGTTCTCCCTTAAAGGGCAGATCGGTGGCGAAATCACCTAGGCCTACAGACCCTTCTAATACATATGCTTCGTCGGGTGAAAGCAGGAGTGTGATATCACCCAAATTGCTTTCTAACACGTTTTCCTGAGCAAGCAGGGCCGCTGCATGGACATCGCCCAGATGGGTTATGGCCACAAGTTCATCTGTGAAGGTAGAATCGGTAATGTGAATATTGCCCAGGTGGGCCTCCAAGGCAGCACTACCATTGTATTCAACCAGCTCAATTGGGCCAAGCTTGTTGATCACCTTCAGCTGTCCCCCATATGCCGTCACCGAGACCCGGCCGAGGCCAGCGTGGAGGTTCAGTGTTACTCCCTTGGGTACTTCCAATCTTAAGTCCGCCCGGACTTTTTCGTTTGGCGTATCTTTGGGTAGATGGACGATGAGCTCCGTGCCTTCTGGATTCTCCTTAGCTTCCAAGCTGATCTTCTCCAAGAGTTCCCCTACCCGCCCAAGCGTTTTAGCCTCAGCCCGCTTGCTCAGGGTCACCCTGATTTCCCCGCCGTTCGTTCCGTGCACACTAATGTCTCCCAAAGGGTTCTGGACAGTTAAGGAGGGCACCAGCGGATAGGAATGGTCTTCGCTTTCTTCCTTGGCACTGGTAAACACATTCTTCAGCTCCCAGACAACGGGCGTTCCTTCTTCCCGGGAAAGGGGCAGAATCCCGCTGGCAAGTACCATTAAAACCAGCACTGCGGTTAGCGCCAGGGCTGTCAACAAAATACCGAGTTTTCGCATACAGTCACCTCCGCAACCGGAAATTATTTCCTTTACACTATTCCGTAAGCAGGAGGTTAATCCTGTCGCAGAGGAGAGAAAAATTCATAAGTGGATAAATTGAAAAGGTTTATAGGGGTTAATGTGGAATTATGTTACAAAACCACTTAAATGGGAGGCGATGTGTTTTGAGAGCTTGGTTTAGAAATGCTTCATTTTCCTTTGTCCTAGTGCTCGTGTTGCTCTTGTCTGTGAGTTTACCGCTATGGGCAGCGGAAATTGTGATTCTGCACAATAACGATGTCCATTCCCGCTTAGAGTCCCATGTGCCGTCCGGTGCAGAGGAGAAGCAGGGTGGACGCGTTAGGTTAGCTACCCTGGTGGAACGGATTCGGGCTGAGTACGGTGCAGACAAAGTCTTGCTCTTGGACGCGGGCGATGCGATCCACGGTATGAACATTGACAACTTGTTCGGCGGTCTGCCCTCCATCGAGGTTATGAACGCCATGGGTTACAATGCATTCACACCAGGCAACCATGAGTTCAACTATGGTCAGGAAGTATTGGCCCAACGTATTTTGGATGCAGACTTCCCCACCTTGATGGCTAACGTCACCCGCGAAGACGGCACACTCTTTGCCGGCCGCAGTGCCTTGATTACAGAAATCAACGGCGTTAAAGTGGGTATCATGGGTCTGGTCGCTCAAGAAACCCCGATGGTAACCCATCCGAAGAACGTAGTCGGCTTGGTATTCCACGATCCCATCGCTGTTGCTAAGCAGCTTGCGGCTAAGCTCAGGCCTGAAGTGGACCTCTTGGTCGCCTTAACCCATATTGGTTATGGAGTGGATAGGGAACTGGCCAATGCAGTGCCTGAACTGGACGTAATTGTAGGCGGCCACAGCCATACCGAACTGCCCGAAGCTGAGGTAGTAAACGGTGTCCTCATCGTCCAGAGCCACGAGTATGCCAACAACCTGGGCTTCCTGCGCTTGGTAGTGGAAGACGGCCAGATTGTTGAGTACGAAAGCGAACTGCTGCCAGTCACCGCCGATATTCCGAAGAACGCCAAGGTTCAAGCAGTCATCGACCGCTGGAATGAACAAGTTGAGCATCGCTTGGCTCAAGTAGCAGGCACCACCTCGGTGGAATGGATCGGTGAGCGCGAGTTTGTACGTACCCAAGAGACCAACCTGGGTAACCTGATTGCAGACATTATCCGGGAAACTGCCGGTGCTGAAATCGCCATCACCAACGGTGGCGGCATCAGGGCCAGCATTGGTGCAGGTGACGTAACGGTAGGGGACATCTACAACGTACTGCCCTTTGACAATACGCTGGTTGTAGTAGAGCTGATGGGTATGGATATTATCGATGCCCTCGAGCACAGCGTACGTCTCTGGCCTGAACAGAGCGGCGGATTCCTGCAGGTATCCGGCATCTCCTTCGAGTTCGTACCCGATGCACTGCCCGGTGGACGTGTAATCAACGTTAAAGTTGGCGACAATGCAATCTCTGCTGGCCGCTACTACCTTGTAGCTACCAACGACTTCCTGGCTGCAGGGGGCGACGGATACGATACACTGAAGAACGGCAAACTGGTTGCCGACACAGGCATCATGCTCCGCGACGTAGTTGTAGACTACTTCCTGGAGAATGGGGATGTGAAAGAACCTGAGGCAGGCCGGATTGTAGTCGCAGAGTAATTAAACAGCAAGTATGGCTGTCGGGTTTTCCCGGCAGCCTTTTTTCTTGACAGCAGAAATCTGGGGATATATAATTATTCCGTAAGACGCGCGGGCCATTAGCTCAGTTGGTAGAGCACCTGACTCTTAATCAGGGAGTC
>DGFC01000003.1:2562-4549 GCA_002391465.1 Firmicutes bacterium UBA3910 | reverse complement strand
CCTTCATGGCCCACTTTCTATTCTATTTAGAAAAAGCTAGAAGCCGATATTCTTTAGGAATATCGGTTTTTTGTTTAATGCTGTGAGTCTTACGGTGGTGGCCTAGCGTCAGATTGGGCGGTTGTATGTTGACGATATGATGTGGGAAGTGTGACAAGGTGATAAGAGAAGGGGTGATGGGTTTATGGTTGGCATCATGACTCACCCAGGGGAGACACTGAAAGATCGCGGCATCATACAGCAAGAGCTGGCCAAAACAGTCGGTATGGCTGAGCAACACATTTCCCGTGTTGTGCAAGGCAAAGCAAGTATATCATGGAGCTTCGCCTTAAAACTGGAACACGCTTTGGCCATTCCTTCTTCGTTTTGGGTTAATCTCCAGAGAAACTATGATCAGGAGTCAGCCGAATATGAAGATCGGAACAGTAGGGAAAAAGACTAGTGTTGAGATAGCAGTCATATACCAAATAAGGCGATCGTATCCATTGACATAAGCTTGGGAGCCGACACTCGTTAAGGGTGTCGGCTCTTTTTGTTGAGGGTACAGTATCAGCAGTGGTATTTCTCTTATTACTGGTAAGGGAGATCACATTACTGCTGTTTGTTACGTGTGGGAGACTTCTCAATTGAGGATTTTGTTTTTCCTCTCCAAAACAGTTGGACATTACACAAAGTTCGCAGTGGATTAAGTTGACAAAATCTTGTTTGTAGCGTAAAATATGTTAAAAGTGGTTCGTGTCAAGATTAACAATCGCAAGCAAAGAGAGGCTGTACTGGCGCCTGTAATTGTAGGGTTTTCGTCCGGGGTCTATATACTACAGCGCTCCCCACTTGGAGCGACTCAAACGCGGAGATGCTGTCTAGATAGACAAGACCTCGCCACTGAAGGCCGCCAGTTCCTCAAAAACAGCTATCCCATACACTGCAAGTATAATTCGCTTTCTCGGCAACACTCGGATTGACCGCACAGTCTTCTACACCAATGAAACCCGCTTTGATGAGTTCCATACGATAAATCGCAAAGAAAAACGTCTATTTAATTTGAACGGCTCGTATTTATTAATAGACGAACAGTCATATGTCGGTTATGGCATTATTTGTATAATTCACCACGACAGAAGGGGGAGAGTATTAGGGCCAAATAACCTGACTCGGAAGTCGATTTTGGTACGTTAGAACGGTTACCGTGTTACGTCTAAAAAACTCGAGGAGGTTTCATGATGAAGAAGTTAGGGTTACTGTTAGCGGTCATTTTGGTTTTGTCATTCGCGTCAACATTCGCAGCTGCCCAGGATCTGATTAAGGTTGGTATTGTAAACCTACCGCCGGAAGAGTCTGGCTACCGTCAGGCTAACGTGGAAGACATGTTCGAGGTCTTCTCCCGGGAGAACGGTTATGATGCAAAACAGATCAACACCGCTGACAACAGCGAGCAGATCGCAGCTGCCAGAGGGTATATCCGTGATGGTGTGGACTACCTTCTGATCTCGGCCGCAAACGCATCCGGTTGGGACGATGTTCTGCAGTCGGCCAAAAGAGCTGGTGTACGGGTTATTCTCTTTGACCGGCTGATCGATACGGATCCGGATAACTATGAAGCGGCACTTGTTTCCGATATGTACTACGAAGGCCAGTTGGCAACAAACTGGGTATTGGAAAATGTTCCTGCACCGATTAATGTAATTCTCATCCGCGGCCAGTTGGGCAGTGCAGCAGAAATCGGACGCAGCGCTCCCTTACTCGAAGCTGCAGAAGCAGGTAAACTCAACATTGTAGCAGACGGAACGGGCGGAGATACCTGGAGCCTTGAGGAAGCCCGCAAAGTGGTTGAAGCAGCCATTGCTGCTGGCAAGGACTTCAACGTAATCTATGCTCAGAACGACGGTATGGCACAGGGTGCTGTGCAGGCGCTCCAAGCCGCCGGCATCAGCCACGGCAAAGATGGCAAGGTCAAGATCATTGGTTTTGACTTTAACCGTTTTGCCCT
>DGFC01000003.1:0-2291 GCA_002391465.1 Firmicutes bacterium UBA3910 | reverse complement strand
ATCCTCGATACGAACACAATCACCGATGAACATATCGAGAAATACGGGATCAACGAAGATCCTGGCAAGGGTGTAATCACACGGTAGTTTCGTGTAATAATTGACGCAGTGCGGTGTTCGGTTTATTCCGAGCATCCGCACTGCGCTTAATTTATATGCTACCGGTAAGGAGGTCTTCGCTTGCAGTCAGAAACTATGCTGAAAATGGAGGGAATTTGCAAATCCTTTCCAGGAGTCAGAGCTTTGCATAACGTAGACTTCACACTCCGCAAGGGTGAGATCCATGCCCTCATGGGTGAAAATGGGGCGGGCAAGTCCACATTGATCAAAATCTTAACCGGTGTTTACCAAAGGGATGCCGGTAAGATTGACCTAGAGGGAAGGCCGGTGCACCCTAGGTCGCCACAGGATGCGCAGAATATGGGGATCGGTACGGTATTCCAGGAAATTGCCCTTTGCCCCAATCTGACCGTGGCCGAGAACATCTTTATCGGTCGCAGCCGGGACAATTTCGTCCACTGGAAAAAGATGAACGCCAAGGCAGCAGAGATTCTCGATTCTCTCGGTATCCCAGCCAGCCCCACCCAAGAACTAGCAAGCTGCTCCATCGCTGTCCAGCAGATGATTGCCATTGCCCGTGCAGTGGATATGGACTGCAAAATACTCATCTTGGACGAACCCACCTCTTCACTTGACGAAGACGAGGTGCAAAAACTCTTTGCGCTCATGCGCCAGCTGAAAGACCGTGGTGTCGGAATCATTTTCATTACTCACTTTATCGATCAGGTTTACGAGATTAGCGACCGGATCACCGTACTGCGTAATGGCGAGTTGATCGGAGAATACGAAACATCGGCCCTTCCCCAAATCGAGCTGATCTCCCAGATGATGGGCAAGGCGCTGAGTGATGTCTCGGCCATGAAAAAGCAAGAGCTGCGCAAATCCGACGACAGTGTACCCGTGTTTGAAGCCGTGAACCTGTCCAGTGCTGCTGGAGTTAAGCCTTTCGATTTCACGATCCACAAAGGCGAAGTGAACGGGTTTGCCGGCCTGCTGGGCTCGGGTCGGAGCGAAAGTGTGCGCGCCATCTTTGCCGCAGACAAGGTAACAAGCGGTGAAGTGAAAGTAAATGGCAAAAGGGTGAAGATCAAGTCGCCCCTCAACGCCATGAAGCAGGGAATAGGTTATTTGCCGGAGGACCGCAAGGGCGATGGGATCATTGACGAGCTTTCGGTGCGTGACAATCTCATCCTCGCCTTACAGGTCATGAAGGGCTTTTTCCGGCCTCTTTCCCGGAAACAGGCTGAGGAGTTTGCCGAGGAGTTCATAGAAAAACTGGATATTAAGACGCCGTCTACCAGCACGCCGATTAAGTCTCTGTCCGGCGGCAACCAGCAGAAGGTAGTTTTAGCCCGCTGGCTGCTTACCCATCCCAACTATCTGATCCTCGATGAACCGACACGGGGCATCGATGTGGGCACCAAGGTGGAAATTCAAAAACTTGTCCTCCAGCTGGCTGAAGCTGGGATGAGCCTAACTTTCATCTCATCAGAGATCGACGAAATGCTGCGCGTTTGTTCGCGGTTGATCGTTATGAAAGACCGCGAAATTGTGGGAGAACTGAGTGGCGATCTGTCGGAACAAGATGTGATGCAAATGATTGCCCAGGGAGGTCATTGATATGCAGAGATTAAAGACATACGCCGATAAATTATCCCATCTCTTCCTTCCCCTCTCTGTTCTGGTGATCCTGATCATAATCAATCTGGTCAAGGGTGCTGACTACTTCAAGATTACCATGGTCAACGGGGCGTTTTACGGGAACATCCCCAACATCCTCTTTGGTGCATCGGAGCTGGTTATTCTCTCCATCGGCATGACCTTTGTTACTGCCGCTTCACGGGGGCAGGATATCAGCATCGGTGAGAGCGGCGCCATTAGCTCCGCCATCTTTGTCCAGTACGTTTTGCGTTCCGGCAATGTGACCATATGGACAATACTGGTGGGTTTCCTCATCAGCTGCGTGGCTGGGATGATCATAGGCGCTTTCAACGGCACCCTAGTTTCTTTTTTCAACGTTCAGCCCATGGTTGCCACCCTCATCCTGTTTTTGGGGGGCAGGTCCATCGCCTTTATCATTGATGGCAAAGTATCTCCCATCCTGGCTAATGAGATCTCCAATCGAATCGGCACTGTGATACCGGGAGTGCCGATCCACACGCCAATCATCCTGACTGCCGTCTTCATCGCCGTCGTTGCCGTGGTCCTCAAGCTGTCTCTTATACACATCT
>DGFC01000060.1 GCA_002391465.1 Firmicutes bacterium UBA3910 | reverse complement strand
TCTCGTGGCCTGGGAGATGTTTATAAGAGCCAACACCCGCCACAGGGGATATCATCCTAACCCTTTCAGCCACCACTTCGTAGCCAAGCCTGGCCCTTGGTTCGGCGTTGGCGATACCTTCAACTTCTACCACGCTTTCTGTCGATACCCGTACATCCTGTAGCAGCACGGGATCAACGGCGACTTGAATAATTCCCGTTCTATCCCTCACAAGCAAAAATGTTACGCTGCTCAATTCCCTGATGCGGTAAATCCACCCCTGCAGAACTACTTTCTGACCAATCTTCCCCGCCAATTCGCTTACTAAAACCCGTTTCATTTTTCTCCTCCTTTACTAAAAAACGCCCCTAACCGAAACGGGGTAGGGGCGAAGGACGCAGTGCCACCCTAGTAAACTCTGCCTAGAAAAAAATCCCGTCCCCATGGGACGAGATTCTCGCGGTGCCACCCAATTTGAACTCTAAGCAGAGTCATCTTTTGGCCAGATAACGGTGGCAGCCGGCACATCCTTTGCATCAGATGGCAACTCCAGGGTGTCCTTCCGAAAAAAGTCCTTTGCTGAGCTTCCACCATCCCCAGCTCGCTAGGAAAGTCCCTTCTCCGTACTCTCCCCTTCATCATAATTGGTCGTTCTTGTTTTTTGCTATTTAAGCAGATAAATCGGTCGCTGTCAAGGCCTACCCTATTGACAATCAGCGTGATGGCAGAATAAACAACGGTCATGTTCTGCAAAGGATCGGCCGATCTTTTGCACTAGTTGGATAAACTGGTCCCTTTCTCTATCTGTAAGGGAAGCCAACAGCTTCTCGTCCCAGTCCCGCATCAATCGGAACAGTCCGTCTTTGATCTCCTCAGCCTTATCCGTTAAATACACACGATAGGCCCGGGCATCATCCCGATCCACCCGGCGCACCACATAACCCTCTTCCTCCAGTTTGGCTATCGCCCGGGTAGTGTTGGCACCATCGATATTGAGCAAAGTAGTTAACTCCTCCTGCCTAACCCCATCGCGGTAATAGAGCTCGAGTAGGAACATTATCTGACCGCTGCCAATACCATACTCTTTCAGACCTTGGGCAGCCTCCCGCATGGATAGGCGGTGCAGGATGGAAAACCAGCGGCCCAAATACTGATCCGGACACTTTTTCAAGGGCATCCTCCCCTCTTCTCACTGTTTTTTAGTTCATCATACTGCCAAATCTACTTCAGCAGTCTGGGCACGGATTCTAGCCCGTGCGTAGAAAAAGATCGCCACCTGCCCTGCTCCCGCTACCGCCCACGTTACCGGGAAACACAGGTAAACGGTGAGCAGACTGGGATACCAACGAAACACTGTTGCCAGCCAGGCAAGGCGCAGTACCAAGTTGCCCGCCAAAGCGCAAACGGTTGGTAGAATAGCAAACCCCATGGCTCGTGTCAGACCGGGGAAAACCATCATTATGCCGCACATGAAATAGGTAGTCATGGTCACCCTGGAGCGCAGCATGCCAATACTGATCACTTCCGGGTCGGACGTGTAGATCCCTAACAGGTACGGTCCGAATACGAGTATGGCAGTGCATACGATCAAGCTGGTTGCCAGGACAAGGATAGCTGTCACTTTGGCCAGGTGGTCTATGCGGTCATATTTTTTTGCTCCCATGTTCTGGCCTGCAAAGGCCAATACAGCATTATAATACGCATTCATTATAGTACCCACAAAACCCTCCACGTTCCCTGCCGCAGTATTAGCAGCCACCACCGTGGACCCGAAGGAGTTCACGGCCGATTGAATGGCGACGTGGGATATGGAGAAAAGGGAATTCTGCAGGCCGGCAGGTATACCAATATAGGCTATCTCTTTCAGCTTGTCCCAATCGATCCTGAGCCGCCTCAAGCTGAATCTCAGCGGCCCCGTGTTTCGCAGCAAGTTGAGCATTATTAGGGTTAAGGACAGATACTGGGAGATTACAGTAGCCCAAGCGACACCGGAGACACCTGCGTTCAGGGCAATGACAAAAAGCAGGTTAAGGAGCACATTGACAACACCGGCTGCAGACAAAAAGTACATGGGCCGCGTGCTGTCCCCCGTTGCCCTGAGAATGGCTGCGCCAAAGTTGTAGATCATGGTGGCCGGTACACCCAAAAAATAAATCCGCATGTAAACGGTGGAAAGATCGATTATATCCGCAGGCGTTCCCATCAGATTGAGGAGCGGTCGGCAGAACACAACGCCGATCACAGCTACCAAGAAACCACCTATCACACTGATGGTAATGGAAGTGTGGACCCCCTGACGAATGTCCTCAACCGCTTTTGCACCGTAGTCCCGTGCCACAACCACACTTGTACCGACAGAAAGACCAATAAACAGGTTGATAATTAGGTTGATCAAAGGCCCAGTGGCACCCACCGCCGCTAAGGCCTGGCTTCCCGCAAACCGACCAACAACGACCATATCTGCGGCATTAAAGAGGAGCTGCAGAATGTTCATGGCCATGATGGGCAGTGCAAAGGCTAACAGCTGGCTGAGCAGCGGTCCAGAAGTCATATCCGATTGACGTTTCCTTACTGTCATTTACGCTAACGCATCCTTTTGCTGTAGATATTATTCTTCTAATTTCAGGACTCCAATCCCCCTGCCCCCATTTACCAAGGCCACAGCCCCCACAGCTTTTCCCATAAAGAGCAGTTCTGCCTTTGGTAATGTTCCAACCGAGCAAACAAATAGGGCGCATAATCCCTAAAGGTAGGATACTGCTCCCTATTGGAGCGGTAATACTCCAACTGCTCTACTACGAACTGGGTAAGATAGAACCCTCGCGCTTCGTTATACTGAAGGGTCGCCTTGGCTTCCGCAACACCGTATAAATCCTTGGCCGCTAAAACCTCTGCCGCCCGCAAAACCTGCTCATTCAGAAAAGAACCTATGTCACCATACGCTTGACTGCGCATCTCTTCCCGCACCCGATACAGAAGCGGTTTCAGCTTTCTTACCCTATGGGGATGGGCCTCCAGACTGGGGTTAACAAAGGAGTGGCCCAGCTCGTGAATTGTCAGCTGTTCCAAACTTCGCCCTGTCTGAAATTGGGGCATTGTCGCGCTGATCCCCCATTCCCTTGTGATCTGGTAGGCGATCATCTCACCCTCTGCAGTTGTTACGGTTGCGCCATATCCACCCCCGGGAAACATAGCTGGGGCAAGAATCAGGTGAAATTCGGAACCCTGCCAGCCAAAGAACTCTTCTAACCATACCCGAACTGCCTGGGGGTTAAAATCAATGCTGCATTCCGCAACAATGTCAGCTAAATAGGGCTGCCAGGCAGTATAGAAATCCAAAAATCTAGACTCCGCCGCCAGATCCTTTAGGGCAAGGCGAAACTCCTCCAAACGATCTCGATTTCCGGCCCGCTTGATGAGGTATGCACTATACTCGTGGGCCAGTTCCAACTCCGGTAGGGGACCTAAATGCACAATGAAGGCAGGCGGAGCATCGTAGGTAAAGCCCCGATCGGTGAGCCCTTGGGCCAGCTTAACTGCCTGGTGGTCCCGATAGGGGGTAAAAAACTCGTACAGCGCACGGTAATATTCGTTACCACTGCCTTCAGGACCCCGCCGCTCAATCCACGTCGTCTGAGACAGTACACCTGCCAAAAGCTCCATCTCCGGTGAGATTGTTAAGACCAAGTCTCGAGCCGAGCCTACTGTGCTTAGGAGGAGAAGTAAACACACGAACAAGACGATCATCTTTACTCGCATCCACATACACCCTATCCTTGTCCCACAAATTTACTGCCTTATCACGGCTATCATACAATACCTGTCCACTGATAGCAATAGAGTTGGGCTAAGCCCAGGCAGTTACTGCCGAAGGAGCCCGCCTAAAATCCCTCCAAGCAGCCCCAAAAAGGCCATGCGTAGAAGCCTCTTCCACCACAGCACGGTTGCAAACAGTCCTTGATTTCCCCCTAACCATGTGAGAAGCAAGAATGCAGCCGTTCCCAC
>DGFC01000091.1:433-3280 GCA_002391465.1 Firmicutes bacterium UBA3910 | reverse complement strand
TAACCCGCTCGCTCCCGGACTGGTGACTGCAGTCCATCAGCGTATATCTGCGGTTTCAAAGTTATTTTCATAGCAGGGTGGTGTTAAGTTTGGATGATGTTGTAATACTGGGAATTGAGACTTCCTGTGACGAGACTGCGGCTGCGGTGGTCAGGAATGGCTCTGAGCTCCTATCGAATGTGATTAATTCACAGATAAATGTGCACCGGAAGTTCGGCGGGGTGGTTCCGGAAGTGGCTTCCCGCAAACATATCGAGAATATTAGTGGGGTGGTGGAGCAGGCCCTGGCAGATGCGGCACTGGATTTTGGGGAAATCGATGTGGTAGCGGTTACCAACCGGCCCGGGCTTATTGGGGCTCTCCTGGTCGGGGTATCCTTTGCCAAAGGACTGGCCTATGCCCTGGATCGCCCACTTATAGCGGTGAATCATCTGGAAGGTCATATTTATGCTAACTTTTTAGAGAATCCTGATATAGAATTTCCGGTGGTGTGCCTGGTGGTCTCCGGGGGGCACACCAGTTTGGTATATATGGAGAGTCATGGATGTTGTGAGGTTATGGGTGAGACGCGGGACGATGCTGCCGGTGAGGCCTTCGACAAAGTGGCCCGGTTTTTGGGTCTGGGTTATCCCGGGGGGCCGGCGGTAGAGCGGGCAGCACGGGATGGGCAGCCCGGGATTTATCAACTGCCCCGGGTGTATCTGGATCGTAATGATTTTGAGTTCAGTTTTAGCGGCCTCAAGACTGCGACCATGAACCAGTGGAACCAGCTCAAGCGTAAGCAGGGTTTTGCCAATGTGAATGACCTGGCGGCCGAGTTTCAAGCCGCTCTGGTGGAGGTATTGGTGGAGAAAACTGTTCTGGCCGGTCTGACCAGGGAGGTTAACTCTATTCTACTGGCCGGGGGGGTGGCAGCTAATGGGCTGCTAAGGGAGCAGTTGGCTTCTCGGTCCCGGGAGGAAGGGTTGCGGTTGTACCGTCCATCCATGGACCTGTGTACCGATAATGCAGCTATGATCGCGGGATGTGCGTACCACCAGTACTTACGGGGGGAAACGGCCCCACTCAACCTGAATGCCTATGCGGGTCTGGATCTCCTGTGAATATCTCCTGTGGATAATGTGGATAAGTCTGTGAATAAGAGGTAAATCAGCAGTTTTAAATGTGGATAGAAAAAGAGGAGAGTTTATGGTGATATGAAAAAGCTACGTTTCCTAATTTTACCAGTATTGGTTGTTGTGGTATCAGCATGCGTTTTAGCAAGCTCCCCTTTTGATACCTCCTATAAACCAACCACAAAATCCATAGCGATGGGTGGTTCGGGCGTTGCGTTTCTGGACGATGCAGGTGCAATGCGCCTCAATCCAGCTGCGCTAAATCAGATAAATGCCGTTTCAGTATTAGCAGAAGGGGCCGCAAGCTTTGATGAACTCAGCAATCTAGTGAACGTTCTCTCGTCACGATCTGCTTTAGCGAAGCTAAAAGACGGATATGAGAGCCGAGTCGAAGGGTTTCTTGGCTTTAGCACCAATAGGTTTGGTTTGGGACTGGCAACACTTGTTACAGTAAGCAAGGATCAAAATAAAGCAGAGGTTTACACTTTCCGCACCTCCAATGTTGCCTTAGCACTTCCATTCGGAATTCTTTGGAAAGCCTTCGACAACACTTACATTGGCGCGAACATCAAACTGCATCACCCAGTGCTTGAGGAGTTCGATCTGTCGGGAGAAAAGATGCAGAAGAAGATTACAAGAGGCAGCGGTCAGGGATTTGACCTAGGATTGCTTGTGGATTTTGGCAGCATCAAGCTGGGCGCAAGTGCAAGCGATCTCTCGGCGTTCATATCCATGGACGGGGAGAGCCAGCCCGAAGACATCGCTCCCCGCTTTGCTGTTGGAGCGAGCGTGGACTTTTTCCACAAAAAGCGGCCTGGCCTCATTGCATTAGCAATAGACTATACCGATGTGTACCTGTCCCAGGGAGTGCAGAATGGAATTCTTAGAGTGGGCATGGAAAACATTTTGTTTAAAACCTTGACGATCCGTTCAGGCATCACAGCCAAGGACATTTTCCACGATGCTAGAGTAGCTCAGTACTCTGCAGGTCTTGGTGTAAAGCTAGGACCGGTAGTGCTGGATTTTGCGGTGGTGTCTTCTGACCTTTCCACTGAGAACATGGAAGGAAGCCTCAGTTTTGAGATTAGGCTGTAGGAGAAAACAGACCGCTTTCAGGAGGTTATGTAATGGTTGTTAAAGTCATTGGCGGAGGTCTTGCCGGGAGCGAGGCTGCATGGCAGCTGGCAAAACGCGGGATAGAGGTAGAGCTCTACGAAATGAGACCTGTAGCCAGTACTCCTGCCCATACAACGGAAAACTTTGCAGAATTGGTCTGTTCCAACAGCTTAGGTTCTAACGAGATAACTTCTGCCCAGGGGCTTCTCAAAGAGGAGTTGAGGCGACTCGGCTCTCTGCTTATTGCCATGGCAGAAAAGGCAAGAGTCCCTGCGGGGGGAGCTCTTGCAGTAGATCGAGAGGTCTTCAGCAAGCTCGTCACCGAAGAGATTGAGAAAAACCCACTGATCACAGTGATTCGCCAAGAGGTTACCGAGATTCCTGACGGCAACGTCATTATCGCTACAGGACCCCTCACCTCCGACAAACTGGCAGAAGAGCTTGCTCGGTTTGTTGGTGATGAGCACCTTTACTTCTATGATGCGGCAGCACCAATAGTCACCAGAGAGTCGATCATCGAAGAAAAGGGTTTTTGGGCTTCAAGGTACGACAAAGGCGAGGGAGAGTACTTCAATGCCCCGCTGGATAAAGACGAGTACGAAAGGTTCTACAACGA
>DGFC01000091.1:0-280 GCA_002391465.1 Firmicutes bacterium UBA3910 | reverse complement strand
TTCGAAGGATGCATGCCCATTGAAAAGCTGGCTCTGCGGGGGTTTGACACCTTAAGATACGGCCCTATGAAACCTGTAGGGTTAACCGATCCGAGAACTGGAAAGCAGCCGTATGCAGTTGTGCAGCTCCGCCAGGATGATTTGGAAGGAAGGCTCTACAACCTAGTAGGTTTCCAGACCTCTTTGAAATGGGGAGAGCAGAAGAGGGTCTTTTCGCTGATTCCGGCTCTCGCTGAAGCTGAGTTTGTTAGGTTCGGCGTGATGCACAGAAACACGTTTA
>DGFC01000120.1 GCA_002391465.1 Firmicutes bacterium UBA3910 | reverse complement strand
TGGTGTTCAGGCAGGTAGGAAAATTTCTGCCTGCTGCTGCCCAAGCCCAAACCGAACAATCCGCCAGAACCTATGGCCAGTAGGGATTGGATCACGTTCCATCCGGTGTTGGTAGGGTCTGCCCAAGGGTTCAAAAAGGCAAAAAAGCGCCTCATACGGTATTCCTTCGTAAATACCAAATAGACCAAAGCGGGAACGGACATCAGCCCAACCAGCACTAGCTGCCCCAGATGAGCACCTCCGGCGAAAATCATAAGCATAACCGTGAACAGGAGGGCAACACCCGTGCCAAAGTCTGGTTCCAGTAGAATAAGGACAAACTGAATCCCCGTCAGAACGAGCAGCGGCAGCAGTCCCTGGAAAAACTTCCGGGTGTTTTCCCTCTTTGTGGAGAGGTAAACGGCCGCGTAATTAACCATTATCAACTTAGTCAGTTCGGAGGGCTGGAGATTGAAGCCAAAGACCCGTATCCATCTGGCCACGCCTGACGCATCCCTACCCACGAAAAGAACAACTACCAACAGTACATAGGAGACTACCAGTCCTGGCAGGGCAAGGGGTTTGAAGACGTGGTAGTCCAACCTCATCAGTAAGAACATGAAGATCAGGCCAACTGCGGCGAAGACTGCCTGTCTTTGGAAATAGAAGTAGGGATTACCGAATTGGGATAGGCCCATCACGTAAGAAGCACTAAAAACCATGACCAGTCCAAGTCCAAGCAGGATGATAACCGCTCCAAAAATCAGATAGTCTGGTTTGCCCTCTTTTGTGAACATGTCTGTCGCCCCCTCCCTAATTCATATGCCGTTAGAGAAAAGCCAACAACCCCACGGCTGCAAAAAGAACTGCAGTTAACACAAAGCGGATCATAACAGTCGTTTCGGCTAGGCCCGTTTCTTCAAAATGGTGATGGAGGGGAGCCATCCGGAAAACGCGCCCACCGCGAGTAAGGCGGAAATACGCGACCTGAATGATAACTGACAAAGTCTCAATCACATAGAGGGCACCAATAATGGGCAGGTAAAGGGTGGTCTTAGTTAAAATTGCAATTGCGGCTAAGGCTGCCCCTAAGCCAAAGGAACCGGTATCACCCATAATAATCCGCGCAGGCGGGGCGTTAAACCATAGAAAGCCAAGACAACCGCCCACCAACGCGCCAGTTACCACCGTTAGATCGTAGTAACCTAAAAGGAAGGCAATAAGGCCAAAAGCAGTCATGCTCACAGCCACTGACGTTGTGGCCAGCCCGTCGAGTCCATCAGTCAAATTGACCGCATTCACCGTCCCCACCAGAACAAATACTGTCACGGGAACGTAGAGCCAGACGGGTAGTTCCAAGGTGTTCGTTGAGAAGGGGATCAGGAAATCAGTACCCACCCTAGCGGAGGCGTAGAGGGCGATTAGGAGCCCCAAGCCAAACTGGGCAACCAACTTCTCCCGGGCACGCAGACCCAGCGAACGTTTGGCCACTACCTTGATGTAGTCGTCTAGAAAACCAACTACCGCGAAACCCACGATGGCAAAGAGCATGATAATCTGATTATCAGTCAGGGGATAGAAGAATACTGTAGCAACTACAAGTGCGATTACGATCATAATGCCGCCCATGGTTGGCGTACCCGATTTAGTCAGGTGGGTCTTGGGCCCATCCTCCCGGACGCGCTGTCCCGCCCGTAAGCGGTGCAGATAGGAGATTAACCACGGACCGATTAGCAGTGAAACAAAAAAGGCAACAAGTGCACTAACAAATGGAGCAGCAGATGGAGCCACCTAACTCCCACCTTTCATCAGTTGATCCACAATCCGTTCAAACTTCAGGCCGCGAGACGCCTTAATTAAGACTAAATCATCTTCTGAGGCCTCAAAGCCCGTCGCCAGGAAGTCCTCTACCGTCGCGAAAACCTGTCCCGTACCTGCTCCCTCCTGCATGAGCGGAGCATACTCGCCGATAAAAAACAACTGGGTCGCCGATCTTTTCGCGTATGCCCCAATGTCCAGATGGGCCTCTTCGGCCATATCTCCCAACTCCAGCATGTCTCCCAAAATTGCGATTCGCTGACCCGAACAGTACATATGAGCCAGCGTATCCAAGGCCACCTTCATGGAAGCGGGACTTGCGTTATAACTGTCATTGAGGACAACAATGCCATCGGGTGTACGCTGTACCTCGAGGCGCATGGCGCTCAACGTCAAATCTGCCAATGCCTCTGCCCCTGCCTGAAGGGTAACACCAAAACGCGCGCCAACCGCCAGTGCAGCACAGGCATTCCAAACATTGTGTACCCCGGGCACGGCCAGCGTCACCTGGGCCTCCTGCCCTTCGTAGCGCACATTAAAGCTGGGACGGCCCTCCAAATCAATGGCAATGCCACTGGCAACCAAATCGTTGGCGGCATCTAGACCGTAGTAAATAATCTTACCCTTGAAAGAACGGGCCTGGCCGCGCACGGAGGGATCATCACCATTGAGGATTGCTACTCCATCCTCATCCAGAGCCTCAAGCAGTTCGCCTTTCGCTTGGGCCACATTGCCCATGCTGCCTAGAAGTTCTAGGTGGACCGGCCCAATGTTGGTAATAACTCCGAGATCCGGCGGACAGATTTCGGTCAGTCTCTTGATGTGACCGAGCCCACGCATACCCATTTCTGCAACTAACACTTCATCTCCCTCGCCCACACCCAGCACCGTTAGGGGCACACCAATTTCATTGTTGTAATTCCCCTGTGTACTGTGGACCGCGTAGCGCGAGCGCAAAACCTGGGCGATCATGTCCTTGGTAGAGGTTTTTCCGTTGCTACCTGTAACCGCTACAACCGGTATGTCCCGTTCAGCTAGATAGGCGGTGGCGAAATTCTGCAGACCCAGCAGGGGATCATCCACCACAATTAGCCCAGGCTGGTCAGAAAAACCCTTCCTGACCATAGCAAAACCGCCTTTTGCCAGCACATCAGACACGAACTCATGTCCATCCCTTTTTTCTCCAACTAAGGCTACAAACAAACTACCGGCCGTTGCCAGTCTGCTGTCAATCGTGATCTGCTCAACAACACCTGAGCCGATAGCTTCTCCACCTGAGAACTTCGCAATCTGTTCGAGTGTTAGGGGACGCATTATTACTTCAGCTCCTTAATTGCGGCCCTGACCTCTTCCCCATCGTCGAAATGAATCCGCCCATCGGCGAACTCCTGATACGTCTCATGGCCTTTCCCCGCAATGATCACCAAATCGTCTGGGGAAGCCATATTAATCGCTGTGCGGATGGCGGCTCTACGATCCAAGACCACCATGTGCTCAGCAGGGGAATCAACTGTCAGGAGACCTGTTTCGATCTGGGAGCAAATCTCAGCCGGGTCTTCACTGCGCGGATTATCCGAGGTGATAATCACCACATCTGCCAACCGACCGGCGGCAGCACCCATCAGGGGGCGTTTAGCCCTATCCCGATCGCCCCCCGCTCCAAACACTAAAAATAACCGCCCGTGGGAAACAAGTGCCCGGGCAGTTTGTAGGATGTTTTCTAAGCCAGCCGGCGTATGGGCATAATCCACAATCACATTCAAACCCGCGGCATTCTCGATCCGCTCAAAGCGACCTGGTACTCCCGATAACCCTTCCAAGCCTGCCTTGATTGCATTCAGGTCAACACCCAGCCCAAAGGCCAGCGCTGCTGCACCTAGGGAGTTTAACACGTTGAAATAACCCGTGAGTCGCAAATCGATCGAGGTTTGCCCCTCCTTACTCTTCAGTATATAAGAAACACCCGATTTTTCCAACTCTATCTTTTCCGCTGTAACGTCTGCAGCCTGCTCCACACCGTAGCTGATCACGTCTCCGCCCGTTCTGGCGGCCAACTCTCTGCCCCACCGCTCATCATAGTTTAAGGCAGCCGTTCCCTTGAGGTTGTCGAACAGTTTCGCCTTGGCCAAGAAATAATCATCTAAGTCAGAATGGAAATCGAGGTGATCCTGGGACAAGTTAGTGAAGAGGGCACCATCAAAATCTATATCATCTGTACGGTGCAGAGCCAGCGCATGGGAAGAAACCTCTAGGATGGCCACTTCGATACCCTCAGAAACCATTTCGCTCAACATGCGCTGGAGACTTAAAGCATCCGGTGTTGTACGTACCGCTTCTTCGGTCCGATCACCAATGCGAACTTCGATAGTGCCGATTACACCTACCCGGTAGCCGGCAGCATTAAAAATAGACCGTAAGAAATATGTGCTTGTTGTTTTGCCATTCGTGCCGGTTACACCCAGAACACGCAGTTTTCTACTGGGATGACCGTAGAAGTTAGCACTGATCCGGCTCAGGGCAATACGTGTAGAGCCAACTTTGACCTGAGGAATATCAAGGTCGGGAATCCAGCGTTCTACTACTACCGCTGCAGCACCCCGTTGTTGAGCATCATGGACAAACCTATGCCCATCCACTTGATAACCTGAAATGGCAACAAATAAATCACCAGGCTGTACCCGGCGCGAATCACAGGCCAGCCCCGAAATACCACAGGGACTTCCGCGAAGCTCCCAATCCAAGCCAAGCAGCACCTCGTCTTCTGCTTGAAAAAAAAAACAAAGAAGAAAAA
>DGFC01000097.1:9066-11942 GCA_002391465.1 Firmicutes bacterium UBA3910 | reverse complement strand
CGCCAGCGTCAGTTGTTTAAAAGAGACAGCACTTACGATGCCCCGCCTGTCATGGGGCAGCAGGTTGGTGAAGAACTCGGTAACCTTTTCGAAGTCCATGGCAAAAAACACGGAGGAAATGATGGATAAGACTATCCCAAAAAACAGCTTAGGCACCCAGGTCACGGTGGAGGTAATGGCTCCAATCGCCCGGGATGAGACTTCGGAGACAAGATTGCCGATGGATTGGGAAACCTGGACATGGAAATCTTCCAAGATCTGCGCCAGATCCAGATCAAAGCGGATCATAATACCTTCTATGTATTCAAAAAACCGGGCTAGGGCAGGTTCGATGTCTGTCGAATAGAGCCGGGGCATTTTCTCCACCAGATCTTTAACACCCGCGTAAGCGCTCATGCCCAATAGAATCAACAGCAGGCCGATGATAAGGTAAAAAAGGAGTATGGATAAGACCGCTGCAAGTTTCCGCGGAAACCTCAGTTTATCCGCGAGAAAGCCAATGAACCGCTGCAGGACTAAGGCCACCAAAAAACCGATCAGAAACGGAGCCACTAAACCCAGTAGGTATTTGATTACCACATAGACAATGGCTATGATTAGAAGGAAATAACCTGTGTTAATGATGAAGTCCCTGCGTTTGTCCAACGCCATCCGCTTCACCTCCCGTTTTTAGTGTACCAAGATGTGGATTTGGTTACAATCCTTTTCTTTTTTATTAGTATTTTACTGAGTAATTGACAGCCCCTGGTAAGTAACGTAAGATCTTCCTATAGGCATTATTCCCGGAAAAGAGGTGGTTCAATGATCAAGGTAGTCAATAATCATACCGATCCCCGTATTAACTTAGCACTGGAAGAGTACGTCCTCAATTACTTAGACCCCAGTGAAGAATACGCCATCCTGTGGCAGAACGAACCTACCGTAGTGATCGGCCGCAATCAAAATACAGTGGCTGAAGTAAACGCCCCCTTTATTAAAGAAAAGGGCATCCACGTTGTACGCAGATTATCCGGCGGCGGCGCCGTTTACCATGACTTTGGCAACTTGAACTTCACATTCATTGTCGACAGCGATAAAAGCGTTGTGAGCAACTTCGAACATTTCACCAAACCGGTTATTGCCGCCCTCGCCAGTCTAGGTGTCAAGGCGGAGTTTTCCGGTCGCAACGATATTACCATCGACGGTAAAAAGTTCTCAGGCAACGCCCAGTACTGGGCCAAAAACCGCCTCCTCCACCATGGTACTATCCTCTTTAACTCCGATCTTTCGGTGGTGCAGGAAGCGTTAAACGTTCGGGCCGATAAACTCCAGTCCAAAGGAGTTAAATCGGTGCGGAGCAGGGTTACCAACATCTATCCTTACCTAGAAACACCCATAACGATTGAAGAGTTCAAAGAGACACTCTGGCAGTACCTGATCCCCGGTGAACTGGAAGAGTACGTCCTCAGCGAAGAAGAGTGGGCCATTGTCCACGAACTGAAAGAGAAGCGCTACGCCCGCTGGGAATGGAATTACGGTGCTTCACCTGAATGTGAAATGGAAAAGGAAGCCCGGTTCACAGGAGGCAAACTGGAGCTTAAGCTTAATGTACAGGAGGGGCTCATTCAGGACTTGAACATCTTCGGCGACTTCTTTGGGCAGCGGGATGTGAGGGAGCTGGCTGAGAAGCTAAACGGCACCCAATACCGGGAAAGCGCTGTATCAGAAGTTTTAGCCGAAGTCCCCTTGGAAGAATATTTCATCGGCATCACTAGAGACGAGTTTCTCCAATGTCTGTTTGACTGAAAAAAGGGAAAACCGGGTCAGGGCAATGTACTCTGACCCGGTTTCTTCTTCTATTCGTGCTATTTTGTTTCTTTTTTGATCCACTGCCTCTTTAGAACTTCAGATCTACTTCTCCTACTGTCTCTTAAACACATGAATAGCCTGCCCCAAAGCCACATGGGCCGCTTCCATCACAATCTCGGAAGAAGTGGGATGGGGATGGATAGCCATGGCCAGCTCCTCCAGCGTTGCCTCCAGGTCCAAGGCTAACACTGCTTCGGAGATGAGATCCGTTGCTTGGGCGGCAATGATGTGCACACCCAGGATTTCACCGTACTTCGCATCGGCAACAATCTTGATCAGGCCTTCCGTCTCGCCTTCCGCCAAAGCTTTGCCGTTGGCAGCCAAGGGGAAAGTTCCCGTCCTGAGCTCGTGCCCCCGCTTCCTGGCCTCTTCTTCCGTTAGGCCCACAACAGCCACTTCCGGGAAGGAGTAGATACAAGCCGGGACCCGGTCGTAGTTGATCACAGCCTGGTCACCCATGATGTTCCTCACCGCAACCAAACCTTCAGCTGAGGCCACATGGGCCAGCATCTGCTTGCCGTTCACATCACCGATGGCGTACACACCGGGGATGCTCGTTTCCAGGCGCTCGTTGGTGCGAATCGCTCCCCTTTCCAAAGCGAGATTCAGTTTTTCCACCGCCTGCAAATTTGGCCTTCTGCCCAAGCTGACAATCACTTTGTCACCGGCAAACTCTCTGGTTTCCCCTTTGATCTCAGCCACAACGGTGGAGCCTTCGAAGCGCTTCACGTCCGCTTGGTTGTAAATCTCAACGCCCTTCCGCTGTAAAAGGCGCAGCATATACCTCTGAAGTTCGCTGTCCAAGCTGCCCAGCACCGTAAATTTTTCCAGAACAGTGACCTTTGAGCCCAAGGCGTTGAAGAGGGCAGCAAATTCCATGCCCACAACCCCGCCGCCAACAATAACCACTTCGTCGGGGATTTCCTCCAGCTCCAGGGCTCCGGTGCTGGTGACCGCCAGGCCCATTTCCAGCGCCTCTGCCAAGCCCGGGATGGGCAGAATGGTGGGGCTGGAGCCGGTGGCGATGA
>DGFC01000097.1:0-8887 GCA_002391465.1 Firmicutes bacterium UBA3910 | reverse complement strand
GGCTGGAGCCGGTGGCGATGATCAAGTTTTCGAAGCTGACCTTCTCGCCGTTAACCAGGATGGTGTTTTTATCAAGTACTTCACCGAAGCCTTTGATCACATCCACTCCGTTCTGCCTGAGCAGGTTTTCCACGCCTGAAGTGAGCTGACTCACAACGTTATCCTTGCGCTGGAGCATGGCGGACCAATCGATTCTGATCTCCGCCTGGCCGCCGATTCCTATTCCGTACTTTTCCGAATGTAAAATGTCTTGATAAACCTTGGCGCTTTTGAGCAGTGTCTTGGTGGGAATGCACCCCTCATTGAGGCAGACCCCACCGATGGCGCCCCCTTCAATCAGAACCGTTTCAGCACCCAGCTGGGCTGCCTTAATGGCTGCCACATAGCCGCCGGGGCCGCCGCCCAGTATCGCGATTTTGTATTGTTTCATACCATCACCCCTTTAGGCCAAAAGCAGCAAAAGCGGCTCCTGTAAATACGCTTTGAGGCGCATGAGGAATCTGCCCGCGCTGCCCCCGTCAATGAAACGGTGATCAAAGGCAAGTGTTATGGGTAGAATATGGCGGATCGTGATCTCGTCGTTGTCATTGACTACCGGCTTTTTGGTGATGGAGCCAATGCCTAAAATGGCCGCTTCCGGATGTTTGATCACGGGTATGCCAGTCAGGGCACCCACTGCACCGTAGTTGGTCAAGGTGAAGGTACCGCCCTGGATCTCATCAAGTGAAAGTGTGCGTTCCCGCGCTTTCCGGGCCAGTTCCTGCACTTCCCTGCCCAGGGCAAGGAGCCCTTTCTGGTCAGCCTTTTTAATGACAGGCACCAAGAGACCATCGGGAGTGTCCACTGCAATGCCCATGTTGTAGTATTTTTTCAAAATGATCTCATTGGTCTCAGCCGAGAAGCTGGCATTGAAGAGGGGATGCTCCTGCAAAGCCAAGGCAACTGCTTTGATCAGGAAAGGCATATAGGTGAGCTTGGAGCCTTCCCGTTCGGCCAGTTCTTTACTCTCCTGCCTGAATTTGACCAGTTCTGTCACGTCAAACTCATCCATTACCGCAGCATGGGGTATTTCCTGTTTAGATACTGCCATGTTCCTGGCAATTGTCTTGCCCAAGGTGGTGAGGGCAATCCGTTCTTCCAGTTCAGCTGCAACAGGTGCAGCGGCTGCCGCCTGCATTGGTTTTACTTCCGCTGCCCGCCTAATATCTTCCTTCATCACCCGCCCTGCCGGGCCTGTGCCCTGGATGGTGGTAATATCCACCCCTAGGTCTTTGGCCAGTTTACGGGCTACCGGAGTGGCCAGGACCCTGCCTTTACTCATTTCAGCACTTTCAACGCTGTGTTCAGTGCTCGTTGCCAAAACCTGTGATGAGCTTTCCAAAGCTCCCACAACCGCTGCGTTGTCTTCCTCTACAGGTTCTGCCTGTGGAGGTTCGACGTTTACTCCAGAGCCATCGTCTATTGTCACCACCACATCGCCAACATTGATCGTATCTCCCACTTCGCCGAAGCGGGCAACGATTTTACCGCTGGCGGGTGAAGGGATTTCTGCATTAACTTTGTCTGTCTCAACTAGGAACAGGGAGTCCCCTTCCTTCACTTCCTGCCCCACTTCCACAAACCAGTTCAATATTACGCCTTCGGCGATACCCTCGCCGATATCAGGGAATCTAAATTCAAGCATGGCACAGCCTCCTCACTCGCACAAGCCTTAGTAGCGGACAACTTTTCTAATACCTGCTGCCATGCGGTCAGCATCCAGGAAATAATGGTGTTCGCCCCGGGGCAGGGGTATGGTTACGTCAAAGCCTGCCAGCCTGGTAGGCGGAGCTTCCAGGTACAGAAACGCCCCTTCATTGACCAAGGCGATGAGTTCTGCCCCTGGGCCAAAGGATTTGGCCGCTTCGTGGATCACCACAAACCTGCCCGTTTTCTGGACCGAGTCGATAATGGTCTCCCCATCGATGGGGGAAATTGTGCGCAGGTCAATGATCTCCGCGTTAATCCCTTCCTCCTGCAGAATCTTGTCTGCCTTCAAAACCTCATGGACATAGGCGCCCCAGGTCACAACAGTCACGTCTGTGCCCTGTTTTAAAACCTTCGCTTTGCCAAGGGGAATGGTGTAATCGTCTTCCGGCACTTCCTGTCTGAACGCCCGGTAAATTTTCGAGGGTTCGAGGAAGATAACCGGATCCTCGTCCCGAATGGCAGAAAGGAGCAGCCCCTTAGCATCATAGGGCGTAGAAGGCGTGACAACCTTCAGGCCAGGGATATGGCCAAGGAGGGTGTCCAGGCTTTCAGAATGGTGTTCCAAAGCTTTAATGCCGCCCCCGTGGGGCATGCGGATTACCAAGGGAAGATTGCGCTGTCCCCTGGTACGGTTGCGCATGCGGGCTACGTGGGAGATGATCTGGTTGAAGGCTGGATAGGCAAAACCGGAAAATTGGATTTCGGCTACCGGCTTGAGACCATTGATGGCCATGCCCACTGCCGTGCCCACAATGGCTGCTTCAGCAATGGGTGTGTCAAAGCAGCGCTTCGCCCCGTACTTTTCCTGCAGGCCCACAGTTGCCCGGAAAACGCCCCCTTCTAAGCCCACGTCTTCGCCAAAAACCACAACCGATTCATCGCGCCCCATCTCATAGTCCAAGGTATGGTTAATTGCGCCAATCAGGTTCATAAGGGCCATTTACTCCACCTTCCCCTCTAAATACTCGAGATACTCTTCATACTGCTCGCGGATATGCGCAGGCATTTCCTTATAGGTGTACTTAAACAGGTCTTCTACCTTCGGTTCTCCTTCAGCTTCCACCTTACGGAACACCTCTAGCGCGTACTCACCGTATTCTTCCTGAAACGCCTCATCCTGCTCTTCGCTCCACACTCCCCGGCTGATCAGATAAGCCTTCATCCGTTTGATGGGATCCTTGGGCTTCCACTTTTCCACCTCAGAGTCTTCCCTGTACTTGGTGGGATCGTCGGAGGTAGTGTGGGCACCGAGGCGGTAGGTGTAGGCTTCGATTAAGGTTGGGCCGCCCCCCTGTCTGGCGCGATCAATGGCGTCCTTTGTGGCAGCGTACATGGCCATGAGGTCATTGCCGTCCACCAAAATTCCGGGGATGCCGGCTGCCACCGCCTTCTGCACCAGGGTTTCAGCTTTGGTTTGTTTATGGCGGGCAACGGAGATAGCGTATTGGTTGTTTTGGATGATGAAAACAATCGGTGCTTCGAACACTCCGGCGAAGTTGAGAGCTTCGCTGAAGTCACCGATGGAGGTGCCTCCATCGCCGATATAAGCGACTGTCACGTCTCTTTCACCCTTGATGTTGGAGGCCATCGCCAGTCCAACGCCATGGGCCAGTTGGGAGCCGATGGGAACGGCAATGGGGAGATTCTTGACGCCTTCCGGGAACTTACTGCCGTATTCATTGCCGTACCAATAAAGGTAAACAGTCTCCAAAGGTACACCCCGATGAAGCCAGGCGCCCAGTTCCCTGAAGGCGGGAACGTGCCAATCATTCTTTTCCATGGCTGCAGCCGAGCCCACCTGGGCTGCTTCCTGCCCGGTGTTGGGCGCATAGGTCAGCATACGCCCTTGCCGCTGCAGCTGCAGCGCTTTCATATCAGCGGTTCTCGTTCTCAGCATTGTTTTGTATAACTCTAACCACTCTTCGTCGCTCAGATCCGGAACCAGGTCCGGTTGGACAATGAAACCTGTTTCATCCATGATCTGCAGCATTTGACCCTTGAGGGGACCATATTGTTCAACCAACATAGTAGCCCACCTTTCTGAGTGTAATTTATTACTAATTTGCTTATATTTAGCATAGCAAACATGAGAATGGTTTTCAATATCATTTAATAAAAAGAACCCCCGTTAGCCCGTTTTTTTCCAAGAAAAAAGATCGGAGCGAGCTCCGATCTCAAACAGCTGCGTTTTCCCCAAGGCAGATCCTTCTCCCACGGACTGACAGAGTAGAGATTCCCCCTTCCCAAGGAAACTGTACCAGGAAATTTCAGATTTTTGTAGAATGTTTTAGTGTAACTTTGCTGAGGCAATGGAGGGGCGGACCGACTGGTAAAGGAGAGGATTCCAATGAGGTTCTTTCGCTACCGAAAACCATCGCTCAAGACTGTTTTGGGAGTGACAAAGGCCAAGAAGACGATCAAAAGGAAGACAGGAATAACAGCTGCTACCAGACCGTTGCGGATAGTAACAAACGCAGAGAGAAGGATCAAGCGCAGATTGGGCTATTATTCCGCGCCAGCTAAGATGCTTCGAGCCAAGAAACCACCCACACCACTGGGCTGTGTCCTTCCCTTGATCGGCGTCCTTGTCTGCCTGTTCATCATCCTTTAGATTCAGTTGAACGATGCGGCCAACGCAAAGGGGGAAAAATGCTGATCATGCTGCTGGCTGTGCCCGCTGTTCTAGCAAGCCTTAGTAGAAGGAGACCCGTTTTTCATTCCGAGGCTGACTTTCAATTCGCTTTGGCATGGGAGATCAGATCGATGGTTCCCCATGCTGAGCTTCGCTTGGAATACCCGCCGCCCCATGACCCCGCTACCGCAGTAGACATCTTGGTGCGCGTAAATAAGGACGTATACCCAATCGAACTGAAATACAAGACGAAATCTTTCTCCGCCAAGATCAACGGCGAAGTATTTCACCTGAAAAAACACAGCGCAAAAGACGTGGGATGTTACGACTTTTGGAAGGACGTCCGCAGGGTGGAAAAGCTGTCAGCTGTGTTGGACGAGTTCAGCGAAGGTTTCGTCATCATGTTAACCAACGATCCAACCTACTGGAGGCCGCCGGCCAATTCCGATGCGGGGTACGCAGATTTCAGCATCCATACTGGCGCGGTTAAGACCGGAGAAATGACATGGGCGGAGCATTTAAGTGCAGGCACTACCCGAGGAAGGGAACAAGCTTTGGTGTTGGAGAACACCTATGAAATCTTCTGGCATAACTATTCTGATCTGCAGGCACCAAACGGCTTGTTTAAATATGTACTGTTAACTGTAGAGAAGCCTAATTGCTAAGAAGGTGGTGATTTTGGTGGCTGACATTCTTATCCGTATAAAAACCGAACTCGAAAGTGTAGGCCTGACTCCTTTGACAGGCAAGATAAAAACCAGTGATGTTCGCCGTGTCTCGGCACTGGTTTACAGGGACCTGCCGGACAAGTCAAAGGAGTTTGTGTTTGCGGTCTGTGAGAGTCTCTTAGAACAGCGCAATTGGCCCATGAAGGTTATTGCCTTTGATTTCGCCTACCGCGTGAGAAAACAGTACGACAGGGACACATTCCCCCCTTTCGAACGCTGGCTGGAGCAGTATCTGCGAGGCTGGGGCGACTGCGATGATTTCTGCACCCATGCCTTTGGCGAGCTGATCTGCCAATACCCAGAGCTGTCAGAGCGGACGCTTTTGTGGACGCAGCGTGACGAATTCTGCCTGCGCCGCGCCGCTGCCGTTGTCCTCATTCCCTCAATTAAGCAAAACAAATACGCCGAAACGAAACCACTGCGCGTATCTGATCTGCTTATGCAGGATGAACACGACCTGGTACGCAAAGGTTACGGCTGGATGCTTAAAGTCCTATCCACCAAACAGCCTGAGCTTGTTTTCGACTATCTAATGCAGCACAAAGAGACTATGCCGAGGGTGTCGTTTCGTTACGCGTTGGAAAAGATGAGTGAGGAAAAACGAAGGATACTAATGCAGTAATCTTTTGGAAGATAGTTCTAAAGAAGAAAAGGAGCAGCTTGGTCTTTCCGTCAAGCTGCTCCTTGTAATTTTAGCTTATTCCAGTTTACCTTCTAGGCTGGGTAACTCACTCTGACCAAAGCCGCAGTTAGCCTTCACTTCTAAGTCGACTTTACCCGGTGCGAACTTAAGAGTCATAGTGTAAGCAAACGGCGTTTCTACCAACCTGCTCAACAACACCAGGGTGTTGTCATCTTCCCAGGTGGCACTGGAATAGGCGGGAGTAATACCTTGTGGCGCTGGGAAGACACCTTCTGCGTTGTAGCCATAGCCGAACGTAACAGGTGTTTTACCGTACGGTAACTCCAGATTACCCTCGCAGGCGTCCGAGCCAAACTGAAGGGTGATGGAAGAGAGACCCAGGTCATTGGCGGGGAAAACGTAGCGTCCCGCAAATTTTGCAGCCTTTTCCAATTTTTCTCCAGGCAAGATTGGTAGAGCCAGTTCTGCCAGCCGTGCTTGCAGGCGCTTTTGTTCTGCTTCGTTTTCCGGCAGAGCAGCTGGAGACAGGGCGGGTAAGATGATATCCCAGATACCGTTCATCACACCCTGCATATCATTCGCACCGGAAGTGATGGCCACAACCAGGTCTTTCTCTGAAGCAACGATGCAGAACTGACCAAAGGCACCGTCACCGCGGTATACGTTGTGCCTACACCGCCAAAATTGATAACCATAACCCTGGTTCCAGTCATTATTGGGGTCGTCACCGTTGTCGATATGCTTCCTGGTCGCTTCTTCGATCCACTCGGGACTGAGCAGCTGTTTTCCTTCCCACATTCCCCGCTGCAGGTAGAGCTGGCCGAATTTGGCGATGTCTGCAGTCTTAATATTTAGGCCATAACCGCCGGTATTAATTCCCCGCGGGCAAGTTTCCCAGGTTGCCCCCTCAATCCCCAAGGGTTCAAACAGGCGGGGAGTGAGGTAATCAATCAGGGTCTGGCCAGTTAACTTGTGTAGAATGGCTGCGAGCATGTAAGTGGCAGCGGTGTTGTAAACGAAATAAGTACCCGGTTCCCGCTCCACATCAAGGGACAAAAACGCCTTCACCCAATCTCCATCGGGTGCAGATGTCACCCTACCTGTGGTGTCTTCCTCATGGCCAGTTGACATACTGAGGAGATGACGTACTCGCATTGCAGCCAGGTTAGGACCGACTTTCTCTGGCAACTGGTCTGGGAAGAAATCGCAGACCTTATCATCTACTGTCAGAAGTCCTTCTTGCACTGCAAAACCTATGGCAGTGGATGTAAAACTCTTACTTAAAGAAAAGAGCATATGGGGCCGGTCAGCGCTGTAAGGATCCCACCAGCCTTCTGCAATTACTTTTCCGTTGCGAAGAAGCATAATGCTGTGAATCTCCAGCTCTTTTTCGGCGAAATAATCCAGCAATCGGGAGATTGCTGCTGAATCTACTCCTTGACTTTCGGGCGTACTACGTTGTAAACCGTCTCTTAATGCCATACGGACCGTCCCTTCTTACTTGCTTTTACCTGCCATTATTCGCCTATTACCAAACATTTCCTCCCCTTGCAGACAGAATGCTCTGCATTGGTTCACCCCACCTGCCAAGGCTCTTGCCATGCCAAGAGAAGTATGTGTGGCAGGTTGTCCCCACGGGAGCTATGGCCTGGAGCCTCTCTTCAACCGTCTTTTGTTCATCTGCAAGTTCCTCATCAACCAACACATTCCGTATTTTACACAACAGCACTTCACCGTCTTGCAGGGGAACTGCCTGGGCTACTTCCAGTTCAAAGGCTAGGGGACTGCTGTTTATTATAGGTACATCAAGTGCCTCTCCCCTACTGGTCTCCGCTGGGTTATTGTGTCGGTGCTATGGCCGTTCGTGTTACGGAAATAGTCGGCTAGGGGCAGAACTGCTTCTATGACTAGCTTTGCTGAAAACACTCCAGTTGCATGAATACGCTCTTTGGTCAACTTCTCCCCGCCTATACTGGCCATGACTCCGAGCTCCCCATCTCACAAGTAGCTGAACCAGCAGAACAAACCAAAATTAGGGGTTCCGTCTTCTTTGTATGTAGCGTAGAGAAACAGCGTCTGGGGACAAAAGTCATTGGTTCGGGCAACAGATACCTTTTTCATCCAGTAGTCACTTGTGGAAAGTCAAAACGAAGTTCAACCGGTAGGGCAGCATCGTTCAGGACGCAGCCTTGTTTTCAGGTTAAATTTTCCAACCACGGCCTAAAACAGAAGGAGAAATTACTAACGAAGTGAATAAGTTTTTTATAAACAGCTCCGGCAAAGGGGGAAAAATCTATGTCACGTATAGTCTTATGGAGTGTGCTCTTGGTTGTCCTTGTGTCCTCCGCTTTAATATTGATGCCAAGGGCAGAGGCGTGGTCTGAACCTGTTTACACCAAACCCTGGACTGAAGAAGAAGCAGAAGATGAGGAAGTAATCGAAGAGACAGTAAGCGTGCCTGAAGAAGTTGTTGGGGAAACGGTAATGGAAACCAAGGAAGCAGAAGAAGAGGAGGAAGAAATAGACGAGTTTCTGTTGGACTTTACCAGCCTCTATGGTACCTGGTACATCTGGACTCCAACTACGGTTAGAGACATACGCCAACCTGGCGATGGTGACTACGTGACACATGAGGTGGTAGATGGCGCTGACCAAGGCATGGTAGTTGTCAATCCAGACGGAACATACAGTATGAGCCATGCCGCTTGGGACAAGGATGCGGTTGTCGAGGGAAAATGGCGTTTATCCTTTCCCCGGGAGATTAATGGTGAAGTGGTGCAAGCCATTGTGCTGCTTGATGGCATAACCGACGTCAACTGGGCTGTAGCGCCCTCGGTAAGTGGCAAGATTCGTCTCTTGTGGGCGATGGAGTGGGCTGATGGTTCAGCCACTTGGATCTTTGACGCGGAGCTGTACCGTAAGTAAAGCATATATGCGAGACTCCGCACCATGGCACCGTGTTACAATTAAGGCCAATCGGGTAGGAGGCTACCCATTAGTTGAGTAGCCGACCTCCCACACCACCGTACGTACCGTGCGGTATACGGCGGTTCCAAAATTTACATCTACCTTGCAGAGTAGCATTTTGTCAGACTGAGGTATCCGGCACGTTTGAACCTCTCACTGGATAGAGAT
>DGFC01000154.1:5455-5760 GCA_002391465.1 Firmicutes bacterium UBA3910 | reverse complement strand
TGCAGATTTTCAGTGCCCTCAGCTTTTTCTTCTGTGTTGTGTGTATGTTTTTGCTCTTTGCAGGTAGCACAATCCTAGCCAACGTGGTATTCAGTCTCAGCCTGATTCTGCTGCTCATTTCTCTGGCCCTATTGGTTCGAGAACTGCAGCTTTCCATTGATGCCCTGGACGCCCATCTGAGCGATTTCCCCGGTGCCAAGTCCTAGTCTAACGGCGGCGCAGTACGGTGATTGGACGTACAATTTCCTTATCGCCCACTTCAGCTAAGGGTTGATGCCAATTCCAGTCGTTCCACCAGCCTATGA
>DGFC01000154.1:0-5312 GCA_002391465.1 Firmicutes bacterium UBA3910 | reverse complement strand
CGCCCCGCCCTTCTCCTAAAGGTACCTTGAGATCCCAGTCGTTCCACCAGCCTATGAACTCGAAGTTATTGAGTCTAGTGGCAGCGAGCAGGAATTCCTGGGGAAAGATGGCGCGTCTCAAGCCGCGGTGGACCAAACGCCGCTGCCTGATCCCGTCCTTGATCCTTAGGGTGATCTCTTCGGTAAAGAGCTGTTCAGCAGCGTGGTGGAGCCTGGTGATGTAGTGGGTGGTAACAGAAATGTGGTCTCGCTTCATGGTCCAGCGGTCCTGGGTGTAGTTTAGGGGCGAGAAGTCCACGCACCAGTCCAGAAAATAAAGGCCGCCGGGCTTTAGGGCCTTTTCCACCGTAGCGAAATGCTGCAGCAGCTCGTCTGTGTTGCTGACGTACAGAGAACCGAGCATAATGTAAATGAAGTCCACCGGTTCATCCAGTTCGAAATCAATGAAGCTGGCCTGATAAAACCGGGGATTGCAGTTGGCCTCGGCCGCTTTTTTGCGGGCGAAATCGAGCATGGTGGCGCTGATATCAAGCCCGGCGTAAGTGTAGCCCCGCTTCATGAATTCGAGCATATGGGGGCTGTTGCCGCAGGCCAGCTCTAAGACCGTTTTCACGGGTATGCGGGAGTATTTGGCCATAGCCTCTTCCATCACTGTTGTCTCGGCCGGGATATTCCGGTAGGAAAAGGCAATATCATAGTACTCCGGGTAAGCGTAGATACTTTCCAAGTGATCACCTTCTCTGCACATCATAGTTTGAAAGGGAGATAGATATGAAACGGGAAACTGCAGTACTTGGCGGCGGTTGCTTCTGGTGTTTAGAGGCTATTTTCGGCGCTCTAGAGGGAGTGGGGCGCGTCACTCCCGGTTACAGCGGTGGCCATGTGCCCAATCCCACCTATCAGCAGGTCTGCCGCGATGATACGGGGCATGCGGAAGTGGTGGAGATCAGTTACGATCCCGCTGTAATCAGCTACCGCGAACTTTTGGAGATCTTCTTTGCAACCCATGATCCCACAACTCTGAACAGACAGGGAAATGATATAGGCACCCAATACCGTTCGGTTATTTTCTATGCTAACCCCGAACAGAAACAGATTGCGGAAGAAGTTAAAGGGGAAATGGCCGAACTGTGGCCAGACCCAATTGTCACAGAGATAACGGAGCTGGCCCAGTTCTATCCTGCGGAGGAATACCATAAGAATTACTTCGCCCGTAATCCGGAGCAGGGTTACTGCCAGATGGTTATTGCTCCCAAGGTAGCTAAGTTCCGGGCCAAGTTTAAGGATAGATTACGCCAAACCTGATTTGAGCGGCAGGTTGAGCGTGGCGAAATAGTCTTGCGGCGTTTCGGCGCGCCTGATTAACTGCGCTGAACCATCTTCCCGCAGTAGGATCTCCGCGGAACGGAGCTTGCCGTTGTAGTTGTAACCCATGGAAAAGCCATGGGCGCCAGTATCGTGGATCACCACAATATCGCCTATCTCGATCTTTGGCAGCATGCGGTCTACCGCAAATTTGTCGTTGTTTTCACACAGCCCCCCCGTGACATCGTATTTATGGTCATGGGGGTTTTCTTCTTTACCGGCCACAGTAATGTGATGGTAAGCACCGTACATTGCCGGCCGCATCAAATTGGCTGCACAGGCGTCCAGGCCAATGTAGTCTTTGTGGATCCGCTTTTCCCGGATGGCAGTCGCGATCAGGTGACCGTAGGGGCCAAGCATGTAACGTCCGAGCTCGGCAAAGATGGCGATGTGCCCCAAGCCCACGGGCGTGAGCACTTCCTCAAACGCCTTTCTTACTCCCTCGCCAACTACCATAATATCAACCGGTTTTTCTTCCGGTCGGTAAGGAATACCTATGCCCCCGGACAGGTTGACAAAAGTGAAGTTTGCGCCCGTCTCTTCTGCCAGCTCCGCAACTACTGAAAAGAGCAGCTTAGCCAGGGCAGGGTAGTACTGTTCCGTAAGGGTGTTGCTGGCTAAAAAGGCATGGATGCCGAATTCCTCCACGCCCATCTCTAACAGCTTCCTTACAGCCTCTGTAAGTTGAGGCCTGGTCAGGCCGTACTTTGCTTCAGCCGGCGTATCCATTATTTCGTTGCTGATTCGAAAATCGCCCCCTGGGTTATACCGCAAGCATACCTTCTTCGGTACGGCAGGGAGGCGGGAGAAATACTCTAGATCGGTGATGTCGTCCAGATTAATAATTGCCCCCAGTTCGTAGGCGAGGGAAAAGTCCTCAAAGGGCGTCATGTTAGCCGAAAACATAATTTCCTCGCCTGCAAAGCCAACCGCATCGGCCAGCATTAACTCGGTTAGGGTGGCGCAGTCCACACCGCATCCTTCTTCCTGTAAGATCTGAAGGATGACTGGATTGGGAGTGGCTTTCACCGCGAAGTATTCCTTAAAGCCCGGATTCCAGGCAAAGGCCTGGCGTAAACGGCGGGCGTTGGCGCGAATGCCCTTTTCATCGTAAAGGTGAAATGGTGTTGGAAATTCTGCAGTGATCTGCTGCAGCTTCTGTGCTGTGACGAATGGTTTCTTCATATAAACCTCCAAAAATGCTGGGAATAATTTCAAAAAGAAAGCCCAACCCCAAAAGTTGGGCCCATTCTTTTGAGTTGCTTTTACAGGCTTACAGCCAGCTCCAACGCCACCTCCATCATGGTGGTTAGGCTGACCTGCCTGTCCTTGGCCGGAAGCTCACGGCCGCTGTAAACCTCGTCGGAAATGGTTAGGATGCAGAGGGCGTTTTTCCCCGCTCTGGCCGCGTTCATGTACAAAGCGGCCGCTTCCATTTCCACTGCCAAGACGCCCATTTTCTCCCAAGCAGTGGGCGGGCCCACTTCGTTGTAAAACAGGTCGGAAGAGAGGACGTTACCCACAAAATACTTTTCGCCCCGAGCCTCGGCAATTTCCACCGCCTTGGCCAGCAGGTGGTAGCTGGCAATGGGTGCGTAGGTACCCGGCAACCCGTATTGGTGGGCGTAGTTTGAATCGGTACAGGCGCCCATGCCGAAGACTAGGTCCATGATTTTTACGTCTTGGCGAATAGCACCGGCTGAACCGATGCGGATGATGTTGTCCACATCATAGGTGTTATACAGTTCGTAGGTATAAATTCCAATGGAAGGCATACCCATGCCGTGGCCCTGCACTGAGACCGGTTTACCTTTGTAAGTTCCAGTATAGCCGTACATGCCCCGCACTTCATTATAGCACTTTACATTCTCCAGGTAAGTTTCGGCCACAAATTTCGCCCTAAGGGGATCTCCGGGCATCAGTACCGTTTTGGCGATATCACCTGGCTTTGCCGCGTTATGAGGTGTTGACATAGAAGGACCTCCTTTGCTTTTTTCTCCTATAGCTACTTTGACAAGGGCAGCCCGTTCCCTCTTTTCAGGGCGGGCATTCGTCCACATTTTGCATATTATAAACAGACGCAGGAAGGAGGCTGATTATGACCGAGCAGAGCCGTATTTTACCTTCACAGGAGGGTGGATTTTTCATACCGGCAGAATGCGCCCACTTTGATCTGGAAGATTGGCAGCTCCTGGCCCAACTAGTTTATGCTGAGGCTAGGGGTGAACCTTTTTGGGGTCAGGTGGCGGTAGCTGCTGTTGTGCTCAATCGGGTGAAGCATCCTGATTTCCCCTCCACAGTGCGGGAAGTGATCTTCCAGCCCAGACAGTTTGAACCGGTGGACAACAAGGCAATTTACAACGCCCCCAACAACCTGGCTTACCAAGCGGTGCAGGAGGCTTTGGAAGGGCAGGATCCTACCGATGGGGCCTTGTTTTTCTGGAACCCAGCGAAGGTTTCACCTAAGAGCTGGGTTTGGACCAGGCAGGTCAAACTGAGGCTTGGCAATCATGTCTTTGCCTAAAAAACAGCCCCGGACAATTGTTCCGGGGCTGTTGTATTAAGCTGTATGAAGCTTAGGAGCTTGCCAACCGCTTGTAAGTTTCGTAGCGGCGGCGTACGTCCGCTTCTGCCTGTGCGTAGAGATCGTCGGCCAGTTCGGGGAACTGACGGGCCAAGCGGGCGTAGCGTCCCTGGCTGGTGAGATGGTTGCGGAACTGCTCGTAATCGGGCTCCTTGGAGTCCAGGATGAAGGGGTTCTTGCCCTCTGCTTCCAACCTGGGGTCGAAGCGATACAGGTTCCAGTAGCCGCACTCCACAGCCTTCTTACTTTCTGCAGCACTCATGCTCATGTCAATACCGTGCTCAATACAGGGTGAGTAAGCGATGATGAGCGATGGGCCATCATAGCTCTCAGCTTCCCGCATTGCCCTGAGCACCTGGTTGTAGTTGGCGCCCATTGCGACGGATGCTACGTAAACATAACCGTAGGACATGGCCATCATACCCAGATCTTTCTTCCGGGTCTTCTTACCGGCAGTGGCGAATTTGGCTACTGCACCGGTAGGTGTGGACTTGGAAGCCTGGCCGCCTGTGTTGGAGTAAACCTCTGTGTCTAGGACCAGAATGTTTACGTCTGCACCGGAAGCGAGGACGTGGTCCAAACCGCCGTAGCCGATGTCATAGGCCCAGCCGTCTCCGCCGATAATCCAGATCGACTTTTTCACCAGGATGTCTGCATTGTCCAAAATCGCTTTGAGTACATCCTGCAGGTCGCCTGAGGTCTGCTCGATGGCTGCAGGGAGGAGTTCCCTGATCCGAGCAGCGGCAGTCCTGGTTGCTTCGGCATCGTTGATATTGTCCATCCAGGACTTGAGGGCTTCTTTAAGCTCTGCCGGGATGTCTTGGTCAAGCAGTCCGAGCATCATCTCGGCCAGCTGGTTTCTGCGTGCCTCCTGGGCCAGGTTCATGCCGAAGCCGAACTCAGCATTGTCCTCAAAGAGGGAGTTGGCCCAGCTTGGTCCATGTCCGTCCTCATTGAAGGTGTAAGGACAGGTTGGCGCACTTCCGCCGTAAATGGAAGAGCATCCGGTGGCGTTGGCAATCATCATGCGGTCACCAAAGAGCTGTGTGGCCAGCTTGATGTATGCAGTCTCGCCGCAGCCTGCACAGGCGCCGGAGAACTCAAAGAGCGGCTGTCTGAACTGGCTGCCCTTGACATTGGTCGGGGCAACGTGTTCAGCCCTGTTGGGCAGACCCAGTGCAAAGTTCCAGTTTTTGTCCTGTACAAGAGCGTGGTCGGCCAGGGGCTCCATGACCAAGGATTTTTCCTTCGATGGGCAGACCTGGGCACAGTTGCCGCAACCTGTACAATCCAGAGGAGAAACCTGGATGCGATAGCGCAGATCGGCCAAATCGCGTCCGGTACCCTTGATTGTGACAAACTC
>DGFC01000103.1:860-20860 GCA_002391465.1 Firmicutes bacterium UBA3910 | reverse complement strand
TACGGCGGTGACGACCCCTGGACTTCCTATACCACCATCAGGGTCGGCCGGCAGAACTACGTGTTCGGAGGCGCGACCGAAAGAAGGGCTGGTTACCGCGGCCAGTATGGGAAGATGTTGGAACCACCCACGTTGGTTGACGGAACCATTCGCAGCTGCTGGGAGATTGGTCCACTGAAGGTCTGGCAGATCCTATCCATCACAAGGGGTTCAACCACGGGCTTGATGGACACGGCCAGGATTGAATACCATATTGAAAACACAAGTAACCTTTCCCATTTTGTCGGAGTGCGTTTGATGCTCGACACCATGCTCGGCTCCAATGATGGTGCTCCCTTTAGGGTGGATGACAGACAGATTGACTCCGATACGGTGTATCGCGGTCAGGATGTACCCCAATTGTGGTTGGCGTTTGATTCTTTGACCGACCCCCAAGTTATTTCCCAGGGTACATTGACGGCAGCGGACATCACACCGCCCGATGAGGTGTATTTCACCAATTGGGGAAGTTTGGCAGACAACGTCTGGGACTTTGACTATACACCGGGACGCGATTTCCTCCGAGCTGGAGAGTACTCCCTGGACAGCGCCATAGCGATCTTTTGGAATGAAAAGCCTTTGGCCCCGGGCGAGTCCCGTAGTTATGTCTCATACTATGGATTAGGCGGTGTAACTATTGCCCCAGGTGATCTATTTGTCGGACTTCATTCGCCCAAGCAGGTAACCGCCGATCCTGAGAGAATTGATACATTCCCCATCACCGCTTACATACAGAACACGGGTGAGGGAGAGGCTTTGGATGTAACGGCGGAACTGAAACTACCTAAAGGTTTGACCCTCGTCGGTGGTCAAGCCAAAGCCAACTTAGGTGACCTGCCTGTTGGGGAAATTACTCAGATTTCTTGGCAGGTATGGGCAGATGGAAGTGTTGACGATGTGCTCACCTACCGAGTAGAAGTGGCTGCGGAGAATAGCGACCCCAATGCCGCTGAAGAAAGAATTACAGTAGTCAGCCCAGCCCAATTGAAGGTGTCATTTGCAGTACCGGAGAGGCTGCAGGTAAAGGAAGAGAAGTATGAACCGGCTAGCTTTGAAGTGAAGGCAACCATCCGCAACGAAGGGGGAGAGGCAGCTCTGGGGACCATTCTTGAGCTCAGTCATCCCTTCTCAGAACTGTTGAAAAAGGACAGTCAGAAAAGGTTTCTCCCCATAATCGAACCGGGTGAACAAGTAACATCCACTTGGGTGGTGCGGCCTATCGATGGTTTTCGCGGCGGCAATCTCTATTACAGCCTGAACATAGAAATGGGAGGCAAGAAGCAACCAGCCGTGAACCGCTCCACACACCTTCCCGATCTTGTGCCCAAGGTCTGGATCGGCCAACCCAAGTTCACCGGCAGCAGCCTGAGGGCGGGTGGACGATTCCAGGTTCCTATCTGGGCTACCAACATTCCGTCCCTGGCCATCGCTGAATTGGAGTTGGTTTTTGATCCGGAGTTTGTGGAGATTACAGGCGGTTCTTTAGATATTTCCCAAGGAACGCTGTTTGCAGCTGAGGGAAGCACTTGGGTTATACCTAGAGTTTTCAATGATACGGGCAGTGTTGTTGGCTTCCAAGGACGCTGGAACGATGAAGCTCTGTCTCAGCTCAGCCACGGCACCCTGTTTACAGTTCATTTCAAGGCTAAACAGCCAGGCTTGACTGCCCTTCAACTCAAGCATGTAGTACTGCGGGATAGCGAAGGGAATCTGATAGATTGCGAGATCCAACACGGAGAGATGATTATTCAACCGGAGGAGTAAGGAGGTTCTTTCATGAACAGGAAACGAATTGTGTACGCCCTGCTTAGTATCATGCTGCTGAACCTAGCTGCATCCGCTACTGCTGCGGCAAGGCCGGTGGATGTACCGGTAGACCACTGGGCGTATCTGGCGGTAAGCACAGTGTTGAGCCGGGACCTGATGAGCGTTTTTGAGGATGGGAGCTTTAAAGGCAGCGAGCCCGCAGACCGCTACACTTTAGCCAATGCCCTTTACCTGCTTTTGGAGCAGATAAAGGCAGCGCAGAAGAGCGAAGAGTCGTCTGTTTTGTCCCAGATCACTGACCTGTCTACCAGCTTTGAGAAGGATCTAGGACAATGGTACGCTGACCGGGAAGCACTCCAGGGCGAGCTGATACTTATTCAGGAGCAGGCCGTTGCCCTTGAAGAACGCTTGTCCCGTGTAATTGAGGCACAGCAGGAAAGTAGTTCTGAACAGGATCTCCAGATTAAGGAACTGCAGACGCAGTTAGCAGCTTTGGATTTCAATATCAGTGAGATACTGGATGTCCTCGGCGCAATAGACGTTCAAGTTCGTGATCACGGAGACTCCTTGGTCGATAAGGACGAACTGCTGAACAACCTTGTGGATGCACTCATTACCCTTGACAATCAGCTCTTTGATCAGGAGATAGCCCTAGAAGATTTGGAGCTGCGTCTTGGTAATCTCGCTGCTGAGAAAACCCTTGGTTTTGCCCAGTTGGAGGATACAGACGCAGAACTTGCCGAACAGATCGCTGCGCTGGAGAACCTAAACAAGCAGCTAGAGGCAGATCTACGGTCTGTGGCCGGTCTTTTGAGGCAGGAAAGCCAAAAGAGGGATGATTTGAGTTCGGATCTGAGCGCCCGTTTAGCCTCGATGGAGGCCAGCATTTCTGAACTTCGCGAAGATAAGAGCGTCCTGGAGGAAGTGCGCCAAACGGTAAGTGGTGATATACAGGCGCAGATCAATGCATCCCTTATTCGGGAGCAGCGTTTAGAACGCCAAATCAAGGAACTCCAAGAGGAGTTTGAAGCCTACAAGGAGAGCTCGGAGACGGAGCTCAAATCTGCAAAGACTATGACGATGATTGCCTTGGCTTTGGCGGCCATTGGAGCTGTAGTTGGCGTTATAGGTATGGGTAATTAACGAGTATCGTCTGGTAATGACGGGGTGGCTGAGCCACCCCGTTTTTGTATACATTCTCCTTTTTCCAGCATAATAAGAAAGGCTGAAGGAAGGGGAGATTATATGCAGCCAGAGGAATATCAACAGCTCGTTTTGCACAACTCACCCCGACGTCCGCTTGTCAAAAATGCTATCATGGCTTTTTTGACCGGCGGTCTCTTTTGCCTTTTAGGCCAAGTGTTCTTGGATATCGCCACGATTATCGAAAGAACGGAAATGGAAGCGGCTGCGGTCACTTTGGCCGCAATGATCCTGGTCGGCACCATTCTTACCGGTTTGGGCGTTTATGATGAAATCGCCGAAATCGGGGGAGCGGGCGCAGCAGTGCCCATCACTGGATTCGCAAACACGGTCACGTCAGCAGCCATGGAATTTCGGCGGGAAGGTTTTCTAACTGGAATGGGATCCAAAATTTTCATTATTGCGGGGCCAGTCATTGTCTACGGTATCCTCTCCGGTTTCATTGTTGCCCTGACTAAAGCCCTCCTCACGGGGTTGTTGTAACAATGGCGCGGTTGGAAAATAGGTTAGGCAAACAAACAGTAACCTTTACATCCCGCCCCCGTATCCACTGCAGCTACACTATCGTCGGGCCGAGCGAGGGAAACGGTCCCCACGCCTTGGAGTTCCAGGAGATCCTGCAGGATGATATGCTGCACCAAAAGACTCCGGAACAAGCGGAGCGGCTTATGCTGGAAATGGCCATTGAGAAAGCATTGGCTGCCGGTCAGCTTAAAGCGGACGATCTGCATTTTTTTGTCGCGGGTGATCTACTCAACCAGATTATCACTTCTACGTTTGCTGCCCGCAGTTGCGGTGTCCCGTTTTTAGGCGTGTATGGCGCCTGTTCAACCTTTTTGGAGGCAATGGGTTTGGCGGGCGTGCTGTTGCAGGGAGGGTTTGCCACAAGAGTACTTGTTGCTACAGCCAGCCATTACCAAACGGCGGAAAGGCAGTTTCGTTACCCCTTAGAGCTGAACGTGCAGCACACGGAAACCAATCAACACACAGTAACGGGTGCCGCCGCGGCAGTAATCTCCCACGAAGGTGACGGGCCCAGCCTAACCCATGCGACCTTTGGTACGGTGGTGGATTGGGGCATGAAAAACGTGTTTGATATGGGCAGTGCCATGGCGCCGGCCGCGTTTAACACCATTAAACAGCACTTGGAGGACACAGGCCGGAACTTAGAAGATTACGACCTCATTCTCACGGGCGATTTGGGCAGACAGGGGAGCAAGATGCTTCGAATCCTCTTACAAAAGGAAAACTACACTGGACTCGATAGGCTGGAAGATGGGGGAGCCCAGATTTACAGCCATAGGCAAAAAATTGGGGCGGGGGGCAGCGGGACCGCCTGTGTCGCAGTGATGACCTTGGGCTATCTCCTTAACAAACTAAAAACAGGCAGGATAAGACGTGCACTGGTTATTGCAACCGGTGCTCTGTTGAGCACTGTCTCCGCGGCCCAGGGCGAATCCATCCCCTGTATAGCCCACGCCATTTCGCTGGAAGGGTAGGGACGTTGCTATGCAGTACCTGATTGCTTTTGTCACAGGAGGACTGATCTGTGCTTTGGCTCAGGTTATACTCGATACAACAAATCTCAAAGCTGCCCATATTCTTGTGGCCCTAGTATGCCTTGGAGCACTCCTGAACGGAGTGGGGTTGTATGAACCGTTTCAAAAGTTCGCTGGAGCGGGGGCACTTGTTCCAGTCCTGGGCTTTGGAAGTTCGATTACAAAAGGCATGCTGGCAGAGGCTGAGCGACTTGGGTGGGAGGGGCTTTTCACGGGAGCCTTTGAGATAACCGGTCTCGGCCTAGCTGCCTCAGTTGTGTTCAGCTCGTTAACCGCTCTACTGAGACAGCCGAAAAAGTGAAGAGAAGCACAATCCCCGGCCAGTACAGAGGGTATCCGGGGATTCTTTTATTCCTCTTTCCAGAAGGAAAACATTCCCACGAGTAGAAGTATCAAGAGAGCTTGTACGTGCGGGATTTGGAAAAGGGGGATCTTATGAAAGAGAGACAATTGGTGGTTTTTCGCTTAAATGAAGAAGAATTTGGCGTTGAAATTACGGATGTGCGGGAGATTGTAAAACCGCGCCACATCACCCGCCTGCCTCACGTAGAGGACTATATCGAAGGGGTTACCAACTTGCGCGGCGAGGTGATCCCCGTTATTTGTCTGCGTAAACGTTTTGGTATACCAAAACAGGAAGACACGCAGGATACACGGATCATTATCTTTGAGGTGGACGGCAACCAAGTGGGGTTCATCGTTGACGCCGTTACTGAAACGCTCCGTCTGCCGGAAGACGCCGTCGAACCACCGCCGTCGAGCATCGCCGGTTTACGGGCGGACTATCTAGCAGGTGTGGGGAAACTAGATGACCGACTTTTGATTCTGCTGGAAGTGGACAAGATCCTCTCCAGTGAAGAGCAGATTCAACTGCAGACACTGCCACGCGAGGTTGATGGCCTGCCTGTTGCAGAATGAGAGACCCTCGCTGCTTAAGGGTTATAGTGATTGTGTCGATAGATAAGTAGAGGGGTTTTTGCCGCAGCAAAGGAGGTGGATTCGGTGCAGGATATCCTTTCCCAGGAAGAAATCGATATGCTTATTAGAGCTGTAGCACAGCCCGATGCGGCATTAGAGCAGGAACCTGAAGAGGAAGGCGAACCGTTATACGATTTTACTAAACCGAATAAGTTTTCCAAAGAACATCTGCGCGCATTGCACAGAATCCATGATCAGTTTTCTAGGACCTATTCTGGTCTCATGTCCGCTAAACTGCGTAATAGACTGGAAATGCGTGTCCATTCAGTGGAACAGTTGGCGTTTGGTGATTTTGTCAGTTCTTTACCCAACCCGTCCGTTTTGAGCATCCTTACAGTGGAGCCTTTGGAGGGCTATGCTGTTCTGCAGTTTACGCCGGATATTGCTTTTCTGCTCCACGATCGCCTTTGCGGCGGGGATGGGGTGCCCATGAGCAGTTCCAGGGGTTTAACGGATATTGAAGCTGCGGTGTTGCGGCGTCAAGTTATCAGCGTGTTCACATCCCTACTTGGTGATGCTTGGAAGGACGTGGCAGAGCTCCTTTTCGAACTGGATTATATGGAGAGTAATCCGCAGTTTCTCCAATTGGCCAGTGACCGCGATGTCATCGCCTTGGTTACATTGCGCCTTGAACTGAACGGGGTTTCGGATATGATTAACATCTGCTTACCTCACCGTATGCTCGAACCAATCATGAAAGATCTGACCCAGATCCGCATGTTCGAGTCACTGCACAAGCCCGATCCAACGAATATCGAAGTGCTGAAGGCCAAAGTGCGTTCAGCCATTGTCCCTTTGGAAGTGGAACTGGGCACGGCCATCGTTGCAGTGCAGGATCTGTTAGGCTTAGCCGTTGGTGACGTGATCCCCCTTGACCGCAAGAAGACTGAGACACTGGATATTAAGGTGGGCAAGGTCACAAAGTTCAAGGGAACACCGGGACGCCTAGGAACCCATTTGGGAGTTGTAATCACGTCTGTCTGCGAACCAGAATCGGGAGAAGGGGGCATTTAGATGGCTGAAGACATGTTATCTCAAGAAGAATTGGATGCCCTTCTGGCGCAGCATCGGGGCGCAACGCAGGAGGCGGAGAAAGATACGCCTGATCAGGAGTCTTCAGACGATTATTCCGCTTTCGATGTAACGGAGTTTCTTACTGCAGAAGAGCAGGATACTCTGGCGGAGATTGGCAACATTTCCATGGGATCTGCTGCTACAGCTTTGAGCACTCTGGTCAACCGCAAGGTGAGTATTACGGTACCTTCCGTACACATCACCACCCCGCGTAAACTAAGTGAGTCCTATCCCATTCCGTGCATAGTGGTAAACGTGAACTATTCCGATGGGCTCAAGGGAGAAAACTTCCTGGTGATCCGTGAGCGAGACGCTCTCGTAATTGGCAATCTCATGATGGGCGAAGATGGCACTAACCTACCTGAAGAACTCAGTGAGATTTATCTTAGTGCCGTGACCGAAGCGATGAATATGATGATGGGGTCGGCGTCAACTGCAATGTCTGAGCTGTTTGGCCGTTTTATAGAGATCACTCCACCCAGTACATCGCGGAAAGACTTGTCCGAAGATCCATTGGTGGAGGATATACCCGACGAGAAACCAGTGGTAGCTATAACCTTTAGGATGGAGATTCAGGATCTGGTGGATAGTTCGATTCTGCAGGTGGTGGACGTTGATTTTGCTAAGGCTATGGTTTCCAGCCTGATGCCTGGGGAAGAAGAGGAAATGGAGCTGGAACCGGAAGTATCTGCCGCTTCTTGGTCTGTCCTTAAAGAGCAACCTAGTGTGGGAGCGCAGCCGGAGACGGTTGTGACTGTGGAAGAGCTGCCTAGGGACTTGGGGAACATCAACATCGATCTCATTCGTGATATACCTGTTCAGGTTAGGGCGGTTCTTGGGCGGACTAAGATGTCCATTGAAAACATTCTAAGGCTGGGCCCCGGCCATATTATGGAATTAGATTCCCTGCACGGCGAACCAATAGAACTCTACGCCAACGATACGTTAGTAGCCCGCGGTGAAGTGGTTGTCGTGGGCGAGCAGTTTGGTGTCCGCATCACAGAAATAGCTACACAGAGGGACCGCATAGGTAGTATACGGTAAGGGGGAAGTTCATGGATATCAGTGCGTTCAAGGACGTATTTGCCGCAGAGGCCCGGGATTATCTCCAGGCTTTAAACAACGACCTACTTGATTTTGAAAAGGATCCAGCCAACAAGGCCATCTTAGATGAGATGTTCCGGGCAGCACACAGCCTAAAGGGCATGGCTGGCACCATGGGTTTTGACGAACTGGCCGAATTTACACATGAGATGGAAAGCGTGCTTGATCTCCTACGCCTTAACGAGCTGAGAGTTGACACCCACGTGATCAACGTCCTTTTCCAGGCAGTTGACACATTAGAGGTTTTGCTAGAACAAACGATTAGCGATGAGCCAATTGGTTCCTTCAGCAACGAATTGGCCGCTCTGCGCGCCCTCATCTCGAGGCGGAGCGCCATTGAGGAAGAGTCTGCCACTGAGCCCGAGGTAGTCAGTGTTGACCTAGATGAGTTCAGCCGCGAAACTGTGAAGCAGGGTATAGAACAAGGATTCAATGCCTATGAGATAATAGTGAGTTTACGTCCAAAGACTCTGCTCAAATCTGTCCGAGTCTATACAGTATTTCAGGCTCTCGAAGCGGTGGGCACTATTATCCAGACTAACCCTTCCATTCAAGATTTGGAAGAGGAACAGTTTGACCTGGAATTTGGTATCATCATTCTTACTAAGGAGTCTCCCAGTGAAATACGCTCCATTATTGAGGGAATTTCTGAAATTGATGGAGTCAGTGTAGCGCCGGTCCGTTTAGGAAACGGTGAGGAAATAATTGGTATCGCTGAGGAGCCGGAACCTGTGGCTGAGTCCGATGAGGCTGCGGCAGCAGTCGAGACCAAAACCGTTCCATCCCGCCATCACCGGAGTGAGGCTCTGGTACGGGTTGAAACGGAACGTTTGGACAAGCTTATCAATTTGGTGGGTGAACTTGTAATTAGCCGAACTCAGGTTATGGAGATAGCCGATGTGGGTGAAAACTCGGAGCAGAAAAACGTGTTGCTCCAGCTGGACCGGGTAACAACCGAGCTGCAGTATGCAGCCATGAGTTTGAGGATGGTTCCCCTCAAACAGGTCTTTGATAGATTCCCCCGTATGGTCAGGGATTTTGCCCAATCCAGCGGAAAACGCATTAACCTCGAGATATTCGGTGAAATGACTGAATTGGATCGTTCCATTGTAAATCAGATTGCCGATCCCTTGGTCCATCTTATCCGTAACTCCATTGACCATGGCCTAGAGCCCGAGGAAGAACGTATCGCTAAGGGCAAACCTGCAGCAGGTACCATTCGCCTAGGTGCACGCCATGAAGGCAGCCATATTTTGATTGAGATAAGTGATGATGGTAAGGGCCTAGACGTGGAGCGGATACGGTCCAAAGCTATAGAGACGGGATTACTGGCCGACGGGACGGAAGAACTCAGTATGGCAGAGGCAGTGGAGTTCTTGTTCAGTCCCGGTTTCAGTACTGCTCAAGAGATAACTGATCTATCCGGTCGGGGGGTTGGTCTAGACGCTGTTCGGTCCACGGTAGAGTCATTGAGTGGGACGATAGAAATGCAGTCAGAGCCGGGTCAGTCACTTACAACCACCATAAAACTCCCGCTAACATTAGCCATTATCAAGGCCTTGTTAGTTGTAGCCGATGGAGAGATTTTGGCAGTTCCCCTCCAGGCTGTGAGGGAGAATATCCAAGTTATGCGCAGCGAAACCAAAACGATTCAACAGCATAATGTGATCATGCTGCGCAACGAGGTTCTGCCCCTCTTTGATCTGGCCGAATGCCTAGGCTTTACACCCTATGTTGGGTCCGATCTTCTCCAGGTAATTATCCTCGACATTCGGGGAGAAAAAGTCGGCTTTATCGTGGAAGACCTCATCGGTCAGCAAGAGATCGTAATCAAATCCCTAAGCGGCGTTGTCAAGGATATTCCGGGCATTACTGGCGCAACCGTTTTGGGTAACGGCAATGTCGCCCTTATACTCGATAACAGTACATTATTAGACAGGAGATGAGCAAATGGCCAAAACGGTGCTGATCACGGATGATACTGCCTTCATGCGCATGACACTGCGCAATGTAATCGAAAAACACGGCTACGAAGTAGTGGGCGAAGCGGGTGACGGCAAGGAAGCGGTTGAGCTATACAAGGAACTGAAACCTGACATGGTCACCATGGACATCACAATGCCAAGAATGGACGGCATTACCGCTATTAAGGAGATCATGAAAATCGATCCCAATGCGAAGATTATCGTCTGTAGTGCTATGGGGCAAAAACCCATGGTTATCGAAGCCCTTAGTGCCGGAGCCAAGGACTTTCTGGTTAAGCCCTTCGATGCAGAACGGGTGGTTGAGTCCCTGCGCAAAATAGGTGCTTAGGGGGATAGGCATTGAATAATTCAGCTAGGCTCGATTTTCTCAAAGAGTTAGCCAACATAGGTACCGGACACGCAACTACTGCCTTGTCCCAAATGCTGCATGGAAAGCTGTTCCGCTTGGTCACGCCCGATGCCCAGATGCTGCCCTTTGAAGAATTGGCAGAGTACATAGGTGGGTTAGAGCAGATCGTCGCCGGCATTTTCATTGTCATCTCCGGCGATGTGAAAGGATATATGGCATTTCTCATGCCCTATGAGAGCGCACTGCTGTTGGTCGAACTGCTTACAGGAGAGTTCGACGGGGAAGAGTTGGGGGAATTGGAGCGTTCTGCACTTCAGGAGATTGGCAATATTATGATTACTTCTTACCTTAACGCTTTGTCCAAGATGACTGGGTTATTGATGATCCCCAGCATTCCGGCGTTAGCTATCGACATGGCAGGTGCGGTATGGCAGAGTGTTCTGGCTGGAGCCGAGGTCACCAGTGATGTAACTCTCATTCGTACCGAGTTCTCCGCCCAAGGTAAAGCCATCGAGGGCAACATCATTTTCCTCCCCGACGAGGAAGACTTTGCCCGTGTTGCCCGGATCTTAGGCCTGGAGGCGGAATAATGGTAGAAGTCTTTGTTAATATGGGTCAAATTAGAGCACTGAAAACAGAAGGCTTTCTTACAACGGTGGGTCTTGGCTCCTGTGTAGGGGTAACGATGTATGACGCACAAGCTAAGGTAGGTGTGATGGGTCATATTTTTTTACCCAAACAGCGGCCCAATGATCGGGACGCCTTACCCGGCAAGTACGCAGACACGGCAATTCCCGCCATGATCCAAGAGGCACTCAAACTCGGGGCTGTTAAGCACCGTTTGGAAGCGAAAATGGCAGGAGGCGCGAATCTTTTTAGCAACCTCAACCCGAATAGTATAAGCATCGGTGAGCAGAATGTGATTGCGGTACGAGAGCACCTGCAGGCCGCCGGAGTACCCATCACGGGACAAGCTGTACAGGGGAGCCATGGAAGAAAGATGCGTTTTTCCGTTGCCGATGGGTCTGTTACAGTTACCGCCATAGGAAAAACTCCCGTTCGGATATGAGGTGATAGACAACATGACCATTAAGGTTTTGATCGTAGATGACAGTGCCTTCATGCGAAAAATGATCTCGGAAATCATCAGCTCTCAACCGGATCTTGAAGTGGCGGGTACGGCACGAAATGGGCGAGATGCCCTGCGCAAATTGGAACAGTTGGAAGTTGATGTGGTTACCCTCGATGTGGAAATGCCGGTCCTAGATGGTATAGAAACACTGCGGGCTATTATGAATGAGAAACCAATGCCTGTGGTTATGCTGAGCACCCGAACGAAAAAGGGATCAGAAACTACCATCCAAGCCCTATCGCTGGGAGCGGTTGATTTCATTGCGAAACCATCCGGACCCATATCCCTTGATATAGATAAAATCGCTGAAGAAATCGTGGAAAAGATACGGCTGGCAGCCACCGCACGCTTTGCCAAAAAGGAGCGTCCGGACACCTTGGTTTTGAAGCCCAAACCGAGGTCCTTTCCCAAGCCTCCCACCGAGGCAGCGGAGACCCTGGTGATAATCGGCTCCTCCACGGGCGGTCCAAGGGCGGTCGAGACCGTGTTGAGCGATATCCCCCCTAATCTGCCCGCTGGAATAGTAGTGGTGCAGCACATGCCGAAGGATTTTACCCGCAGCTTCGCCGAACGTTTGAATTCCCTCTTTCCCGTTCCTGTTAAAGAGGCTGAAAACGGAGACCTGGTTCGCAACGGCCAGGTACTCGTCGCCCCCGGAGATTACCATCTACGTATCAACTCTGAACGCCGCATCATCTTGAGCCAGGAAGAAAGGGTCATGTTCCTGCGGCCCGCCATTGATATTACCATGGAAACACTACCTGAGGTTTTTAAGACCAAGATAGTGGGCGTGATTCTCACCGGTATGGGACGTGATGGAGCGAGGGGCATGGCCATCATTAAGCAGGCAGGTGGTGTAACGATTGCTCAGGATAAGAGCACATCGACGATTTACAGTATGCCGCGGGTAATTGCGGAAGAGGGAAATGCAGATTACATTCTGCCCCTCAACCAAATTGGAGGGGTAATCACTGATCTTGTTGCGTCTATGCAATAAAGAGAGGGTTAGTATGCACAATTACGAAGGTCTAAAAAATGGTATCAAGTCTCAATTGGGTATTGATTTGCACTCCTATAAAGAGCAGCAGATGAGGCGAAGAATCAACCAATGGTTGGACCGCCACAGCCTAAAGTCATATAACCAGCTGTTGGATGTGCTGAGGAGCGACGAAGAGCACCGGGCTAAGTTTCTCCAGTATCTGACTATCAACACTTCTAATTTTTTCCGTGACTCGTCCGTCTTTACCAATATTGAAAAGCAGGTGCTCCCGGCCATCAGTACCCACAATCGACCTAAGATTTGGAGCGCAGGAGCCTCATTTGGTGCCGAGATATACTCCATTGCCATGCTCTTGGCAGAATACAACTATTTCCCCCAACTGCTTTTGGCCACTGACATCGACGAAGCCATGTTGGAGCAGGGGAGAAATGGCATATTCCAGCCAAGCCAGCTAACTGGATTGACCCAGAAATACTTAGAGAAGTATTTCACTGATCTAGGGGACGGCCGCATGGCTATCAGTGAGGAACTCAAGCGTCGGATAGTTTTCCAACAGCACGATCTTCTCAAAGATCCCTATCAAACCGGCTTTGATTTGATTCTATGTCGAAATGTCTTTATCTATTTCACCAGCGAAACTCAGAAACGGCTGACCGCTAGATTCGTTCAATCCCTCAAGCCAGGTGGATACTTCATCGTGGGTTCAGCAGAGCAAATTGTCGATCCCGCCAGTTTCCAGCTAGACAGGGTGAGTTACTGCATCTACCAGAAGAAGTTGTAGGAGGTGAGAACATGTCCCGTTCTGTAGTGGGGGAAGGTAAAACTATTGATGATGCTATCAATAGTGCCCTTGCCATACTAAACGCCTCTAGAACAGAAGTGGATATAGAGATCATCCAGGAACCGACCAAAAAAGTGTTTGGACTAAAGAAGGAGCCAGCTATTGTCAGGGTTTCACTCAAGAGTAAGCCCGCTCCTAAACAGCGGGATACGGCCACTGTGGGAGTAGTCGGTGGCGAGCTGGTTTTTCAGCCCGCGAAAAACGGGAACGGGGAACCTCCGATAATTGTGTTTGGGTCGGAGCTAGACGTGTATTACAATGGAGAAAAGGTAGAAAAGGAGTTAGAGCTCGCTGAGGGAATCGAGCCTTTGGAAGTGATAATTCCTGAGGCACAAGAACCTGCCCTGGATTATCGCGTAGTTGTGAACGGGGACAAAACTAGAGCTGAACTCATCTGGCAGCGGAAACCGGGTGTTGAGTATACGCTTGAGGATTTTCCGCCCACTCATCGGCTGCCCCTGCGCTTGAAAAAAGTGACCACAGAACCTCCGATGCTTACCTTGAAGGATGTGGCAGACATCCTGATGATTGAGGGCATTAAGTTTGGCCTGCAGTTGGACAGTCTCACAGAGGAGCAGTTTGAGGCCGTCACAGGGGCGGTTACGGTGGCCATTGGGCAAGAACCCATTCCCCCGGAGCAGCCGTCCATCAATTACGTTTTTCAGACAGAAGCGCCTGATATTGATCCAGATGCACTGCGTATCGACTATTTCGAAGTTTACGGCATCAGTGGGGTTAAGCCCGGAGATGTCTTGGCAGTAAAAAACCACGGTCGGCCAGGAAAACCTGGCATTGATGTCTATGGAGAACCCATTTCTACTGAACCTTTAAGGCAGATCGAAATTAAAGTGGGTGAAGGAGTAGCCCTAGCCGATGATGGCTCCCACGCCGTTGCTACCACATCCGGACTACCTACCCTCCAGGGTGATGTCATTCGTGTAACCAGCGTTTTTGAGCTGAAGGGAGATGCGGATGCCTCTACCGGTAACATTACGGTAGACGGAAACATTATCATCCACGGAAATGTCTTGGACAGCATCAAAGTGGAATCTGACAGCGGAAATATCGTTGTCAATGGACTTATAAGTGGGGCTGTCCTGCGTGCGGGGGGATCTATTACCGTTATCAAAAATGTAATCCGCTCCCAAATCATTGCAGGCGGGTCGACTGTCGTCCGTATTAGTTTTCGCAAAATGCTCTCCCGTATCGCGGCAGAAATGGAGCAGCTCATTGCAGCCTATGAGAGTATTGTTTCCCAGGCTGCCCACATTCCATTTGAAAACCTGATCAAACATCTTTTGGAACTGAAGTTCTTCCAGCTTCCAAAGGATATTAAGCTGTTTACCGATTACGCCAAAGAACACAAAGGGGAATGTACTGAAGAACTCGCCCAACTAGCAGAAACGCTAGGGGGAAGTTTCTTAGGCTTCGGGCCCCCGAAAGTTCTTGACATTGATCATCTAAAAGCAATCTTCGCACGCACACAGGCACAGGTTGCGGTCCTTGAGGCCATGTCTTTGACCGAGTCTGATGTCTCCGTTGGCTACCTGCAGAACAGCCGAATCGAGGCGTCAGGCCATGTTAAGGTAACTGGCAAAGGTTGCTTTTATTCTGATATTCTAGCCGGGAAAGGTTTTTCCATTGCAAATGGCGTATTTAGGGGCGGGGAAGTGACGATCGGCTCGGGTAGAGTCGAAGCCAGGGAACTGGGCGGGCCAACTGGGATCGCCACGCTGGCCCAGATCGTAGAAGATGGTGAGATCGTAGTAAATCTTGTGCATCCTAACGTGACTATCGCGATAAAGGATCAGAGCTATCGTTTTCCCGATAACGCGTCTCAGGTAAGGGCCTATCTGGAAAACGGCCTGCTCCAGGTTTTCAGCGGATCCCTGAAAATACATGGCTAAAGGAGCAACCACGTGACAAATCCACGCACCAATCGCATCGTTTACCTCGGGTTGGCCACCGGTATGGCCCTCGGTCTGCACATCTTCGAGGCATTTATCCCTATGCCCACCGACTTGATGGTACCAGGGTTCAAACTCGGCTTGGCCAACATTGTAAGTCTTTATGTCATCATGAACTTCGACCTAAAGGATGCAGTACTGGTTTCGATCCTCCGTACAGTACTGGGCTCACTCCTTTCTGGTACCTTTATGACGGTTACCTTTTTCTTTAGTTTAGCCGGAGGTCTGGTCAGTGCTCTGGTCATGGGGATCATGTATCGCTATACTTCCCGTTATTTCAGTGTGGTTGGCATCAGCCTAGCGGGGGCAATAATGCACAATCTGGCCCAGCTAACCGTTGCCTATTATGTAACTCGGGCAGCAGGAATTTTTGCCTATCTGCCCTATATGCTGTTTTTCGCCCTACCAACGGGTCTTTTTGTGGGCTTGGTGACAAAGCGTATCCACAAGTATATGCCTGTCTCGCGCAGTTAGAAGATATTCTGTAACGTCAGGATTTCCTGATGATGCAGCTGGACCAGCTGCACCTTAAGACCGGCGATCTCAACCAGCGCATCGGTCTTTTCTCTGTTTTCCAGTAAGCTGAGGAGACGAGCGAGGTCAATTGCGACGAGATCCAGTTCCTGGTTGTGCAGGAAAGGGTTCCATTTGTGTATTATCTTGCCCCAATCTTGACTGGTTTCGCGGCATATTTTCTCGGCTTCTGACCATTTATCTGCTCTTATGTACTCCTCAATAGTGCTTAAACTCTGCGAAACACGATCTGTGGTTGTCAAGAGAGAATGCTCCAATTTAACGCCGCTGACAATTATAACGGTCATAATGACGAACATAACGACCCAGAGCTTCATACTCACCCTCCTTGAACCTTAGCCCGATGGCGGGCTTTATCTTTAAGTTGGCAGTGGAAGTTTCCCCGCGTATCCCGGGCCGCAAAGAGGACATCGTGGGTGTCTTTGGCTCCGTATTTCTCAATCTCGCTCCGCAGCCAGCCCTCGGAGAGTTTGGCCCTTCTCAGTTCCGAGGAACGGACTCGGCCATCTAGAATGAGAATGTTCGGAAGGCTCTCGTCCGGTACATTTACCTGCAAGTCCCCTGGTGTAGCTGGGCGGTTCTGCGATTTGAGCAGTACGCTCAACTCACCGCTCGTTTCCAAGATGGCAAATTCCACATCGCCAAGGTCGAATATATTTTTAAGGCGCAACTGTTCCAAGAGTTCCTCCAGATTGTATCGGGCTTTGCGAAGTTCCTTTTCTTGAATCACGCCATTAGCAACGATCACGCTGTAGCGGCCGTCCAAGAACGAGCGAAAGTTCATGGAGCGCAAACTTAAGACGCTGAAACTTACCTGGATAAAAAGCAGGGTGAGGATGGCAATAATCCCGTTGATGAGAGGGATGTTCCGATCTTGCATGGGAATGACCGCCAGTTCGGCGATCATTATTGTGATTACCAGTTCAAAAGGCTCCAGCTGCGCGATCTGCCTCTTGCCCATCAGGCGCATGGTAGTTACGACTAATACGTAAAGAAGAAACGTACGTGCTAAGGTGATCAGCATGAGCAACCCCCCTGCCATAATTATGTCCCTTATCTCCTGCTTGGATACCTAGGATTCGCAGCAGAATAGTAGTATAATAGGAGAGTGCTTATCTAATTTTTACAAAGGAGTACCCGTTCTATGAAACGATTTTATCTAAAAACTATGGGTTGTCAGATGAACGACCATGATTCTGAAGTAATTACCGGCATCCTGCTGTCCTTGGGCTATCAGCGGACTGAGGCGGTAGAAGATGCTGATCTGATTCTCTACAACACCTGCTGTGTGCGGGAAAACCCTGAACGGAAGGTTTACGGGCATATTTCCGCCTTCCGCAGGCTGAAGGAAGAAAACCCCGAGCTGATAATCGGCATCTGCGGCTGCATGCCCCAGCAAAAGGAGGAGCGGCAGCAGATTCTCAAGAAGCTGCCCCACGTTGACCTTGTTTTCGGCACCCACAACATCCATCGCCTGCCGGAGCTTCTCGACCGCGCCGCCAGCGGTGAACGGGTGGTAGAGGTCTGGGACGAAGCCCAGTACGAAGAGGGAGAAGATTTCAGGGACAGCCTGCCGGTGCAGCGCAGCGACGGTCTGAAGGCCTTTGTGAACATCATCTACGGCTGCACGAACTTCTGCACCTACTGCATTGTGCCTTATACCAGGGGCAAGGAGCACAGCCGGACACCGGAAAAAATCAAAGAAGAAGTCCTCGGGCTGGCAGCAGAGGGGTACAAGGAAGTCACTCTCCTTGGTCAAAACGTCAACGCCTACGGCAAGGACCTGAGGGAATCCGCTTCCTTCAGCTCCCTCTTGGCTGATCTCAATGGAATCGACGGTTTGGCCAGAATCCGTTTTACCACGAGCCATCCCAGGGATATGGGCCTGGACTTGATTGAAGCCCTGGCCAGCCTAGACAAGGTGTGTGAGCACCTGCACCTGCCGGTGCAGTCTGGAAGCACCAGGCTGCTGAAGCGCATGAATCGCGGCTATACGCGGGAGTATTACCTGGACCTGGTGGAAAAGGTGCGCAAGGCGGTCCCCGGCATCAGCATTACGACAGACCTGATTGTGGGCTTCCCAGGTGAAACCGAGGAAGACTTCCAGGACACTCTGGATCTGGTGCGGGAAGTAGGTTTTGATTCCGCCTTTACCTTTATTTATTCGCCTCGGGAGGGTACGCCTGCTGCCAGGTGGCCTGAACAGATACCCGAAGAGATCAAGAAGGAGCGCATTTATCAGCTCATCGAACTGCAAAACAGCATCAGTGACGCTCAGATGCGCCGCCTGGTCGGCACTAGGCAGGAACTGCTGGTCGAAGGACGTTCCAAGGACGGGCTTGTGGGGCGCACCCGCACAAATCGCCAAGTGCATTTTGCCGGGCCCGCAGCTCTTTACGGTTCGCTGGTGACAGTTGAAATCACAGAGGCAAGCACCTGGAGCCTGCAGGGACGAATCATATAAGGGAGTCGAGGACACTGTGAAACTTACACCCATGATGCGACAGTATTACGAACTCAAAGAACAGTACCCGGACAGCATTTTGTTTTTCAGGCTGGGGGATTTTTATGAGATGTTTGGGGACGATGCAAAGCTGGCATCTAAGGTGTTAGAGATTGCCCTCACGTCACGGGAAGCAGGCCCCCAGGGCCGTGTGCCCATGTGCGGGGTGCCCCACCACGCGGCGGAGGGATATATAGAAAAGCTGGTTCGCAGCGGCTATCGGGTTGCTCTGTGCGAACAGCTGGAAGATCCGAGGGAAGCAAAAGGGGTGGTCAAACGCGATGTGGTGCGGGTGATCACTCCTGGCACATTTATAGAAGGACAGCTGGATGCGGAGGAAAACCAGTTCCTGGCGGCGCTGGCCTGGGAAGGCAGAACGATAGGTCTGGCCTCACTTGATATGTCTACAGGGGAGTTTATGACTGTGAGCCTAGGCCAGGGCACGGGGGGAAGCCTGGAAAGCGAACTTGCCAGGCTCCAGCCTGCAGAAATCCTGGTCACCGCCGATTGGGATGATCTCGCTGCAGTCAGGTCAATAGCTGAAAAGCTTGGGGCATTGGTCACTGAAGTCAAGGAGAGACAGGACAGCCTGGCCGCGGCCAGCCAAGTTTTGCTCAGCCATTTTGATGTCTCCTCCCTAAGCGCCTTTGGCTTGACTAGTTCAGCTGAGATTCTCGCTGCCGCGCTGGCCCTGCAGTACGTGCAGGATACACAGCGGGCGGTGCTCAGCCACATTCGGGCAGTCCAGAGCTGCACCCTGGACCAATACTTGCAGATTGACGCCCACAGCCGGGATAACCTGGAGCTGGTCAAAACGATCAGGGACGGCAAAAAGAAGGGCTCCCTCCTAGGCGTATTGGATAATACCGTTACCGGTATGGGTGCCAGGCAGCTGCGTTCTTTCTTAGAAAGGCCCCTGCTGGATCTGGAAGCCATCGAGGCTCGCCATGATGCAGTTGAGGCCCTCCTGGAACAAACTGCCCTGCGTCTGGACCTGAAGGATCTCCTAGGGGAGGTCCATGATTTGGAAAGGCTTCTGGGGCGTTTGGTGGCAGGCAGCGGCAATGCCCGTGACTTGAAAGCGCTGGCCAACTCCCTGGAAAAGATTCCGTCCATCAAGGAGCTCTTCAGTCAGGAAACGTCACCTCTGTTGACAGACCTGGCGGCTCAGTTGGACCCTCTGACGGAGTTCACAGAGCTTGTGGGCCGGGCGATTGTAGATGAGCCTGCCATTACCCTCAGGGACGGCAACTTGATTCGCGACGGTTATAACTCCGAACTGGACGCACTGCGCCAGGCCAGCAAAGGAGGGAAGAGCTGGATCCGTGATCTCGAATCCAAAGAACGGGAGCGGACCGGCATCAAGTCCCTTAAAGTCGGATTTAACAGGGTTTTTGGCTATTACATAGAGGTTACCAATGCCAACCGACACCTGGTCCCCGAGGATTACCAGCGCAAGCAAACCTTAGCGAATGCGGAGCGCTACATCACCCCTGAGCTGAAAGAGCAGGAAGCGATGGTGTTAGGGGCGGATGAGCGGATCAAAGAGCTGGAATATGAGCTTTTCATGGAAATCAGGAAAAAAGTCCATGACCATGTGGATGCGGTGCAAACCAACGCCAGGATTATTGCCAGCCTGGATGTGTTTCAAAGCCTGGCGTCTGCAGCGATTAAACATAATTTTGTCAGGCCTAGAATGTCCAATGATTACGCGTTGAGCATCAAGCAGGGGCGCCACCCGGTGATTGAGGCAGTAACCGGCCATTTTGTACCTAATGACGTTTTCTTCGACGACAATCAGCAGATCATTCTGCTCACCGGCCCCAATATGGCAGGGAAGAGCACTTACTTGAGGCAGGTTGCACTGCTTGTGATTATGGCCCAAATGGGCAGCTTCATTCCCGCCCAGGAAGCCGAAATCGGCTTGGTGGACCGCATCTTTACCCGCATCGGTGCCAGCGATGA
>DGFC01000103.1:0-623 GCA_002391465.1 Firmicutes bacterium UBA3910 | reverse complement strand
CCCGCATCGGTGCCAGCGATGATTTGAGCACCGGGCAAAGCACCTTCATGGTGGAATGCTCTGAGACAGCAGACCTTCTGCTCAATGCCACCGAGCGTTCCCTGATCATCCTTGATGAGCTCGGGAGGGGGACAAGCACCTATGACGGGATGGCTATTGCCCAAGCGGTGATTGAGCACATCCATGCCAAAATTAAGGCCCGCACTCTTTTTTCCACCCACTTCCATGAGCTCACTGCCCTGGAGTACAGCTTAAAACGGCTGGTGAGCTACCGGGTCGAGGTGGAAGAAAAGGACGGGGAAATCTACTTTCTGCATCGGGTCTCCCGGGGAAGCACTGACCGCAGTTATGGCATTAATGTTGCCCGCATGGCAGGGATGCCCCGCTCAGTGATCAGGCGTTCATTGAACCTGCTGGAGGAACTGGAGACCAGGGGCAACGGGCCGAAGCAGCTGGATCTGTTTAAGACATTGGATTACGATACATCCGGCTTGGAGAATGAACCTGAGCCCGCTGCCGCCGGCGTGCTGGAAAAGGAGCTTATGGAGCTCGATCTCAACAGTATCACGCCTTTGGAGGCGCTGCAGATTCTAGCCCTCTGGCAGAAGAAAATAGCGAAGGAG
>DGFC01000011.1 GCA_002391465.1 Firmicutes bacterium UBA3910 | reverse complement strand
AAAAAAAAAAAAAGGGGGGGGAAAAAAAAAAAAAACCCCCCCCCCTAACCTTCCACAAACACTAGGCGAAGCGGACTAACCGGTCAAAGGAAGGCTTCAAAGCCGTGTAAAGACCCGCATACACCTCATAGAGCTCGCTGTAAATCTCAACCCACTCTGGGTTCGGCTCTACTACCCGTTCCACCTTAATGATGCTGTCAGCAGCCTCAGGCACGCTAGCATAGACGCCTGTACCCACACCGGCTAGAATGGCTGCACCGAGGGCAGGCCCTTCATCAATGTTGATCTCTTCCAGCGCAAGGTTGGTGGCGCTGGCAATGATCTCCTTCCAGAGAGGCGATCTTGCCCCGCCGCCCAATGCCCGCAGGGAGGTTCCTTCCCAACCTGCTGAACGGAGCAGTTTAACCGAATCGTTAAAGCCAAAGGCTACACCCTCCAGAACCGCCCGGATTAACTCTGGCTGGCCGGTAGTAGCGCTCAGACCCACAAAGCTGCCCCTGGCATTGGCATCGCCGTGGGGAGTCCTTTCACCTGTCAGGTAAGGCAGGAAGACCAAGCCCCTGCTGCCCGGAGGCACACTGGCTGCCTCTTCGGTCAACTCGCTGTAGGAGGAAGCTTCCCGACCCAGCTGTTTACGCAGCCAGCTGAAGGATAAACCTGCCGAGAGCATAACGCCCATCATGTAGAACTCATTGGGCACACTGCTGTTGAACATATGGACAGTACCCTCAGTGACCAATTTTGGTGCGGCAAGGTGAGCTAGGATAACGCCGCTTGTACCCAAGCTGACCATACCCCTACCGGGAATAACAACACCGGAACCAACTGCTCCGCAGGCGTTGTCAGCGCCACCACCAACAACGGGAGTGCCTTCCTTCAGGCCTGTTGCCGCAGCAGCTTCTTTCGTTACTGTGCCGGTCACTTCTGACGACTGAACGATAGGCGGTAGAATCTCGGTGGAAAGACCTAATTTGGATAGGACCGGTTCAGACCAAACCTGCTCCCGCACGTTCATCATGAGCATGCCGGCGGCGTCCGATACTTCCATATTCAGCTCATTGGTCAAACGGAAACGGACATAGTCCTTGGGCAGAACAAGCCAGCGAACCTTTTCAAAGTTCTCCGGTTCGTTATCCCTGAGCCAAAGCACCTTTGGCAGGGTAAACCCTTCCAGCGCCGGGTTGCAGACCTCAGAGTTGAGGAGATCTTTGCCCACTGTTTCTTCAATGTAACGGCACTGGGCAGTTGTGCGCACGTCATTCCACAAAATTGCGCGCCTGATAACATTGTACTCACTGTCCAGAAAGACGGAGCTGTGCATCTGGCCCGAAAGGCCGATGCCCCGAATGGAAGCGGGATCAACCCCGTATTCCCCTAAGACACGTTTAATTGCTTCCACGGTGGCCTGCCACATATCTTCGGGATTCTGCTCAGACCAGCCCGGACGGGGCGAAAAGAGCGGATACTCTGCCGAAGCATCGCCCACCAGCTCGCCGCTGACCTTTAACAGCAGGGCCTTAACCGCTGAAGTACCAATATCAAGACCTAAAAGATAACCCACAGTAAACCTCCCCTTCCAATTAGATTCCGATTACATTGCGTAGGTAAATCCTGGAGTCCATGGCTGCTTTGTAATTACACACCGGCGGATTGTCAAGTTCAACACAAATCACGCCGTCGTAACCGTTGTTCTTCAGGACGTTGTAAACGCCCTTGAAGTCGATGGTACCGTAGCCCAAAGGCCGGAAACGGTGCATGGGCCATTCCGGATTCAGACTCTCATCTGGATCCACATCTTTGAAGTGGACATAGGCAATACGGTCGACGTATTTTGCAAAAGCCTGGACACAGTCCATACCGGCCAAATTGGTATGGGCGGTATCAAGGCAGAGGGAAACCAGTTCCGGATCGGTATTGGCTAAGAAATAATCTATTTCCTCCTCTTTGTAAATGGCCGTGTTGGCATGGGGATGGAAACAGGCAACTAAGCCGTTTTCTTTGCACAATTTACCGATCTTGTTGCTGAGCTCCGCGTAGGCCAGGATTTTCTCCTTGTCCATGGGGCGGTCGTTAGGCGGATCGCGCCACATTACTGCCTGCAGGTTCATGTAGGTCGCGCCTATTTTTTTCATGAAGTCTGCATAGTCCACCGCGTTTTTGAAATCCTGCTCCGGGTCGTCCGAGTAGTGGAGGTAGAGATTGGCCATTTCCAGGTTGTACTTATCCAGAAGCTCCTTTACCGCATCGGCATCGTTATCGAAGTACTTCTTGATAAAAGCGAAGTTCTCCACCGCTTCATAGCCCAGGTCGGATACTTCCTTCAGGAACTGCTCAAATTCCCACTTGTGGTTGTCTTGGTGGTTGACTAACCATGTCCAGCCCGTATAGGCTACCTTCATCGCCACAGCCTCCTTTAGTCTTTAATTATCCCCAATACGTCAGCTTTGACCATGGGTGCGGTTCTCTCATAGGGAGAGGTGATCTCTTCCCGGGCCTGCTTCTGGCTGCTGCGCTCAAACGCTGTCATCACATCAAGCACATGGAAGGTCTGCTCCATGTTGGCCCGAATGGGACGATTCCGCTTCAAAGCTGCCGCCATATCGGCTAAGCCTAAACCCCGGGAGTTCTCTTTGTAGTCGAAGAGGAGGGGCATCTCTTTGTATTCTCTCGTCTCTGGGCGCAGTAGGTAAATGCTTTGGCCGAAGAAGTTCGGGTCCGGCACGACCAAGGTGCCCTCAGAGCCATAGATCTCAAAGCTTGCTTGGTTGTTGTAGACCACATCGAAGGTGGTGGTAAGGCTGCCCACTACACCATTGTCCAGTTCCAAAATCCCGATGATATGGGTAGGTACTTCCACATCAACAACCGTTCCGGCTAAAGGTTGGCTGGTAATAACCCGCTGGGGGAAGGATGTTTTGGTAACACCTGTTACTGCCTTTACCCTGCCCAACATGTTGACTAGGGCGGTCAGGTAGTATGGTCCCATATCCATCATGGGTCCACCGCCGAACTGATAGTAAAAGGCTGGATCCGGATGCCAGCTCTCATGCCCGCGACAGACCATGGCAGCGCTGAAACCCAAGGGCTCACCGATAAAACCATCGTCAATCAACTTACGGCACGTTTGAATAGAGGCACCCATGAAGGTATCGGGCGCTCCGCCGATGCTTAAGCCCTTCTCCTTGGCTAGGGCCACCAGCTGTTCCCCTTCTTCTTTTGTTGCGCCCAGCGGTTTTTCAGAATAGACGTGCTTGCCAGCTTCTAAGGCTGCCTTAGTCACTTCAAAGTGCTCATAAGGCCTAGTTAAGTTCAGGATAATGTCAACCTCAGGATCGGCAAAGGCATCGTACATGGTGTCATAAATCTTGGGGATGTTGTATTTCTCCGCTGCCCTTTCGGCTTTTTCCCTCACTAGGTCACATACACCCACGATCTCGAGTTCTTTGAACAGTTCTGTGATGTTTTTCAGATAGATGCCGCTGATGTCTCCCACACCGACAAATGCGATTTTTGTTGTTTCCATTCTTACCCTCCTGTCTTTTTTGCAAGCTGTTTAGATTGAGCAGGCAATCCCCCGACCTTCCTCTGCCGATTGGAAGGCCAGTTCAATGATGCGCAGGACGCGCAGTGCCTGTTCGCTTTTCACATGCAGTTCCTCTTCGCCCTTTATTGCTGCGATGAGGTTCCGGTAGAAGATGTTGGCCGATGAGTGCCTGTGGTACTCATCCCCCAAAGCATCCTTTATCTGGGGAAGTTCCTTCTGCACGGTGGTATTCACCGGTCTAGGCGCCATCGTCCTGGTTGGACCTGCTGCCGTGTAAACGATATCGTTTTCCCATTTCAAAGCCTTATCATCGGCCAGCTGAACGATTCTTCCCTCGCAGTCCCAGTTTTGAATGATTGCCGTGCCGTTAGCCCCAGAGACATGCCAGCGCGGCATGGGGATAAAGCAGTTGGTGGCAACCTCCAGAAGTACGGAGAGACCATCCTCAAAGCCCAAGAGAACCTTGACGTTATCATCCACTTCCTGGGCGTGCACCTGGAAGAGGTGGGCTGTTACCGAGGTTACCTTGCCCGGGTTCAGAAGCAGGCACTGGTCTATCAAATGGACACCCCAGTCGTAGAGCATGCCGCCTCCGTTCACTTTGTAATCGCGCCAGCCGTGCAGGAAGACGCTGGAGCCGTTCACCCGGCTTTCCACGAAATAGGGACGCCCGATTGCGTCCGTCTCGATGATCGTTTTGGCAGTTTGAAAGTCCTTATCCCAGCGGCGGTTCTGATGGATTGTGAAAAGTCCCTGAGAGTGTTTTTCCGCTTCCATCACTTCCACTAGATCCTCCGAGCTCAATACCACTGGTTTTTCGCAGACCACGTGTTTGTTCGCGGCCAAAGCTCCCAGAATGTAATCCTTATGGGAGTCGTTGGGTGTGGCAATGATCACCACATCGATGTTGGGGTCGGCGAAGATCTCTTCAGCCGAGTTGTACACGCGGAGCGACTCAGCCCGGGCTTCTTCATTCGCCTCCGGACGGATATCGTAGGCGCCCGTAACATCTAGTTCTTCGAAGCGTCCCTTAATGGCCCGGAAATGCCATTTGCCCATGCCGCCGAAACCGATTATTGCTGCTTTGTACATGATCTTAACTTCCTCCAGTACCTGAATCTTTTATCGTTTTGTTGATTAGTTGTCATGTTGTATACTATAAGTCTTCACAGACCAAGTCAATATTATTGGGCGTTTTCGCCCATCCTTCCCTAACCCTAAATAAACTCCTTTATGACATAGACATCGGCCATCATAAAGGAGTTAAACCACTTTGCCGCCTTCATATTTCCAACTTTTTTATTCTATAACAGGGTTAGTATTTCCTTCACCTAATTCTCCCTTTCACAAATAATCCCCACGCAGAGCCCATTCCCAGCGACCCAAAATCAAGCACCGAAAAGCCTGCCAATAAAGCTGATTAACACATTGGCCAGATTGTAGCCGAAAAAGCCGTCCGTAACCGCCCCCTCCACCACCACACCGCTTGCCTGGAGCATAATTGTAGCCTCAGGTGCAAAGAGATGGGCAAAGAGTTCCACCATGAACAGAAACAAAGCACCGCCAAGGAGCGTCCGCAGCAGGTTGCCCCGGCTGGTCATGGCAATGAGGGGTACCATATGCACAACGGAAGTTAAAAGCCCAACCGGGAAGTAGGACATGTTGGGTATGAGAAAGGCAAACAGAATGGCCAGCGGAATCAGGATGGCAGTGGTTGTAACCACAGTTGGATCCTTAAGACCTAGGGAAATGTCCAGGCCGATGTAGAGCTCTGCCTCCTCCCCGATCCTCTTCCGCATGAACGCCTGGGCACCTTCCCCCACAGCGGAGAGCCCCTCCAGCATCACCTCAATCATGCGGGGCAGCAGAATCAAGGAAGCTGAGATACCAACCCCCATAGTCAATACGGTCTGCCAGCTCTGTCTAGTCAACACTCCCAAAAAGACGCCCACAAGCACACCAATTACGGAAGTGTCGCCCAGAAAGCCTAGCCTTTGGCCTAGGCCGTCCAAGGAGATATCCACGCTGCGCAGGCCCGGAATTCTATCAAAAAGCTTGTTCATCAAAAGACCGAAGGGATAGGCAAAGGAGATGAAGGAGAAAGTTGTGCAGGTGGTACCCTCCAAACCGTAATATTCGATCCAGCGGGGCGCCATTTTCTCCGCCAACACCAAAGTTACAACGGAGAGGCTCACCGTCACAGCCAATCCCGCCCACACACTGTCGCTCAAGGCATAGGTCAAAGCCCCTGGGATAAGCATATGGATGAAGTTCCAGATGTCCACGTTCAAAACCTTGGTCTTTTTCGCCGCAATTAACATAATGTTCGTCAGTACAATGAGCAGGATGGCAGGTGCGGCAAAGGGCACAGTCCACGCGGCAGCTCCCACCGCGGCCCAACCCAGATCGACCGTGGTAAATCCGGACGTTTCCAGTCCTTGGTAGTAACTAATTGCCGGTTCTATCGTTTTCAGCAGAAGACCCACAACAAGCTGTAGCCCCTGGAACCCGATCCCGATCATCAGTCCGGCCTTGAGGGCATCCCGGAGTTTAAGGCCAAAAACTACAGCTAAAATTGTCATCACAATTGGCAGCATCACGGCTGCCCCAAGTTCCATGATTCCCATGACCACATCAAGCACAGCTTCTCACCTCAACCAGCCCATGGGCAGGGTGCACCCCCGCAGGATGCACCCTACCTCATTACTTCTCGCTTCTATTTCAGTTTCGGTACCTTAGTCGGAGCAAGCATGATGGCTGCACCTGTCCCTGAATGTCATTCATGGGCAAAACGTCTTCATGCAGTTCGCAGCCAAACATTGCCATCGTTTTCCTCCGCCTGACGGTCCTGACCCAAACCTCTCCATATTTCTCTTCCAGCTCAGTCCGGAGCTTGCTGTCTGCCACTACCAGCCCGTCCTCAGTGTGAACACGCCACAACAGGGTCAGACCAGGGAATGTCGACCACTTGTCAACAGGTTCCCTCCCTTTTCCTTTTTAAAAGGGGAATGGCACCAATCATTCAGGTCCATTCCCCTCTCTCTTCCTTCAGTTAACCCTGCCCGATTCCGGATCGGTTCCGGCAGACACCACGGTTATTAAACGGAAAGGATGTACTTATTCAAGATGGTCTCGAGCAGCTCTTGACGGCCGGACTCGAGGGTGATTTCTTTCAAGCCAATGGCGTATTCGCTCAGTTCGTCGAAGCCGACTTCGCCGTCAACGATCTTCTTACCGATACCCTCGGTGTAGCTGCTGTAACGCTTAGCGATGAACTCTTCGAGTTCACCGGACTCGATCAAGCGCTGGGCTGCCAAGAGGCCGTGGGCAAAGGCATCCATGCCGGCCAGATGGCCGTAGAACAGATCGTAGTAGTCGAAGGAACCGCGTCTTACCTTAGCGTCGAAGTTCAAGCCGCCTGGGGCCAAGCCGCCGTTGAGCAGAATCTCGTACATTGCCAAGGTGGTCTCATACACGTTGGTGGGGAACTGGTCAGTGTCCCAACCCAGGAGCATGTCGCCTTGGTTGGCGTCTACGCTGCCGAGGATGCCGTTGATGCGGGCAACGCGCAGCTCATGCTGGAAGGTATGGCCTGCCAAAGTGGCGTGGTTTGCTTCGATGTTAACTTTAAAGTCTTTGTCCAAGCCGTAGGTCTTCAAGAAGCCAAGAACTGTGGCTGTGTCGAAGTCATACTGATGCTTGGTAGGCTCTTGCGGTTTAGGTTCGATGAGGAACTGGCCGGTGAAGCCAATCTTCTTAGCGTAATCCACTGCCATCTGCAGGAAGCGGGCGAAGTTATCCAGCTCCAGCTTCATGTCTGTGTTGAGCAGCGTCTCGTAACCTTCACGGCCGCCCCAGAAGACGTAGTTCTCGCCGCCAAGCTCTTTAGTGATCTCCATAGCCTTTTTCACGCGGGCCGCAGCATAGGCAAATACATCGGCGTTAGGCGATGTGGCTGCACCGTGCATGTAGCGGGGATGGGAGAACAGGTTGGACGTACCCCATAGAAGCTTGATGCCGGTCTGGGCCATCAAATCTTTAAAGAGATCAACGATTTCATCCAGATTCTTGAATGTCTCTGCCAAGGTCTCGCCTTCAGGAGCGATATCCACGTCGTGGAAGCAGAAGAAAGGAATCTGCATTTTGTCCATAAATTCAAAGGCTGCATAAGCCCTAGCTTTTGCAATCTCCATGGGATCGCTCAGGTTATCCCAGGGACGGACGGCAGTGCCTACACCAAACATGTCGGTGCCGTCACCGGTTAGGGTGTGCCAGTAGGCCATGGAAAAGCGCAGGTGTTCTTCCATTGTTTTGCCTGCTACAACCTTTTTCGGGTCGTAATAACGGAACGCCAAGGGGTTATCCGTTTCTTTTCCTTCGTAAACAATTTTACTTACGTCTGGAAAAAACTGTTTCACTTCAATCTCCTCCTATTGCCTAATTTTCTATTTAAAAAGAATCCACTGCCAGGCTTTGCAGGGAACGACAAGTTGCCCGGCAAAATTGTCTCTTTCAACCTAGTAGATTTTACGGTTCTTCTCGTCAGGAATGCCCGATTTGCGGTAGAAGTAATTGTTGATAACATCCCGCCACTCCTGGGCATCAACGAGCTGCCCACGCAACCTGTCTAAGATATGTTCATACGCCTCTTGCTCTACCAATCCCTGCAAATTCTGCCAACTTTTTATCATTTCCTCTACCTGCTCCACGCCCTCGAAATGCGTGTCGTAAACATGCTGGATAAGCGTCTTTCCAGACTTCAGCTTGTAGGTGTAGGGAATGCGATGGAAGAAGAGGAGAAGCTCCTCGGGACAGGTCTCAACGTTCTCGTACATCTCCGCGTTTTCAGGGAAATACTGGCCTGCGTAGCCCGTACCATTCTTAACGCTGCGGTCCACACCGATGGCCTCATGGTTTGCCCTGTGGTAGGTACCCCACTTGGAATACTCGTACCCTTCCGGACTGGGGCCATAATGGTGGTTGATATTGCACATCCAGCCAATACCCAACGGCACTGTGTATTTCTCATAAACTTCCCAGGATTCAAGCAGCATCTTTGCCACGGTATCCATCACCTTGTCGTTGTGGCCGAATGTACCCAAGATCCACTCCCGGGTGATTTCTTCCGCCGACAGGTTAGGATCCCAAGCTAAACGGCCATAGCCGTAAAGGTTGGCTTGGGCAAGTGTGTGCCCCGTCCAGTTTAGGTCCCTACCCACGTTCACCACTGCCGTAATACCGCTGTAGGACTGCTCGATCAGTTCCCCGGAGATAATCCTATCCACAGTAGAGCCAGGTCCTTTGGCATACGTATCGAAGTCAAGGATTTCTTTCCACTGGGGTATCAAATAGCACAGGTGGCGCTGCTGTCCAGTGTATTCCTGGGTAATCTGCAGTTCCAGCATTTGATTGGTTCGCTGCAGTGCACCGAACAGGGGCGAAACCGGCTCCCGCACTTGGAAATCCATGGGACCGTTTTTAATCTGGAGAATGACGTTGTCGTCAAACTTACCATCCAACGGATAGAAAACGTCGTAAGCTGCCCTGGCCCGATCTGTTTTGTGATCACGCCAGTCCTGCTGGCAGTTGTAGACGAAGCACCGCCAGATCAAAATACCGCCAAAGGGTTTGAGCGCTCTGCCTAAAAGGTTGGCACCATCCGCATGGTCGCGCCCGTAGGTAAAGGGTCCAGGACGGAACTCCGAGTCAGCCTTGACCAGATACCCACCTAGATCAGGAATCTGCTCGTAGACCTTAGCGGTCTGCTCACTCCACCACTGCTGCACCTTCTCATCCAGGGGATCAGCCGTATCCAGACCGCCAATCTCCATTGGGCTGGCAAAGTTGATGGATACAAAGACGCTAATCCCGTAAGGACGGAATATATCGGCAATCGTTTTGACCACATCAAGGCGAGAGTCAATGAAAGTGGTCTCCAAGGCGTGCACGTTGACGTTGTTTATAGCCACCGCGTTGATGCCTATGGAAGCCAACATCCTGGCGTAATCTTCCACACGTCCCAGGTCACCTGTGAGTTTGTTGTTATCATAGAAAAAGGATTTGCCCGCGTAACCCCTTTCAATAGAACCATCAAAGTTGTCCCAATGGTTCAGCATACGCAGGGGGTTTTTGGGGTTATCCAGCAGATCAATCGTTTCTAGATTTTTACCGCCCTGCAGTTCACGTAAAAAGGCAAAGGCACCATAAAGAAG
>DGFC01000119.1 GCA_002391465.1 Firmicutes bacterium UBA3910 | reverse complement strand
TGTTAATTTAACCATTAATATTTCTTAAATATTTCTCGCCGCAGCGAAGGAAGATGGGTACAGCACACGAAAGAGGATCACAACAAGGAGTGAGGTTTGGTGGCTAAATTCTTTCTAGGCATCAGGCTGCCCAAGGAATTGGAGAAGGAATGCGAGGCGTGGCGCCGCAAGTTTCGTGCCCCCCGCACGGTAGCCCATATTACTCTGATTCCACCCTTTGGGTGGGAATCGGAGGAGACAGATCTGCTCAAGCTACTTAAGGAGACGGTGCAAGGGATCAAACCCTTTTTGGTGCGGGGCAGCGGACTAGGTTCTTTTGGCAGGCGCGTTCTCTTTGTTAATGTGGAGTTGAACGAAGATTTCAAAACTGCCCAGGATCAACTGGCAAAAGCCCTCGAACGGGCGGGTATACCCCGCGAAAGGAGGCCCTATCGCCCCCATATCACCTTGGCGACCAGGCTCACGCCGCAGCAGTTTGACCGTTACCAAAAGGAAACAGCTGGTTTTTCCCCGGAATACGCCTTTGAGTGCAACAGCATCAGCCTGTTTTGCTTCAGTCCAGAGGGCAGGTGGGTCGAAACGGCGAAACTGGCTTTGTGATGGGGTTCACAGCATTTTTTGCTTGTCTACACTGGAAGAATTTAGTATTATTAAGGAAAGCAAGAAAGGGGTGTTCGGATGGACACGGCTAAGAAGATTACTGAAAAGGTTACTTGGGTTGGCAAAGTGGATTGGGAGTTGGACCTGTTCCATGGTCACGAGTTTTCCACCCACAGAGGTTCATCTTATAATTCCTACCTGGTGAGGGACGAAAAGACTGTGTTAATTGATACGGTCTGGTCGCCTTATGATGATGAGTTCGTTACCAATCTCAAAAAGGTGATTGACCTCAAGGAGATCGACTACATCATCGTCAACCACGGAGAGATCGACCACAGTGGTGCCCTGCCCGCCCTGATGCGGGAGATTCCCGGCACGCCCATCTACTGCACCAACAACGGCAAACGCTCGCTGCAGGGGCATTTCCACCACGACTGGAACATCGTCACAGTCAAAACTGGCGATACGCTGGATATAGGCGAATCCCAACTCATATTTGTGGAAGCACCCATGCTGCACTGGCCCGATACCATGTTTACCTATATGACCGGTGAGAACATATTATTCAGTAACGATGCCTTCGGCCAGCACTACGCCACCGAATCGCTCTACAACGACTTGGTCGATCCGTGCGAGCTGCAGGCTGAAGCACTCAAGTACTACGCCAACATCCTCACTCCCTTCAGCCCATTAGTTAAGAAAAAAATCAACGAACTTCTTGCCATGGAACTGCCCATCAACCTGATCGCCACCAGCCACGGTGTAATCTGGAAGGAAGACCCACTCCAGATCGTGCAGCAGTATTTGAAGTGGGCGGACAACTACCAGGAAAACCAGATCACCATCGTCTACGACACCATGTGGAATGCCACCAGGCGCATGGCCGAAGCGATTGCAGTCGGAATCACCCAGGAGGATCCCAATGTGAGGGTGAAGGTTTACAACGCCGCGGTCCATGACACAAACGATATCGTTACCGAGATATTCAAGTCCAAGGCAGTCCTAGCCGGTTCATCCACCGTCAACAACCGGTATCTGTCAGCCATGGCCGGGCTTTTGGAGATGGTGAAGGGCATGAAATTTAAGAACAAAAAGGCAGCCGCCTTCGGCAGCTACGGTTGGAGCGGCGAAGCAGTGAAACTGCTCACCGCCGATCTAGAGGAGGCGGGCTTTGAAGTTGTCAACGAAGGTAAGCGAACGCTGTGGGTGCCCAGTGAAGATGAACTCGAGGCTTGCCAAGAGTTTGGCAGACAGTTTGTCCGTGATATTAGCTAGACACCCTTCCCCCCGGCCTTGTGCCGGGGGTTTTTCTGTCCAAACCCCAAGCGCGAATTCGCCCCTGCGGCAGGGAATCACGCTGCGGCGGCGAATTTTTACATGTTGACTCTGACACTTAGGAGGCTATTGAATGAACAACACTCCATTCCTGTTTGCTTTAGTTTTGCTGATAGTTTTGACTGCCAGTGGCGAGAGCCGGGCAGCTCAGCTTTTTATAAATGAACTTTTCCATAACGACAACTTTCCCGAGACTTATACAAAACCAATTCCCAGGGAGGAAAAGCCAATGCTAAAACCCACCAAGGATAGGCCTAAAATTGCCCTAACCTTTGATGACGGCCCCGATGCCTTCATCACACCACAAATCCTCGATATTCTCAAAGAAACGCAGGTCACTGCCACTTTTTTTGTGCTCGGTGAGAAGGTAGTGCGTTATCCTGAAATGACCCAGCGCATCTTTGACGAAGGCCATCTGCTGGCCAACCATTCCAAGACACACCAGGATATGGCTGAGATGACCAATGAGGATATTGTTGCACTGGAGTTGGAGCCCACATCGGAGGCGGTGGAGAAGGTTACTGGCTATTATCCCACCATTATGCGGCCTCCCTATGGTTCGCTCCGTACCGATTCCAACCGTTACCTTGCGGAAAACGGCTGGAAGGTTGTGCGCTGGTCCTTGGATACCTTTGACTGGGATAGCACACGCAACGCTCCAGAGAACCTCATTAAGCGCATCGAGGATTTTCATCATCCCAATGCTGTTGTACTCATGCACTGCAACGGGCGGGAAACGGTTATGGCCCTGCCCCGAATAATAGAATTCTTAAAAGAACTGGAGTATGAGTTTGTCACGGTAGCGGATTTGTGACACACGAAAATCCGCCAATCCAGCCCGTAAGGGAGGAATCCGGACCCGCCTGGGTAAGGACCGGATAAGCCATACAACGGAATACAATAAGTTAGGTGGAATAAAAAAATCATGCTTAGAAAAATCTTCAACGAACTCCGGCACTTCATCATCGCTTTTTTCGCAGCTAACGCCCCGGCCTGGCTAATTGAAGGTGCAGGCAAAATCCATGCCTCCCTCATTTACATGCGGGCAGTAAGCACCATTCCCGCCTATCGACGGCTGGTGAAGGAGCATCTGGGTTACGTGCCCTTCTTCCTCTCTACACGTAACTTCCATAAGCTTCCTATCATAGATAAAGACTCCTATTTGAGGGCTAATGAGTTTGAACAGGTAATTTCGGGTAAAGTCAGTTCTGCCTACTCTATCCAGCGCAGCAGCGGCTATTCGGGCAGGCCCTCCTACTGGCTAAAAAGCTCCAATGAAGCACGCAAAGCGAACTCGAGTTTTCGCTTGGTCTGGGACCAGTATTTAAACCCCAACGGCGAAACTGCCTTGGTAGTTGTGGGTTTCTCCTTAGGTACGTGGGTGAGCGGTACAGACATTCTCCGTCTCTGCAACGACCTTGCCCTACGGGATAGGCGGAAGCTGACCACCGTCTCTCCCGGTGAAGATGTGGAAGAGAGTTTGGAGATCATCCGCTTTTTCGGTAAGCACTTTGAGCGCCTGATTGTCTTCGGCAATCCGGTCTACGCCAAATCGCTGGTGGATGAAGGGGATGACATCGACTGGAAGGCACTGAATGTGGTGTTTGTGACAGGCGGCGAGTCCACAACGGAAGCCTGGCGCAATTACATGGCAGAGCGCATTGGTGTGGATCCGGAAGCAGCATCTAAACACATTATCAACGCCTACGGCGCATCGGACTTTGGGGCAACTTGTGCCACCGAAACACCGCTAGCCATGAAGATCAAGCGCTTGGCGACGCTGGATCCCCGTCTAGCAAAGGACATTTTCGGCCGGGCTGCTAACCTTCCTAACCTATTTCAGTACCATCCGTTAGTGCACCACTTTGAGCGCCATGAAGATGGCTTTGTGGTTACCTACTGGTCGCAGATTCCATTAGTCAGGTACAACGTACACGACCGGGGACGGGTTATTTACTTCAATGAAATGAAGGCGATTATGGCCAAGCACGGCTATGATATCAACCGCCTCTTTGGCGGCAAGGAGCGTCAGCCCTTTAAGCTGCCCTTTGTCTACGTGGACAGCCGCTCCGACGGCACAGTTTCCATCGGGGGAGCTAACGTCTTTCCGGGCAACATTGAAACGGCTATCCTAGAACATGACACACTGCGCAAGCACGTGGAACACTTCTATATTTCCGTGGCGGAGGACAACCGATTGAACGCACGCCTGGTGGTACAGCTGATGATCCGCGATTACAGCCAGACAACACTGAAGTGGCAGGAAGAGTTCAAAGAAACCGCCCTGCAGGCAATTCTGGCCACCCTGATCCGGGATAACCAAGAATACAGGGTAACGTGGAAGAACAACCACCTGGTAACCCCGGTTATTCAACTGATTGCCCCCGATGATGAGTATGACGCGAGCATTAAGCGCCACTATGTGAAGGACGAGTTGACCCTGGAAGAGGCGCTGTAAAATGAGAAGGCTGCTATGGTTGATCTGCTCCATTTGGGAGTATGTCTACAAAACGCTCATTAGAGCCCGCTTCCTGCCGAACTCAAGGCAAAAGCTCCTAAAGGTGGCTTATAGGAAGTTCAAGCGGGAAGACAAAACGGTGGGAGATGTGGTCTTAACCAAAGGGGATATAATCGCCGAGCTGCATCTAAGCAACACTTCCCTCTCCCGCTACGCTGAACACAGGTCCCCCGAATGGGCCCTGTACAAAGACCTGCTCGCCGAGTTCCGCCTGCTGAGCAGTCTGCTCAAAGAAGACCCTAGGCCAATCAAAGCCCTGACCGGAATCACAATCCTGGCACCACCCGCAGCTAGACTGGGCTTTCAGGTGGAAGAGATTCCCCCCGGCCTCTGGGCTTGGCTCAACTATTTTTGGCTGCGGTTTCTGCGCATTGCCTTTTCCCCTCGGAAAGATGGCAAGGTAAACGCCCTGGCCGCAGACCGCAAGCCCGTTGAAATCTGGATGTCCGCTGAGGACTTCACCGAGAAATTCTAGATACTGAAAAAAAACACTCCTTCCCTGGGCCTTGCTCCAGGAAGGAGTGTTCTTCTTTCCAAGATTCTATACTGTTGTAACCTACCAGACAGAAAAGGTATTGAAGGCAGTATAGACGTCAGGCATGTAGCTGTCAAAACGGTCCCTCTCAGCCACAAAGGTGATAACGTAAGCGAGGTCGTCCACTAACACGTATCCCTGCAGCCATTTCAACTCCAGCTCGCCTTGGGTGCCTGTGAAGACAACCAGCTTGGCTAAGCGTCCAGCCAAAACGGTATCGCCGCCGCCAATTAACTTAAAATCGGTGATGGCACCTGCTAGTTGATTTATACCTAATGTGTAGTAATCATCCAATGATATGGAATAGCCGCCTAGGTCTTCAATAGTGACATTGAAGTTCTCCCGAAACGCATCGTTGGCGCTTTCCATAGGCGATAGGGCAATGAAACTGGTGCCCATAAGACCCTCATAGTATTCCCAATCGCCAGGGTAAATAACTGAGAAACCTAATCCCTCATTTTCATAGCGCACAAAACCAGACTGGGCAAGGGCGGAGACGGGTAGGAGTACTACGACCAAGGCAACAACCAACAGTGAACTAATTCTTTTCACATCATACTTCCTCTCTTTTTTCATGTTCCTATCCTTCCAGCAATTTCATCCTTTTCCCTATCATACCACGACTGGGGTAAAATGCAATTTACCTTGAACAATATCCCAAGTAATGGTAAACTTTAAGTGTCAATTGAGAATTTTGTTGCAAATTTATGTAGGTTTTTGTAAATTTACTCATAGAGGAAGCATGGAACGGCCGATACAAAGGAAAAAAGGAGGATTTTTATGGCAAGGCAGAACGTGATAATTATGGGAGCTGCGGGCAGGGACTTTCACAACTTCAACACCTATTACCGCAACAACCCCAACTACAACGTAGTGGCCTTCACTGCCACCCAAATCCCGGACATCCACGGCAGGAAATACCCGGCAGAACTGGCCGGTGAACTGTATCCAGAGGGAATCCCCATTTTTGAGGAGCGGGAACTTCCAGAACTGATTGCCAAATACGACGTGGATGACTGTGTCCTTTCCTACAGCGACGTACCTTACGAACATGCCATGAACCTGAGTGCTATTGTGAACGCAGCCGGTGCCAACTTCGTACTCTTAGGTCCAAAGCGGACCATGCTCAAGAGCGAGAAGCCGGTGATTGCGGTTTGTGCAACCAGAACCGGAACGGGCAAGAGCCAAACGTCCCGCAGAGTGGCCGAGCTTCTTTTAGCCAATGGGCTGAAAGTGGTAGCTGTACGCCATCCCATGCCCTACGGAGACTTGGCTGCCCAGCGCGTGCAGCGTTTTGCAGTCATTGAAGATTTGGCCAAACACGACTGCACCATTGAAGAGATGGAGGAGTACGAACCCCATATTGAACGGGGCAACGTGGTCTACGCCGGTGTAGATTACGAAGCCATCCTAGCGGAAGCGGTTAACGACCCTGACGGCTGCGATGTGATTCTGTGGGACGGCGGCAACAATGACTTCCCCTTTTACAAACCCGACCTGTTAATCACAGTTGCCGATCCGCACAGGGCCGGACACGAACTCTCCTACTACCCCGGTGAAGTCAACCTGCGCATGGCGGACGTTGTGATTATCAACAAAGTGGACAGTGCTGCGCCGGAGAACATTGAGCTGGTCAGATCGAATACGAGGATGGCTAACCCCACAGCCGTGATTATTGACGGAGCCTCACCCATCAAGGTTGATAATCCGGAAGTTATCCGCGGCAAACGGGTGCTCATTGTAGAAGACGGACCCACCCTCACCCACGGCGATATGTCCATGGGCGCTGGTACGTTAGCTGCACAGAAGTACGGTGCGGCAGAGATCATTGACCCAAGGCCCTATGCAGTCCGTTCGCTTGCCGAAACTTACAAGCTCTACCCCCACCTGGGCGCTGTTCTGCCCGCCATGGGCTATGGTGCCAAACAGATCGCTGACCTAGAAGCTACCATTGCTGCCATCGACTGCGATGCAGTGATTGTAGGTACTCCCATTGACCTGGCCAGGGTGGTCAAAATCGACAAGCCCAACGTCCGGGTGCGTTATGACCTGCAGGAAATTGGTTCACCCAACCTCGCAGAGGTACTGGAGGCCTTCCTCAAGGAGCATAGACTCGTCTAATTTCACAGATTGGGGCTGATCAGATTGTCCAGGACAGAGCAAGTAATCAGGCAGACTGAAGCCTACAGCGCCAACAACTACCATCCCCTGCCTGTTGTAATCGCACGGGGCGAAGGTGTCTGGGTGTACGATGTGGAGGGCAAGCGCTATTTGGATATGCTGTCCGCCTACTCTGCCCTCAGCCACGGGCATAGACACCCGAAAATAGTGCAGGCCCTAAAAGAGCAGGCTGATAAGATCACCATCACCTCCCGTGCCTTCCATAACGAAACAATGGGCTCCTTTTTAGAAAAACTATGTACGCTTGCCGGCTTTGAAAAGGCCCTACCCATGAACACCGGGACGGAAGCAGTGGAAACGGCGATCAAAGCAGCACGCAAATGGGGCGAGTTAAAAAAGGGTGTGCCCAAAAACCAAGGGGAAATTATCGTCTGTGAAAACAACTTCCACGGCCGAACGGTTACTGTAATCAGCTTTTCTTCGGAGGAGCAGTATCGCCGTGGTTTTGGCCCCTACACACCTGGCTTTAAGATCATTCCCTACGGTGACGCTAAGGCGCTGGAAGAAGCAATAACGCCTAACACGATAGGATTCCTGTTAGAACCAATTCAGGGCGAAGCGGGGGTAATAGTCCCGCCGGAGGGGTATCTAAGGGACGTAAGGAGAATCACTAAAAAGAACAATGTGCTTCTCATACTAGATGAAATCCAAACCGGCCTGGGTCGTACTGGCAAGTTGTTTGCCTATGAGTACGAAGATGCCAAACCGGATATTCTCACCTTAGGTAAGGCGCTGGGAGGCGGTGTCTACCCTGTCTCGGCTATCCTCTCCTCAAGTGACGTGATGGATGTCTTCACACCCGGTGATCACGGTTCCACCTTTGGCGGCAATCCCCTGGCCTCTGCAGTGGGTGAAGCGGCCCTGGAAGTACTGCAAGAAGAAAACTTGACGCAAAGGGCACAAGAACTGGGCGAATACTTCATGGCAGGTTTGAGAAGGATCGCCAGCCCTAAGGTGAAGGACATTAGGGGTAAAGGCCTGCTGATCGGTGTGGAGATTAAAGAGGAATTCGGTACCGCCAGACCCTACTGCGAAAATCTGATGCATCTAGGCCTGCTCTGTAAAGAGACCCACCATCAGACGATCCGCTTTGCTCCGCCTTTGGTAATTACTAAGGAACAAATAGACTGGGCACTAGATCGCATAGAGCCAGTTCTTAAATAATAAGCAAACAACACCCCAACCAAAAAGGTTGGGGCGTTCCACAAATTCAGGGAAACACTGGAAGAACCGGAAGAAGAAAACTTCCAGGGTAGGATAAATGTGCTGTCTCCACAGTTGAGTAAGAGGGTCATCCTCCGTGAAGCGGGATAAGTCAGTTTGAGCAGAACGGTAAGAGATATGCCCCAAGTAATTCCAGAAAAGAAATAAATGCAGACTCACCCAGGTCTCAGCAGCAGAGAACACTGCCCCCACCGATCGGCATCAAAAGTGAATTAAAACGGCGGGCATTAAGCTCAGAAATACCGATAAACAAGGGATCTAATAATGACCTGGTAAACTAAAGTTG
>DGFC01000123.1:1947-3028 GCA_002391465.1 Firmicutes bacterium UBA3910 | reverse complement strand
AGATGTGTATAAGAGACAGGGCCAACTCGGGCCAGGCTGTTGTATACAACCCCCGAGACGAGGCTGTTAGGTTATCCATCAACTCCTGATTCAAACCAACTCCCCTAGACAGCAGGGATGAAAGATAGGCTCCCTTAGCTGGCGCAAAGGGGGCTTCTTTCAGCGTTACTTCCGGAAAGAGCAGTTCGATCATCTGACTAACCCGGTTATAAACGGTTTTGGAACCCAAGAGAACCGGGCCATACAGACCGACCACCACATCCCGCCCGTCGACCCCCACGATCGCCCGCCTGAGCAGAACAATCAAATCATGTGCCATGTCATACGCCACTTCCAAAGCTAACGGATTGCCTAGCTCCACCTGTTTGTCCAAAAATTCACAAAGTAAAGCGAGCTGTACCGGCTTGGATAGGCCCGAACAGGAAGCCAAAAACGACTCGATCTCCCACGCTGCCCAGGAATGGCGCCCAGACTCTATTTTCCGCAGAAGTCTGGCCTCTAGGTCCCACACCAGGGCGTTGTGGCGCAGGGAATAGCGCAGACCGTTTGCGTCTTCAAACAGGACGAAACCCGACTGGCCACCCACCAAGACAATTCGGTTGATGGCGCCTGAGACGCCCAAAGTACAGCTGACCGAGAATTTTTCCACCCGCACATCAGCATCGAGGAAAAGACCGTGGACAAGGCCTGACGTCTGCCAAAAATTATGTATTATATCGGTCTTAAAGGTAAAGCAAACGCAGGTCAGATGATGCCTGTTCCGCCAGCCCACTGTTGTAGTAATGAGGCGATTAAGATTCTTGCGGGCTTGAGCCATGCCGCAGTGAACGAAGTTCACAGACTCGCCAATCCCTGTGGCAACCACTCGGCCGTGGGAATCACCAACAATTGCAGTAGAATAGTGATTGTTGTCCGCGATACCAACAAACAGTTCGTTACTCATGTGCATTTGCCGCAGTAGTCTATTCTGAGCTGAATTCACTTCCTCCGACTTTTCTGCCAATTTTACTTATTCGATTATAGAGACTACTAAGGCCCTCCTTTCTTTGTTTTTTTAAGTTAATATGTTACATTGTAACAT
>DGFC01000123.1:0-1665 GCA_002391465.1 Firmicutes bacterium UBA3910 | reverse complement strand
CCTCCAGTCAGATATACTAAGTACAAGTTCCACTGGAAGGGATTGTCGGGAATGGACTGGGAATTGATCACGCTGCCCCTCATTGCTGCCCTTATCGGCTGGGGTACTAATGTTGTTGCAATAAAAATGCTGTTCTGGCCCCGTAAACCCATCAACATCCTGGGCTGGCAGCTCCTGGGCGTACTGCCCAAGCGGCAGCAGGAAATCGCTGTCAGCATTGGCGAAGTGCTGGACGAAGATCTCCTGCCCACCCAGGATCTGATTGCTGCCGTGAATACGCCTGCAACACGGCGGAGGGTGGCTGGGCTTGTGGCAGATAACATCGCAGCAAAAATAGATGGGATTCTCCCCCGTTTTGTGGCAGACTACGCCGGCGAAAAGATAAGAAATCACTTGGGGAGTCTAGTGGAAAACGAGATCGAGGATCTCTTCACCCAGCTGGGTGAAACACTTGGTCAGGAACTACAGGAGCAGAAACTCCTCGGCAGTTTGGTCCGGAGCAAAATAGCCACCTTTGACCTGCAGGAATTGGAGAGGTTGGTTTTAAAGGTGGCCAAGAACGAGCTGCGTTATATTGAAGTGTTTGGCGCAGTTCTGGGATTTATCATCGGTATCCTGCAGGTGGTGTTCATTCAGTTTTTCCGATAGGCGCGAAAAAGGTGCTCCAGGCAGGAGCACCTTTTCCTTATTTCTTTATAAAAATCTGGGTCACGTAATAGGTAACGCCGCGTTTCACCACTCCAACCCCAATATGGGTGTAGCCGGAATGGAGAATGTTGGCCCGGTGGCCCGAGCTGCCCATAAAGAGGGGATGGGCCCGGGAGACGCTGCCTGTGGTGGCAATGTTTTCGCCAGCCCGAGAGTATTTAACACCCGCGCTGTCCAGCATGCTGTAGACCGTTCCATAGGTAGGCGAAACGTGACTAAAATAGTTGTTCACAGCCATGTCCTGGCTTTTTTTCTTGGCCAGGGCAACGAGGGCACTGTCCACCTGTAGTGGGCTGAGGCCGTTTTTCAGCCGTTCTTGGTTTACTTGGCTGATAATAAGCTGCTCATCCGCTGTCACAGAAGAACTGGGTGGCGGTGTGGGCTGAACAGGTTGGGCCGGTGTTTCAGGCTGTTGAACCGGTGGCGTTGGCCTGGGCTGAACAGGCTGCTGATTCACATTTGGCCAGAGGACTTGTCCACTATTAGAGCTGCCGCCTTTAGGCGGTGCACTTGGTGCCCACCAACTCCAAGAACTGGCGCCCACTGAAGCTGCTAGAATCAGGACAAGAAAAAGACTGAGTAGAACTCTGCGTTTCATGCTAGTATCCTCCTTTGCAGTAGGTCACCCCCATTGTAACAGAGAGTGGGCAGCCATTGCGAAAGGTAAGTTCTACCATCCAGCTCCTATTTCTCCCCCTGCCTATCCTTCAGGGCCCGAAGGACAGCTGTAAAAGAGAATTCCCCTTTGGAAAACACGGTACCGTCAATGATCACAAGGGGATAGGGCCGCTCGCTCCCCCACGAGCTTTCCTCTGCTTCCCGACTGCGAGCATCAACAAACCGCACCTCAAAGTCAGGGCCAAACCGCCTGCGCACCATTCGTTTCAGGTAAAACGCCGCCTCTCCCAGAGGCAGACTGGACCTTCAGCCGCCGCACCCCCGCAGCACAAGGTGCTT
>DGFC01000021.1 GCA_002391465.1 Firmicutes bacterium UBA3910 | reverse complement strand
AGATGTGTATAAGAGACAGGCCCCAAAGGACTGGGTAGGACTTACAGGTGGATTGAGTTAGTCTTCATATGCCTCATGCACCTTCCAGTTTTGCCACACTTTGCCCACCAGATCGGGACCTGGTTTGAGTACCCTCTTACCCGGTCTCCAGCCTGCCGGCGTCACTTCAGTGCCCTTTGCTTCCCGCACTAATTGAAAGGCCTTGATCTGGCGCAGCGCCTCCTCCACATTGCGGCCCACCGGAGGGGTCATTACTTCAAAGGCCTGGACAATGCCATCTGGGTCGATCAAAAAGCGACCCCGATCCTGCACCCCTTCTTCTTCATTATAAACTCCATACAATCTGCCGATATTGCCGTTTTGATCCGAAAGCATGGGAAAGGGAATGTCTTTGCCCAGCATTTTCGAGAGTTCGTTATCATTCCACATTTTGTGGACGAACACACTGTCTACGCTGACGGAGAGAACCTCCACACCTAGTTCCTGAAACTCAGGATATTTCCCAGCAACTGCTGAGACTTCTGTTGCTCAGACGAAAGTGAAGTCGCCTGGATAGAAGCAGAGCAGCACCCACTTGCCTTTGTAATCTGCCAGCTCAATTTCGCCGAACTTGCCCTGATAAAAGGCGGGGGCGGTAAAATTGGGCGCCGGCTTACCAACCTTAACCATTATCCTCTCTTCCCCTTTCTGCATTTCCACTGCCTGTACCGGTTCAGCCGCTGGCCTGGCTTGGCCTTTGGGCCTTTGACAGCCAGCGTCAAACTCTCTCATACCCAATCCTCCTCTGTAATGAAAATTATTATTAACTTCGTGATCTTTAACAGATTTCCTCCTTTTTCTGGAAGAATCAGGCGGGTCGAGGGTAAGGCAGGGAATCGGGGATGGACGCAGAAAGTAAGATGGTAGAAGTGGTGGTAAAATCTTCTAACGGAAGGGGTAAGCATGTGAAATTAGATTACAAACGAACCTTTTTTATTGGTCTGGCGTTTATGTCTATCTCCGCCTTTTGGCAGCTCTATGACAGCATCATCCCTTTAATTCTGAAACACACCTTTGGCATTGGAGATACCCTTGCGGGAGGCATTATGGCCATTGACAACATCTTGGCCTTGTTTATGTTACCCCTCTTTGGGGCACTCTCCGATCGGGTAGACACGCCCATCGGCAAGCGGATGCCCTTCATTTTGGGCGGAACCGCGGTAGCAGTACTTGCCATGATTCTTCTACCCGTGGCCGATAATATTGTCAGTCTGCCGCTTTTCGTGGCCGTTTTATTCGTTACCTTGGTTGCCATGAGCACTTACCGCTCACCGGCGGTTGCCCTCATGCCCGATGTGACGCCTAAGCCCCTACGTTCCCAGGCCAACGGGATTATTAACCTGATGGGAGCCCTTGGTGCGGTTTTCTCTCTGTTGTTAATCTCACGGCTGGTGCCCGATACGCCCCAGCCCAACTATCTGCCGCTTTTTGGAGTAGTTGCCGGGTTTATGGCCTTGGCAGTGTTCATTCTCTTTAACACCGTGAAGGAGAGGAAGCTTGCCCAGGAAATTGCGGCTGAGGATGATCAAGAGGAAGAAGAGGACCGGGTTGAGGATAAAAAGATGGAACCAGCGGTATTCCGCAGCTTTATGTTTATTCTGGCCTCCATTTTCTTCTGGTTTTTTGGTTATAATGCGGTTACAACCGCTTTTTCCAAATACGCACAGGACTTTTTAGGCATTGCCGGGGGCGGGTTTGCCAACCTTTTGATGCTGGCTACCGTCGCGGCAGTGATCGCCTTTGTACCGGCCGGGTTCATTGCTTCTAAGGTCGGCAGGAAGAAGACGATTATGGCGGGCGTGATTCTGCTCACCGTTTGTTTTGCCACCGCATCCTTGTTTACGTCTTATACGCCCATTTTAAGCGTTATCTTGATTCTGGTTGGCTTTGGCTGGGCAGCCATCAACGTCAACTCTTACCCCATGGTGGTTGAGATGGCAAAGGGTTCAAATGTGGGGCGTTTTACAGGTTATTACTATACCGCTTCCATGTCTGCCCAAATTCTGACGCCGGTTTTGTCCGGGTTCTTCCTGGAGCATGTTGGCTACAGAACACTGTTTCCCTATGCGGCCTTTTTCCTGTTTGCGGCACTTGTAACCATGAGCCAGGTTAAACACGGTGACAGTAAGTTTACGGTGCAGGAAAGCAAGCTGGCCATGCTCGATGTGGATAGTTAAGTTCTTGGAAAGGGGAGCACGATTGAACGCAGCTCAACACGACAGCAAGCTACGGCTTATATTCGATCTCATGTACACGTTCTTTAAAATGGGTTTATTCACATTCGGGGGCGGCTATGCAATGCTGCCCCTTCTCCAGCGGGAAGTTGTGGAAAGGAAAGGCTGGGCCACAGAAGAGCAGCTGCTTGATTACTACGCCATTGGCCAAAGTACTCCCGGGATTATCGCGGTTAACACCGCAACCTTTGTTGGTTACTTCCAGGCTGGGTTTCTCGGCGGGATCATGGCGACCATCGGCCTTGTTCTGCCTTCCATCATAATAATTCTCTTGATTGCCACCATCCTGCGCCAGTTCACCGATGCGGCAGTCCTGCAGCACGCCTTTGGCGGGATTCGGGTGGCAGTTTCCGCTTTGGTTACCTTCTCTGTCTATCGCCTAGCCAAGGCGGGTATTGCAGATCGCCTTGCCCTGGTTTGGGCAGTCGTCTGTTTTGCGGCCATCGCCTTTTTCAAAGTATCTGCCCTGTGGGTTGTGCTGGCGTCTTTCCTGCTGGGTAATCTGGTGCAGTGGGGGAGGGAACGGCGAGCATGAGTACCTATCTGCTTGTGATTCTGGAGTTTTTCAAGACTGGGCTCTTTGCCATTGGGGGTGGGCTGGCCACCATACCGTTTCTACGGGAAATGGCGGAGCGTTATCCTTGGTTCAGTCTAGAGGACCTTTTGGACATGATAGCGGTTTCCGAAAGCACGCCCGGACCTATGGGGATCAACATGGCTACCTATGCAGGGTATAATGCCGGCGGAATCCTGGGCGGTGTAATCGCCACTCTGTCCCTGATCACGCCTTCCATCTTTGTCATTGTAATTATCGCTTCCTTTATGAAACGTTTCAAAGAATCCGTTGTGATCCAACGGGGATTCTACCTGCTCCGTGCTGCTACAGCCGGTCTGATCGCGGGCGCGGTGTTTGATGTGGTTGTCCTTTCTTTATTTAATGTCGATGTGTACCGGGCCAGCAGACGCCTTTTGGACTTCTTTAACTGGCCTGCCCTATTGATGTTTGCCCTGTTGGTTTTTCTAATCAGGAAGTTCCCCAAGGTCCATCCCATTGCCTTTATTGGAGCCAGTGCGGTCATGGGAGTTGTTTTTAAGCTGTAAGTGTGGTATATCAATTCTAATACAGAAACAGGAATAGGAAATGGAGAAGGAGTTGAGTGGAGTGGAGATACGGGCACTAATTTACAGCCCAGAAACGGTTGGAGATGTGCTGTTGTTTGTGGCGGAGGACGGGTTTGCTGACTACCAGTGGCCCTGTGACGATGTCAAGGCAATAGCCGAGGCCCAGGGATTTAAGGGTGAGTCAGGCCAAGTGTTTTCCACAGCCTATCTGGCCGGAGACACGGGTACAGTCCGGCGCCTAATCGTTGTGGGTTTGGGTAAGCTCGCCGAGTTGGAGCTGGAAGGGGTAAGGAAGGCCCTAAGCAGGGGTTTGGATGAAGCGGATAAGCTTAAGGTTACAAGCCTAACCACTGCCCCTTGGGGCTGGGATAGTCTGGCCCTGAAAGACGTGGCCAGGGCCCTGGCCGAAACAGCTATACTCAAGGGTTACCGTTTTGAGCGCTACCTTGAGAAAAAGAAGGAGTCCAGCCTAAAGACACTGCAGCTTGGCTACGAGGAAGAGCAGGAAGTGGATGTGCTGGCTGGCTTGAAGGTAGGGGTAACGCTGGGGCAGAGCACCAACCTTGCCCGGGATCTGGTGAATGAACCGGGCAATCAGATGACACCCGCACAACTGGCCCAAGCGGCGCAGCAGGCTGGCGAAGAGTACGGTTTTGAGGTAGAGGTTTTTGAGGAGAAGGCCATTGAGGAGCTTGGCATGGAGGCCTTCTTGGCTGTGGGTCGGGCTAGTGTGAACCGGCCTAGGTTGATTGTTATGCGCTACTTCGGGAAACCCGATAAACCCGATGAGGTTTTGGGCTATGTGGGTAAAGGGATTACCTTTGACAGCGGCGGCCTTTCCTTGAAACCGGCGGGGGGTATGGCTGGGATGAAGTACGACATGGCCGGTTCGGCGGCCGTGATCGGAGCCATGAGTGCCATTGCCCGGGAGAAGCTGCCCCTCAATGTGGTGGCAGTGGTTGCAGCCTGCGAGAATCTAGTTTCCAGTACTGGCTATCGCCCAGGTGACATTATCGGCTCTATGGCGGGCAAAACGATTTTGATTGAGTCCACCGACGCGGAAGGGCGTTTGACTCTTGCCGATGCTGTTCACTACATCATTGAGAAGGAAAAGGTGAATACTGTTGTTGATATAGCCACCCTAACCGGTGCAGCCATTGTGGCTTTGGGCAATACTACTACCGGAGTTGTAACGAACGATCAGAAGCTGTATGAGAAAATGCAGGCCGCCTCAGAGCAGTGCGGTGAACGTATCTGGCAGTTGCCCAGTTTCCCCGAATACAGAGAGCAGAATAAAACGCCCTTTGCCGACCTGAAAAACACAGGCGGTCGGCCCGCGGGTACTGTCACGGCTGGCCTTTTCATCGAGGCCTTTGTCCAGGACAAGCCGTGGATCCACCTGGATATTGCCGGTACAGCGTCTGCCAGCAAGCCCAGGGATTACCTGGCCGAGGGGGCGACGGGCGTAGGTGTCCGGTTGCTCTACCATTTCGCTGAAACTTTCATTTAGAAAAGAGTATGGGGGAGGGGCGCAGGCTCCTCCCCTTTAGAATGGATGAGGTTTGTGAGTAAAAAGGTTCTTTGGACTAATAAGATCTTTGTGGCGGTGATGGCGGTCATCGCCTGCGTTTTGTGGGGGAGTGCCTTTCCTGTTCTCAAGGTTACGTACCAGGAGCTGGAGCTGGCCCCAGGTGATATTACTGCCCGCCTAGTTTTGGCCGGCATCAGATTTTTTCTAGCCGCCCTGCTTTTATTTTTCGTACTCAAATTCCTACTGCGCCTGCCAATCGGTCTTGGGCGCCGCTGGTGGCGGCCCCTGATCCTACTGGGCCTTTCCCAAACGGGACTGCAGTATTTCTTTTTCTACAACGGCCTTGCCTTTACAGGCGGGATAAAATCTGCTGTTTTAAATGCGGTGGGGAATTTCTTAGTGGTAATAGTGGCCCACTTTATCTACGCCGATGACCGGCTCAATTGGGGCAAAGTGGTGGGGCTCGCTACCGGTTTTGCCGGCATCATTCTAGTGAACTGGCAGGGTGGATTGGGGGGAGGCTTCTGGGACCTGAGTTTCCGGGGCGAGGGTTTCATCCTTCTCTCTGGCCTAGCGGGGGTGTACGGAACCTTTCAGGCCAAGAAACTGGCCCGGGATCTACACCCGGTGGTGATCAATGCCTATCAGCTGCTCTTTGGTTCCCTAGTTCTACTGGCTGCAGGGTTTGTTCCCGATCTGGGCGCAAGTTACGCTGCTGTCTTTGCCGAGGGAACGACTCTCTTTTGGGGTCTCCTCCTTTATTCAGCCTTCCTGTCAGCGGCCGCCTTTTCCATTTGGTACACCCTTCTGCAGTACAATAAGGCGGGGGAGGTTACCCTTTACCGCTTCATGATTCCCATCTCAGGCTCTGTCCTTTCGGTCTTGATTCTACCTAATGAACAGTTTACGGGGGCAATCCTTTTCGCCCTACTCTTAGTAGCAGGTGGGCTGGTAATTGTGAACTACAGGCAGAAGGAACAGGCAGCAGAGATAGCGCCCTAAGGGAAAAAGCGATTATCCTTGAGTTTCCTAACCAACTGGCCGGTTACTGCCGCGTAGTCTTTGCCCGGGATGGGCCGGCTGAAATAATAGCCTTGGGCTTGGGTGCAGTGCATTTTGGCCAGCAGTTCGAGCTGGCTGTACCGTTCCACCCCTTCGGCCACGATGGACATGGAGAGGTTTTTACCCATTCCTATGATTGAGCGCACTAGAGCTTCGGTGCGCTCATCGTGATCTACGTTGCTGATAAAGGTGCCGTCGATTTTCAAAATCTCCATAGGATAACGGATCAAGTACTCCAGACTGGAATAGGCGGTGCCAAAATCGTCGATGGCCAGACTGACGCCCATCTCCCTCAGGCTCTGGAGATTACTCAGGACCGCAGGGGTAGGTGCTAGCATGGCATCCTCTGTAATTTCCACATGCAGTAGGTCTGTGGGCAAGGAGTACTTCTCCAAGATGGAGCTCACTATTTGGGGTAGACCGGTTGAGCGGAACTGGATTGCCGAAATGTTGACGGACACCCAGCCCATGACCAGACCCTGATCCTGCCAGGCGCGGTGTTGGGCACAGACCTGCTCCAGCATGTATTCGCCGATCTGCTCAATGAAGCCGCCCTGCTCGGCAGCGGCTAGAAACTCGTCTGGTCCCAACAGGCCACGGGCGGGATGCTCCCAGCGGATTAGGGCCTCTTTACCCACGATAGTGCGGGAAGCAAGGCTTACTATGGGTTGGTAATAGACGACAAACTGTCCCCGCATCAGGGCTGTCTGTATTTCCGTTTGAAAACGGAGCCTATCCACAATGGCATGGTGTGTGTCGGGGTTGTAGAGTTTGATGTTCTCGCTGCTGTCCTTTTCCGCATCTAACAGGGCGGTTTGGGCCTGCTGGAAGAAGACTTCAGCGCTGGTTACCCTATTCTCGCTGATTGTAATGCCGCCGAAGAGGCGGACACCTATATCGCTGTTTTCCATCTCCAGGGGGCGGCTGAAAAGGCCGTTTAAGCGGTTGATTATCCGTAAAACGCCCCCACTGCTGGAGGGAGTAAAAATGGCAAACTCCCCATCTGATACCCGTCCCACCACCGCACTGCCGTCACCCAGGCCCTGCAGGGTGTCTGCCACCTTAATCAGCACCCGATCGAGCATGTCTGCACTGAGTAGGGTTTTCAGCTCAGACAAACCCCTAATGCCCACGATGGCCAAGACCACGGTGGGGTTTTCGGTGAGGCAGCTTGCCAGGTGACTGAGAAGGTAATCTCGGTTGGGCAGGTTGGTGAGGGGGTCGAGATAGGTCATGGTACCAATAGTATCCATCATGCGGTTAAAAAACTTTCGGGTATCGCCGAATTCATCGGTGGTAGCCACTTCCGCCCGCACCGTAAGATCGCCTTCCGCGCCGCGGCGGAAGATCTCCTTCAACTCCACAATGGGTTCAGTAATGGTATCCGCAAACCAAGTGCCGAGCCTAAACACTAACAGCAGGGCTATGGCTGTGGCGATGAGGGAGAAATAGACGAGGCGGTGAAAGGGCTGCTTGTAGGTTGTGGTGGGTATTCTGGTCACAACCATCCAGCCAGAGGTGTTGGGGATCTCGGAGAAAAAGGAACGGTACTCCGTTCCGTCCTGGACGTAGGTGAACGTACCCGCTGTGCCCTGGAGAAGATCGTCCCCAAAGGGATAAAAGTCGTAAATGGATTTAGTCATAATGTAGTCCGGGTTGTGATGGGTTACGAAGAGGCCATTTTCATCCACCAGGGAAATGTCCCAGTTGGGGTACTCGGCCTGGAGATCGGCAATGGTGTGGTATATTTCCGTTAGACCTACTGCCAGCCCCAAGAGACGGAGTACTTCCGTTTCGTTTTCGTTCCAGATGGGTGTAGCGATCACGATGATTTTTTCTCCCATGGAACGGGAGATAAGGGGTTCTGAGACGATGGTCTCGCCCTGCATCACAAGGGGGAAATAGGGGCGATCCGCGATACTGCCTGCGGATCGCTGGAGAGTAGTGTTGTAGCTGCCGTCTTTTTCAGCTACAAAGTAGATGCGATAGTAGTCGTCTGTATCTTCCATGTACTGCTGCAAAACGGGTTCAATCTCTTCCCAGCTGGCCCTTTTGAGAATATCCATGCTGGCGATTTGAGTCATTTCCCTGATTCTCTCTCCCCGCCAGGTATGGATGCTCCTGGCGTAGCTCTGGGTGATGGAGGTGGCATTCTGTTCAAGGAGGTTCTTAACGAGGGAACGGGAAAGAATCCCCACTGTTGCCAAGATAGTCACTGTGATGATCAGGACAATGGAGACGAAGAGGAACAACACACGTTGTCTGATACTACCAAAGAAGCGG
>DGFC01000135.1:4170-4637 GCA_002391465.1 Firmicutes bacterium UBA3910 | reverse complement strand
GGCACCAGCAAAATAATGGCGGGATAAAACATCTGAAAGAGAATGAACTTATAGATGCCTTCCCTACCCCGGAACCTCAGCCGGGCCAGAGCATATCCGGAAAGCAAGGCTACCAAGAGCATGCACAAGGTGGATAGGCTGGTAACCAGGATACTGTTGCCAAAGCCCCGCAGCCAAGGCCTGGCTACAGCAGTGGCTGAGCCCTGCAACAGCCACTCATAGGAACGCGTGGTAAGGCTTGTGGGCAGGAGCCTGCGATTTACCTCTCGCCACGGGGCTAGGGATTGCAGGATCATATACAGGTAAGGTGCCGTGGCCAAGAGGACGCCCACCGCAGCAAGCACCCACCTGAGCACCATAACGCCGTATTTATCCATGACGCGCACAAAGCGCCGCCATGTTAGCTTTCCTTGTCCCATGGTCAATCCTCCCATCCGTGCGCGCGGCCCCAGGCCTGCATGATCCGG
>DGFC01000135.1:302-3967 GCA_002391465.1 Firmicutes bacterium UBA3910 | reverse complement strand
TGCATGATCCGGCGGACAATACCAACAACGATAAACACCGCCACGGCATTGTACAATGCGATGCTGGAAGCATACCCTGCCCGGAGGGTGCTGAACGCCTGGTAGTAGATTTCCAAGTACCAGGTATGCGTGGCAAGGTTAGGGCCTCCGCCGGTTAGCATGTACGGTTCCGTAAAGACGCCGAACATGAGCCCTACGGCCAGGATCATAACGGAATAAAGCGCGGGATACAGCTGCGGCAGTGTAATCTTAAAGAAACTCTTGATGCGGCCCGCACCGTCGATTTGGGCCGCTTCATACAGCTCACTAGGAATGCTCTGAAGGCCCGACAGAAAGATGAGCGCATAATAGCCGGAAAAACGCCAGGCAATCATGAGAGCAATGACTAAAATGGCCAGGGATGGCGTACCCAGCCAGTCAGGCACATAACCAATGATATTCGAAATCACTTTGTTCACCGGGCTGGTATAAGATACCACGCCCTTCACCACCAGAGACATGGATACACCCGAGGCCAAATAGGGCAAGAAGAAGGCAACGGCCAAAAGACCCTGCCGCTTCTTGAAGCTGTTAATCAAGACGGCAATGCCCAGCGACATAATGAGCACCGCCGGCAGGAAGATGGCCATAATCTTAAAGGGCGTAACGGCCGCCGCGTGTACCCTGCGGCTCTGGAGGGCTTCAATGAGATTTCCCAAGCCCACAAATTCTCGCACCGGGGAAATGAGGTTCCATTCAGAGAAGATTAACAAGAGTCCCCACACAAACGGCAAAACAAAAAACACAATGGTATAGGCGAGGTACGGGATGACAAACAGCCATCCCGTAAGGGCCTCGCCTTTTATCCTGCGCAGCATCCCCGTCACTCCTACCGGTTGAGGATCTGGTTAATGGCCGCTTTCGCATCCTCCCACGCCTGTTCAGGCGTCTTCTGCAGCCGCACCACAGGAATCAAGCCTTCCTCACCCAGCGCAGTTTGGATATCGGCAAACTGGCTGTGTGTGAAGGGCGGTACCGCAGAGGCCAAGCTTTCAGCATAAGGTACCAGTGCTGGTGCCTGCGCCAAGTAGTCTGCGAAAACGGGGTTTTCTGCTAGGTCATCCCGCACCGGCGGCAAAGAAGTGGTCTCCATCCACAAGAGGTCGTGCTCAGGTTTGGAGAAGACCCAGCGGATAAACTCCCACACCGCTTCCTGAGCTTCCTTGGAAGCCTGGGCATAGAGGACTAAACCCTTGGCATCGGCGAAGGTGTTGCCGGTGGCCTCGCCTTTGCGGTTCTCAGGAATGGGCGGCATGGTCAGCTTAAAGGTTTCGCCATGAACCATTTCCGGATACTGCTCCCGCCAGCCGGGGAACACCCACGGGCCAAGCTCCGACCAGATAGCCATGCCCGTTGGGAAAGCATCGGGAATTTCCTGGGTCAGGATGTACTTTTCCTTGGCCAGGTCATAGTAGAACTGGAAGACTTCCAGCACAGCTTCTTCGTCGGCGGTAATCTCATTACCGGTGATGAAGGGGACATCACCGCTGATGGCGTAGTACAATGTGAAGAAGTCAAACCAGCGCTCCCACCAGTTGGGCTTTACCAAGGCGGGACGGACCATGAGGAAGAGGTCTTCTTCCTGGGCAAGTTTGGCAACTTCCATAATTTCCTCATATGTTTCCGGAATGCTGTCTACGCCCAGCTCTTCCAAAATATCAATGCGCCAGCCGTAGAGAATGGGGTTGCTGTAAATCGGGAGAATGTAGTAATGTCCATCGGGGAAAGCCCAGCTTTTAATGGCCTCTTCCATATTGCGAGCGGCAATGAGCTCGTCCCAGCCTGGGAGGGTATCCAGTGGAACGAGAGCATCGCTCTCCCAAAGCTCAGCACCAAAACCGATGAAGATGTTCTCCGAAGCTGCCGGGGCAGTTCCGCCTGCAATGGCGGTCAGAATCGTTGCCTCAGAACTGGGCGCCTCAGCCATGGGGAGCACCTGAATTTGGTACTCTGGATTCTCCTCCATAAACCGCTCGGCCATTTCATGCCAGAAAACTTCTTGAGACGGGTTAGGCGCAGTCCAGAAGATTGCGGATTTCGCTCCTGCTGCCACACTTACCGCCAACACCAATACGCAAACCAAGGTAAGTGTTAACGACCATTTTTTCGCGAGCATGGTAGCACCTCCATTTGATTCTCCCTAACGCAAATATCCAGCAGTGTCAAAAAGCTGTGCTTGCCCGTCTCACCCCCTTTCGCTCATTCCTCCATCTCCGGCAGACATCAAAAGACAATTTTATCCATTTCAATGCCCGCCACGCCAATCACCCGGTCAGCTCCACCGTAGTATACGTACAGGAAACCGTCTTTCACCACTTGCCCACAGCTGAACACCACATTGGGAACATGCCCTTCCTTTTCCCAGGGAAGTTCCGGTTCCAAAATGGGCTCCGGCAGCCGCCGCACCACCTGCGTGGGATTTTCTCCATCCAGGAGCGCTGCTCCCAAACGGTACACTTTATGGCGGTCCACCGCGTGGTAGATGAGCAGATAACCCTGGCGTGTGCGAATGGGTTGGCCGGCAATGCCGATCTTAAACTCTTCCCAACCGCCAGGAATGGTTTCCATGACGATTTGGTGGTCCTCCCAGGTGCGTAGATCATGGGAAAAGGCTGCCCAGATGTGGGGCATGCGGCGGTGAAACAGCATGTACTTGCCGTTGATTTTGTCTTCCAAAAGACCGCCGTCTTTGTTTGGTTCCTGGAGGAGCACGCCGTGGCGCTCCCAGGTGCGTAAGTCCTTGGAAGATGCCAGGGAAATGCGGTGGTTATCCCAGGCCTTTCCTCCGAAGGCGGTGTAAACCATGTAGAAGGTATCGCCAATTTTACTGATGCGGGGGTCTTCCACCCCCCACGCTTCCTGCTCCCCTTCCCCCACAAACACCGGCTGTGAATCTCGGTGGAAATTGATGCCGTCCTCGCTGACGGCATATCCGAAGCTTGAGACAAACTTCAGCTCTTCCCGGGGTTCTGGCTGTGAAAGGGCTGCGAAATCCCGGTCCGCGGCCCGGTAAATCATGTGGATCTTTCTCCCATGCATCACAACAGCGCAGTTAAACACTGCCGCCCGCTCAAATGGGTGTTCTGCAATGGGTTCTAGAATTGGTTCACTCGATAAGCGACGCAGTTTGAACATGTATTCTCCTCCTGTTATTTCTGCGGCGGCTGCACCGATGCACGGATGACCAGTTCAGTCCCGAGGCGAATGCGCAGCGGCACATGCACATCTTCGCCCCGCATGAGTTCGTGCAGGCGCCGGGCAGCAATTTTCCCCATGTGGTGCTTGTGAATATGAATGGTAGTTAGAGGCGGGTTCACGTGTTCGCTCAGTTCTACGTTGTCAAACCCTACCAAGGACAATTCCTCCGGCACCCGAATGCCTGCTGCACTGCAGCCCTGGAGCACGCCCAAGGCGGTGTTGTCGTTATCTGTAATGACCGCCGTTACCGGCAGGCCCCGGGCAATTAAGGCTTCGATCCCTTCCCGGCCTTTGCTTACCTGGGGGCCGGGAGCTGTATGCAGCCAGCACCAGTCACTGTTGGGCTGAATACCGTGCGCCACCAGGGCCGATTGGTACCCTTCGTAGCGCTCCTGCAGGGAGCGGTGGGAAAGGGGTCCGCCGATGAA
>DGFC01000135.1:0-129 GCA_002391465.1 Firmicutes bacterium UBA3910 | reverse complement strand
TGGGAAAGGGGTCCGCCGATGAACCCAATGCGCTCATGTCCCTGGCTTACAAGGTAGTTCACCAGTTGAATGATGCCGCCCCGGTTATCTGTTACCACACAGTCCACGTTCAGGTCCTTATACACATCT
>DGFC01000145.1 GCA_002391465.1 Firmicutes bacterium UBA3910 | reverse complement strand
CCAGATGTGTAAAAGAGACAGTTTCCGAGCTGTCGAGGCGGGCTGCGATGGAACGGCGTCCCGCGGGAGCCGATTCACGGATTACCCGGAGCAGATTATACCTGCGCTCCAGCAACTCCTCCAATTCAGGTACGAGCTGCTGCAGGGCGTCAAATCTTTCCATAGCGGCCTACCCTCCAGGGTGGGACGTTTTTTATCCCATTTGGATTTATTATGTCCCACTACATGGATATTCTCCTCATGGTAGATGTTACCTGCTTTGTTATGTTAAAAATTGTGATCCAAACCGTCAAGTTCTTGTGCGATTTTCTTTAACTGTCTGAGCCGGTAGTTTACCCCGGATTTGCTCAGTTTAGGTGAAAGGGAGTTCCCCAATTCCTGCAGGGATGCATAGGGATTGGCCAGGCGGGCCCGGGCCACATCCTGCAGTTTACCCGGCAGGTTTTCCAGCCCCAGTTCAGCATCTATCCGTTCAATATCTTCGATCTGATCAAGTGCAGCCTTGACAGTCTTGTCCACATTTGCCGTCTCACAGTTGACCAAACGATTTATGCGGTTCCGCATATCCTTCATAACCCGCACATTCTCGAAACTCAACAGGGCACTGTGGGCTCCCATTAAGTTGAGGAGATTGACAATGAGCTGGCCTTCTTTCAAATAGACCACCCAGGAACCCTGACGCTGGATTAGACCGGCTTCCAGATCGAGGGAAACCATGGTATGGAAGATCCTTTCGGCAGCAGCGGTCTGTTCTGTCACGATTTCTAGGTGGTAGGTTTTTTCCGGATTAGTGACCGATCCCCTGTTCAAAAAGGCGCCCCGCAGATAGGCACGGCGGCAGCACTTTTTCCTTGGTACGCCGGACTCGTCCACCACTTCTTGTCCCTTTAGATCGCGATAAACAAGGGCAGCTGCTTCTTTACCCAGGACACGTACGGTACAAACCTGGCTGCGGCGAGAACGGGATTTCACCAACAGAACCTGAACAGGCAGATCTGGGTAGAGTCCCTTGAGCAGAAGCCAAGTTTTCCTGGCCACAAGGGGCAGGGAGCTGTTAAAGTCCAAATACTGGTTCTGCCTGCCCAAAAGAAAACCATCCAGGTCATACAGGGCACTAAGTTCGGCTATTCTACAGCACCGGGCACTTGGAATCACCCGGGCAAGTTCATTACGTGTTTGACTGGAAAAGGTCATTGCTTACCCTTCTTTCTTACCTACGATCCAGACGCGCACCCTCCATTTCTGGATCTCCCCTTTGACAATGACGGGGGTGTCTTTGCTGTTGCGAAACTTGAAGTCGGTATGGGGCCAGGCCACAGTCGCGTCCAGGCCGTGTTTGATGTAGCTGGGTGCTATGGAGTGAATACGCCTTTCCACAACCTCGAGCCCCGCTTCCCGCACCGCGTTATACAGGGTTGTGGACGTTTGACAGATCCCTCCCCCAACACCGGGGGCAACTGTCTCACCCAGGATGATGGGCGCACTCCGATACCCCTTTTCGGGGGTGCGCTCCCCCACAATTTCATTAAAAGAAAAAACTTCACCTGGTAATAAAAGTATATTATTTATTGCAGCCAGAGACAACCTTATGTTTTCCACCCTGGCTGGGCTCCCCATCAGGGGTGTGGAGAAATCGCCCAAAATAGTGTCCAGCTCCAAGAGATGCTCGGTGCGCAGGAAGGGGACTATCTCTATCCCGGTAAGGGCCAGGCGGGTATGGGCCGGGGCAGAGATAACCTGTTTCACAATTTCATCGATGTCAAAATAGAGACCGTTTTCGTGGGGGATGATCTCTCCCGTCTCCCTGTCAATCCTGGCATCGAGGGGAGCTCTCTGCACCGCTCGCACCAGCTGCTCCACGATAACACGCACTTCGTTCTCGTAATAGTATTCCATCGCCCGCTCTTCTAAAAACACCCCATGGCGCACGCCCACAAAGCGGCGGTGCACAGTCCGAAAAACGGTGGGTACACCCACACTCAACGTGGAGATAATCAGCAGAATAGCGCCCAAACGCCGCATAAAAATCCCCCCTGAGTAGTCTATTCTCAGGGGGGAGATTTTAAAACGCACTAATGGTTAAGGGAATTGCCGTTCCCCCGTAGTTTAAAATGCTGCCCTGCAATGGCCATAATTTCCCGGGCCAAGGCAGAACTGTCGTGGCGGGCTAGGTTCTCCCTGTCGTGGTAATCGCCGATCTTCACCTGCACGCCCCAGTTTTTCAGGGCGGGCAGATCGATCCGCACTGGAAAGCAGCCCAAAGCGGCAAGCTTGCGGAAGTGGAAGTCGGTAAGCCGAGATTTGTTTACTAATACATAGTCCAAAATCGGTTTGTAATCCACATGCTCCAACAGGGCGGCAACGTACTCGCTGGCAGTCAAGTTATCTGTCTCCCCCGGCTGGCTAACGACGTTGCAGACGAAAATGCGGAGGGCAGGAGTGACCGCCAGGGCATCGGCAATGGGCTTAACCAATAAATTCGGAATAATACTTGTATAAAGACTACCTGGCCCAAGAATAACAATATCGGCCTGGGCTATTGCCTGCAGCGCTTCGGGCAGGGCATCCACATCGGGTTTATCCAAAAAGACACGTTTAATCGCCTTGTCCCGCTGGGGAATGTTGCTCTCTCCCATGGCAACAGAGCCATCGCGGTATTCGGCACCTAAGCTCACAGCCTCCAAGGTTGCAGGCAGCACCCTCCCTCGCACAGCCAAGACCTTACTGAACTCCCGGACCGCAAGTTCAAAGTCGCCCGTAATATCGGTCATGGCGGCAATAAAAAGGTTGCCAAAGCTGTGTCCCTGCAGGCCTTCGCCCCAGGAAAAGCGATACTGGAAAAGTTTTTCCATAAGTGGCTCCGTATCGGCAAGTGCCAAAATGGTGTTGCGCACATCGCCGGGGGGAAGAATCCCCAGCTCTTCCCGAATACGTCCAGAGCTTCCCCCATCATCCGCTACCGTCACAATGGCAGTGATGTTGCTGGAAAAGTCCTTTAATCCCCGCAGCATTGTGGAGAGCCCAGTGCCTCCACCGATGGCCACAATTCTCGGACCCCGATCCAAACTGCGGGTGCGATAAATGTGTTCCGCCAACGTATCCAGATCAATGGGATTAACAGCGCTGATCAAAGAACGGACGCCAAAACGGATGGCAATCGCCACAAACAGCGCTCCCAACATGAGCAGAATCGCTCCCACCGCAAAAGTATTCCATTCCAACTCCTGCAGTTTCACCAAAAGCCGCTGTTCCACTAAGGATAATAAAGGCGTATTCAATATTACGGCTAGGCCAACTGCAACCGCAGCAATTCCCGTAGTTAGAAGGACAATCCATCTTTTTACACCCATTCCGGGATAAAGCCACTTGAACCTTTTATTCATCACTACTCGCTCCCTAACTGTCCCGAGCATTGAGAATTTCCTCAGCAGTTAAGCCGACCTGTTTGGCCAGCTCAAGGCCGAGCTGAAAATCTCCCACTCGTTGGGGCACATGGGCATCACTGCTGATAACAAAGGCAGCACCTTCCTCAGCAGCCAGTTCAATAATCTCAGGCCTTAAATAGGCCTTACTGGTGTTGATCTCAAAGGCAGTGCCATAATGGGCACAGGCCTGGACCACAACGCGGTAATCAATGGCAAATCTGAGGCCTGGATGGGTCAGAATGTCTATTTTATTCCTCTCCAACGCTTTCACGGTAGCCTCAGTATTCACGACCACCGAACGGCGGCCGAAGGAAGGCCAAACCCGTTTCCCGTAATGAAAGCCCCAGATAGCTGCCGCATCTTTCAGGCTGTGGGGGAGCACCATACTGTGAATGTTTGCTAGTACCAGATCTACCAAGCCCCGGTGTTCCGGAGGAAGGTCCAGATCTCCCTTGACGCTGATAATGTTTGCTTCGATTGCCACCAGACCGCGCACACCGGGATGGGCTGCACAGGCACTGGCTAGCTCCCTTCTGATCACCTCTAATACCTGGAGGTTTTTGATGCCGTAATGAAATAGATGATTGGGACCATGATCGCTGATGGCAATCGCCTCCAGGCCGAGCTTGGCGGCGGCAGCCACATTTTCAGCCACGGTGCCCCGGCCGTGGCTGTGAATGGTATGGGTATGGTAATCGGCAAAGACGTGCATCAGCCTAGAGCTTACTGGCCGCAGCCTCGTCCAAAACGAGTGTTACAAAGGGATGGAGCTGCAGTACCGATGCGGGCACGTCGCTGGTAACTGGCCCAAGCACAGTTGCCCAAATGGCATCGGCCTTGTTTTCACCGTTGGCCATCAAGACAATCTGTTTCGCCTGCATAATACTTTTAATACCCATGGAAATAGCCTGAGTGGGGACTTCTTCCCGGGAGGCAAAGAAGCGGGAATTATCCTCAATCGTACTCTCGGCCAAATCCACCAACCTGGTGGTTGAACCGAACTCGGAGCCGGGCTCGTTAAAGCCGATGTGGGCGTTGCTGCCTATGCCCAAAAGCTGCAGGTCAATACCGCCTGCCCCTTTGATCTTCTCCTCATAGGCAGCGCATTCAGCTGCCAAATCGGCGGCTGTTCCGTTGGGAATAAAGGTTTTTTCCCTGGGAATATTCACACCGGAAAAGAGATTCTGCTCCATGTAATAGCGGTAGCTCTGGGGATGATCGCCTGCCAAACCCACGTATTCATCCAAGTTAAAGGTGGTTACCTGACTGAAATCCAAACCGTCCTTGGCCATTTCCACCAGCTTGCGGTAAGTACCCAAGGGAGTGCTCCCTGTGGCAAGACCGAGCACACTGTCGGGTTTAACGGCGATCTGGGCCTGAACGATTTTGGCCACCTCTTCGCTCATGCGTTCATAATCACTTACTACTATAATCTTCATACGTACGTCCTCCTTATCTGCCGGTATTCCATCACTTAATATTATACATTATCCATGCAGTGGCAATTCTAGCTATTCAAGAGAGGTTCCTGCTGAATTCACGAGGAATAAATATTATTATAACTTGCATATTCTTGCATACGTGTTATAATAGGTCTCAATGAATCTGCTAAAGGAAGGATGTTCGCAGTGAAAAAAATCGGTGTAACCCTTGTTGTGTTGGCCTTACTTACTGTCCTGCCCCTCTCTGTCCAAGCCAGCGGCGTGCTGCGCGTGGCCACAGAAGCAGGCTTCATGCCCTTTGAATTTGTGGATGTGAAAACAGGTGAACTGCTGGGCTTTGATATGGATTTGATCCGTGCCATTGGTGCTGCTCTAGGTATGGAAGTGAAAATCGACAACATCGCTTGGGACGGCTTAATCCCCGCCCTGCTGAACAACAACTACGATTTGGTCATTGCGGGCGTAACTATTACGCCTGAGCGGGCAGCGTCCGTCGACTTCTCCAACCCCTATTTCGAATCCGTATTAACTATTGTAACCAAGAGCAACGTCCAAGATATTGCCAGTTTAGACGATCTCACAGGCAAAATCGCAGCGGTGCAAATTAATACCACAGGCGATTTCACGGCCAGCGACCTTTATGATGAGGGCGGCTTGAAATCCGTTTCCCGTTATGATACAGTACCCGATGCGATGCAGGCCGTTATCATCGGCGCCGCCGATGTGGTTGTAGTGGACCTGCCGGTAGCCCAAGCTTACCTGGAGGCCAACCCCAATGCTCCCCTAAAGCACGTTGGTGCAGTATCTGACAACGAGTTTTACGGCATTGCGGTGAATAAGAACAACAAAGACCTCTTGGCGCAAATCAATGCCGCTTTGGATCAGCTGAAAGCGGACGGAACTTATGACGCTATTTATCAAGAGTGGTTTGGTGCACAATAACACTAACTAATGGATTGATGGAGTGGGGTGCTTAACTGGACACAGTTAGGCACCCCTTTCATGGGAAAGGAGATTTACTTTGGGATTTCGCTGGGATCTGGTCTGGTCTTCCCTGCCCACGCTCCTAGAGGGCGCGAAGCTGACCGTTCAACTCACAACCGTATCTGTCTTTTTTGGCATCATTATCGGTACAATCACAGGCATAGCCCGCATCTCTAAGGGGCCCCTGCGCTACGCAGCCGCGGCATATATCGACGTCATTCGGGGCACGCCCCTTTTGGTTCAGACCTTTATCGTCTTTTACGGCCTGCCCGGTTTGATTCAGAGGCCCATACCCGCCTACGCCGCAGCCCTATTGGCCCTGAGCGTAAACAGCGGTGCCTATGTGGGTGAAATCGTGCGCTCGGGCATCCAGTCCCTAGATAAAGGACAGTGGGAAGCGGCCTTTTCCTTAGGTCTCACCAAAGGGCAAACGATGCGGCACGTCATTCTACCCCAGGCCTTCCGGCGCATCCTGCCTCCCCTGGGCAACGAGTTTATCGCCCTCTTAAAGGACTCATCCCTAGTATCAGTGATCGCCTTGGAGGAACTGGTACGGAAGGGACAGATAATAATCGGGCGCACCTTCCGGCCCTTTGAAGTCTGGCTGGCTGTGGCCCTGATCTTTTTTGTGATGACCTTTACCGTTTCCCGCCTGGTCGATCTCTTAGAAAAAAGGATGGTTCAGCATGACTCAAGCAATAGTTGAAGTACGCAATCTGCATAAATCATTTGGACAGCTGCATGTTCTTAAGGGTGTTTCCCTGAAAGTCTATTCAGGAGAAGTAGTTGTCATAATCGGACCTTCGGGTAGCGGCAAGAGTACGCTGCTGCGCTGCCTCAACTACCTGGAACAGCCGTCCGGGGGCTCCATCCTGTTTGAAAACGAAGAGGTTGACCCGAAACACAACCTGCGGCAGGTAAGACAGGAGATGGGGATGGTCTTTCAAGGCTTTAACCTCTTCCCCCAC
>DGFC01000167.1 GCA_002391465.1 Firmicutes bacterium UBA3910 | reverse complement strand
AGATGTGTATAAGAGACAGAGGTTGACGATTCCGAGGGTAATGTTCTTCTGTCCAAGAAGAGAGCTGACGCAGATCGTTCCTGGGATAAACTGGAAAACCTGTTTGAAACTGGCGGAACTCTCACAGCCAAGGTTATCCAAGTAGTAAAGGGCGGCTTGCTGGTTAACGTGGGTGTGCGCGGATTTATCCCGGCCAGTCATGTTTCCCGGGGATTCGAAGATGATCTGCAAAAATATATAGGTCAGGAACTTGAGCTGAAGATCATCGAACTGGATCGCTCCAGGAACAATGTGGTCTTTTCCCATAAGGAAGTACTGGAAGAAAAGCACGCCAAAGCCAAGGCAGAAGCCTTCGCCAACCTCCAGGAGGGCGACAAGGTAAAGGGTATTGTCCGCCGTCTGACCGATTTCGGTGCTTTCGTAGACATTGGCAACGGCGTCGAAGGGCTGCTTCATGTATCTGAAATGGCCTACAGCCGGGTAAACCATCCCTCAGACGTTGTTGCTGAAGGCGATGAGATTACCGTTATGATTCTCGGCGTTAACCAGGAAAGGGAGAGAATTTCCCTTGGGTTGAAGCAAACCATTCCTGATCCATGGACAACAGTCACCGAGCGCTATGCAGTCGGCCAAACCGTGACCGGCGAAGTTACCCGCGTGGTGGACTTTGGCGCCTTTGTTAAGCTCGAAGACGGCATCGAGGGTCTGGTGCACATCAGTGAGCTTTCCCATAAGCATGTGGCCAAGGCTGAAGATGTTGTTCAGCCCGGACAGGAAGTGAAGGTCAAGATCATCAGCGTGGACGCTGACGCACGCCGCATCGGCCTCAGCATAAAAGAGCTGGAGCCGAAGCCGGAGACTCCGCCGGCACAGGCGCCCAAGGGCCGGCAAAGCCAGCCTGACCTCACTGAAGGCACAGACAGCGAAGAACTTACAACTAATATCGGCGCAATGTTCGGCGATCTGTTCAAGGATGCCAAAGACGAATAATTGATTTAGTCGCACCAATCCTGTAGACTTCGGTCTACAGGATTTTTTTTTGGACACACTAAGGCCAAATGCTTGACTATATTGGAGGGATTTTGATGCCAACCGGCACCGCGTTACTGCTCATTGTGGCTGCCTTGATTTATTTCGGCGCAGGGCAGCGCATGCTGGACCGCATGCGCCTTACAGATACCCAAGCGCTGATTGCCATTGCCCTAATGATTGGGGGAAGCTTTATTACACTTCCTTTAAAAACAGGGCGAACAAGCGTCAGCCTCAACCTCGGAGGGGCGGTAGTACCTCTGGCCTTAGTGGTTTACCTTCTGGTTAAGGCGGATACTGCCAGAGAGAGGACCCGCGCTCTGGTGGCGAGCCTGATCACTGGAGGAATTGTCTATGGAGTAAGTCAGTTTACAGATTTTGACCCATCCAGCCCGTCATTGCTGATTGATCCTTTGTGGCTCTTTAGTGTGGTGGCGGGAATTGTAGGCTACCTTTCAGGGCGATCTCGGCGTGCATCCTTTATTGCAGGGGTACTAGGTCTGTTTGCGGTGGACTTGATCCACCTTGGGCAGGCTCTGATCAACAACATGGCCACCAGGGTTGTTCTGGGGGGTGCAGGCGTCTTTGACGCCATGGTCGTGGCCGGCTTAATTGCAGTTGCTTTGGCAGAAATCGTCGGTGAAACTCGAGAACGCATCGGAGGGGACGGTGAAGAAGCATGACCAGATATCGCAATCTGCTGCTGATGACTGCGGCTCTGGCAGTCATGCTTGCCTGCGGGGCTAGTGTCTGCATGGCAGACGAGAGGGGAGACTTAGGCTACTACACTCTAGTTGACGAACAAGAACAGGTAATTACCATGACCGGCAGGGAGCTCGACCCAGGTGACCGCTACATAGCCGGGGACAACAGGCTCTATGAAGTCATCCGCACCGAGGGGGACACAGTTTCCGTCCACTATGTTGAAACGATTGAACTGCCCAAAATCACAGAGGAGCTGCTGAAGGCGGATGTGGCCGCGGCAGAGGAAGCCCAGGGCGTGATCGGCATTTATCACACCCATAATGCCGAATCCTACGTACCGACTAGCGGTATTGAGTCTAAAGATGATGGGCGGGGAGATATTCTAAGTGTAGGAAAGGCTTTGGCCACTGCCCTTGAAGAGATGGGCCTTGAGGTTTACTGGTCCGACAACAGTCATATTCCCCATGACGGGCAGGCCTATATGCGTTCCAGGCGCACTGCGGTGGAACTCTTGCAGAAAAACCCTGATACACTCCTGGACCTGCATCGTGATGCCACTCCGCCGGAAGTCTATGAGACAGAAGTTGAAGGAGTGCCGGTGACTAAAGTGCGGCTGGTAGTGGGCAGGCAGAACCAGAACCGCGATGCGAACTTGGAGTACGCCAAGCGTATCAAGGCTGTAGCTGACGATATGTACCCTGGACTGATCGAAGGTATCTTTGACGCCAAGGGCAACTACAATCAGGACTTGGGCCCAAAAACCATTCTCTTGGAGTTTGGTGCACATACAACCAGCTTAGAACAGGCGGAAAAGGCTGCTGAGTTTTTCGCCAAAGTAGTCCCTGCCGCCGCAGGCCTGACCGCCGGAACGAAAGGGGAGGCGGAGCGGCAGATTGGAGGAGGGGCGAGCCGTGCCCTAGTGTGGATGATTGTGGCCGTTGCAGTTGTCGTTATTGGCTTTCTCCTGATCAGCCAAGGGAAAATTGGTTCACTGGCTGGATTTTTCCGTCGAGAGGCAGGTTTAGGACGAGACTCTGATGATGGGGACGAGAGTGAATGAAATACCTGCCTACCCTTGTGATTGCGACCCTGGTGGGCTTTTTGGCCCGATTATACATGCTGCGGCGAGATTACAGGCAGTATCCCAGCTATCCCCAGGGCTGGGCCATTCACCTGTTTCTGGGGTTCATCGGCGGCGCCATCGGGGCGATAATTGTCCCGGCAATCCTCGAGGGAGACTTTTCAGCGGTTTCCTTTCTGCTCCTGGCCGCCAGTCAGTTCCGGGAGGTGCGCAATGTCGAGCGGGATACGCTCTCTTCTATGGAGGCAACCGAAATGGTCAAGCGGGGAACCGCATATATTGAGGGCATTGCCAGAGTTTTTGAGGCCCGCAACTATCTGGCCATCTGGGTGGCCCTCTCTGCCGCTGTGGCCTCCGAGCTCCTGGCTGACATCGGCTGGTGGCGGATGGCGGCAGGCGTCTTGGTTGGGGCGGTCTTGGCGGCAGTTCTGGTTCGGCTGATGCAGGGTGATTTAATTGGCGACATAGCTTCCGTGGAGCTGAGTGAAATCAAGTTCGAAGGCGCCCTGGTCGTCATTGAAGGGACAGTGATGATGAACGTAGGGCTGCCGGAGTCACGCCGAGTGTATGAGGAACGGGCTTTAGCGGCCTCTGTCAGGCCAAAGGGACCGAATGCCAAGGCTACGCTGGCTAACCTCGGCCAGATGCAGGCTATTGCCCACGATGTCTCGTCTATGATCGGGGTTTACATGGATGTTGGGGAGCAGGAGTTTATCCCTATGGTTCGCCGCGATCCGGCCACTGGCAGCCTGCGTGTCCTGATGGTGCCTTCTGAAAGGGATGAAGACGCCTTTTTAGCAGCCATCCGCAGGGTTCCGGTACTGGAGGGCGCGGTGCGCAAACCCTTAACGTCCTATGCCGGCAAGATGATCGATTAAGGGGTGGGAATGTGGAGAAGATTATTCTGGCTGTCGTAGCGTTAGATCAAACCAGGGTGGGAGGGGGCGCTCCCATCTTTTACGCCCGTGATCAGGAGGAACTTGAGGAACTTGCCGTGCTGATCAGCAGAATTTTTGGAGCCGCTGTCCACGACTTGCATAATGACGTCTACATCATCGTGAAACATTGAACAGACTCTGGGGGCAGGAATACCATGGCAGATAGCGAAACTATCAATGCTAGAATGGAACGCAACCAGGGAGAGATTAGATGAGCAAACCGATTGTCGCCATAGTGGGCAGGCCTAATGTAGGCAAGAGCACCCTGTTTAACCGAATAACCAAATCCAGGACTGCCATTGTGGAAGGACAGCCTGGTGTTACCCGCGATCGCATTTACGGCGAGGGTGAGTGGGTCAACAAGCATTTTACCGTGATTGACACAGGCGGTATAGATTCTGAAGATGACGTGATTACAAGGCAGGTTCGCGTGCAGGCCATGGTCGCCGTGGAACAGGCTGACGTAATCGTCTTTGTGGTAGACGGCCGGGCCGGCCTTACCGGCATAGATGAAGAAATAGGCGATGTCCTGCGGCGCCACGAAAAGCCTGTGGTGCTGTGTGTAAACAAAGTCGAAGGTACCTTGGACTCCTGGGAGGCCGCGGTTGACTTTTACCGCCTGGGTTTGGGGGAGCCGATCTTGGTGTCCGCTGAACATGGAAGAAATGTCGGGGATCTGTTGGATGCTGTGGTGGGTCATTTCCCGGAAGATGCCGATGTGGAGCCCGATGAGTCTTTAAAAATTGCCATTGTAGGACGCCCTAATGTAGGAAAATCATCCTTGGTGAATAAGATTCTAGGGGAAGAGCGAGTGATCGTCTCGGAGATTGCCGGAACTACAAGAGATGCCATCGACACCAAGCTTACCTACAAAGAGCAGCCTTTGACGCTGATTGATACGGCGGGTCTCCGTCGCAGAAGCAAAGTCGAGGAAGACCTGGAGTATTACAGCGTTGTCAGGACCTTAGGGGCTGTTGAGCGCTCCGATGTAACGGTTGTGCTCATCGATGCCACTGAAGGTTTGACCGAACAGGATAAAAGAATTGCCGGCTATGCCCATGAAAAGGGCCGCGGTGTAATACTCGCCGTTAATAAATGGGATCTTGTTCCTAAGGAAACAAATACGATGCGGGATTTTGAGCTGGAAATCAGGGCGGGACTGCAATTCCTCGACTACGCTCCCATCGTCTTCATCTCGGCCCTGACGGG
>DGFC01000016.1 GCA_002391465.1 Firmicutes bacterium UBA3910 | reverse complement strand
AGATGTGTATAAGAGACAGCTCTTTCACTTGTTCCGGCGTGGTGTTTGCCAAGAGGTAACGGAGAAAACGAGAGGCATCGCCCAAATAGTATTCTTCTGAGCGGATACCCTGATCTAGAAGATATTCTACATATAGAGTTAAAAAGTGCACCTTTGCTCTTTTGCTCATAAAACCACCCTTTGCTGGAGGTCTGAAAATGGAAAAAAAGGGCAAACTAGATTTAACTGGGCCTTTCCCCGAGGAACTGGCTCAGCTGCTGCAGCAACAGGGATTTGCGGCCTATCGTGCATCGCAGCTGTTTGGTTGGATACACAACAAGACGTGCTTTGACTTTGAGGCCATGAGTAATCTACCTAAGGATCTTTTGGCATTCCTTGAAACAGAGTACCGTACAGTACTGCCACTTGAGCTGGCGGTGGAGCAGCGGTCCAAGGACGGTACGGAGAAATACCTGTTCGAACTGGCTGACGGTGCCAAGATCGAAACAGTCCACATTCCCGAGGACAAGCGGGACACTATCTGCATCTCAACCCAGGTAGGCTGCGCCATGCGCTGTTCCTTCTGCGCTACCGGCCAAGGCGGCTTCACCCGCAATCTAACTGCTGGTGAGATCACGGCCCAGGCTCTCTGGGTGGAAAACCGCTTGCGGAAGGTAGGTACGGGACTAACCAACGTTGTGTACATGGGCATGGGAGAACCGTTAGCCAACTACGAGGCAGTGCTCAAGAGCGTACGTCTCCTCAACCATCCCCAGGGGCTGAACCTAGGGGCAAGGAGATTTACCATTTCCACTTGCGGACTTGTGCCAGAAATTGGACGTTTGGCCCAGGAGGATCTGCAGGTGAATTTGGCCATCTCCCTCCATGCAGCCACTGATGGGCAGCGTTCCAAGACTATGCCCATCAACAGACGTTATCCAATTGCTGAATTGTTAGAGGCGGCCCGTAGTTACACGGAAGTGACCGGTCGCCGCGTCTCCTTTGAGTATGCCCTGATTAAGGATTTTAATGACGGGGCTGAAGATGCTAGGCGTCTAGCAGATTTGCTGCGTGGGATGCTTTGCCACGTCAATTTAATTCCGGTAAATCCAGTTGTGGATGCCCAACGGCCCACAATGGAGCGGTGTGAAGCGTTTGCGGGAATACTGAACTCAGCCGGTATCCCCGTTTCCATTCGGAAGGAGCGGGGAACAGATATTGATGCAGCCTGCGGACAACTGCGGGGGAAATAACACTGCAGGAGAAGGATCAAGTAATGGCACAACATTTGAAGAATTTGCTCGGATTATTGGGACGCAGAAAAGGAAAAGGGAGCGTGCAGGCAGAAGAAAAGGATAGGGAGCAATCGAATCTGGAAGCAACAAAACCCTATGTTCTGCCCAGCAGCAGAGAGGCCTATCTTGAGCTTGTGAGCGGAGTCCCTGCTGTCGGCCGTGTTAGGCTGGAAGAGGGGCTGACAGTGGGCAGAGGTGTCCACTGTGACGTGAGGCTCGTAGGTCCAGAAGTGAGCCGCGTGCATGCCCGGTTTGTGCGGGCTGGCCTGTTTTGGGAAATTGTTGATCAAGGCAGCACCAATGGTGTTTTTGTCAACGGCCAAAGGGTTGTGAACACCCGGTTACAGACGGGCGACCGAATTGAAATCGGGCGAGCTGTCTTGGTCTTTCAGGAGCGATGAAGGTGGCTGTGATTACCTGGATCGGACGCGCAGTTGTCATGCTTGTGCTCGTCTGGATTGTGGTTAGGCTGATTCAAGAGATGTTTGAGGAGTTGAGTTAGGTGGCAGGCATGGATGTGAGAATAGCAACCGATGTGGGTAGGGTTCGAACCAACAACGAGGATGCCTACGGCGTTGGTGCCAACTACCTTGTTGTCTGTGATGGCATGGGGGGCCACGCCGCTGGAGAAGTGGCGGCCAGCCTTGCTGTCCAGATCGTGTCAGAAGCTAACCTGCAGGGTGAAAACCCCGAGCAGGAGATCTGCGCCGCCATCGAACATGCCCAGGAGCGCATCTTAGCAGCGGCTCGGGCAAACCCCAGTTACAATGGCATGGGGACTACCATCACCCTCGCTCTTCTCAAACCTACCAGCGATGGTAGTGTGGATCTTACCATCGGCCACGTGGGTGACAGCAGAGCCTATATTTACAGCGACGGTGTCTTGGAACGGCTCACCAGCGATCATTCGGTTGTGGGAGAACTAGTGCGGGCCGGTAAACTCACTGCCAGCGAAGCTCGCAATCATGATCGCCGCCACGTACTCACCCAGGCCTTAGGTTCTTCTCAGATAGAAGTTGAACTGATTTCCAGGCAACTGCCTAAGGGGAGTATAGTGCTGCTCTGTACAGATGGGTTGACCGATGTGGTAGATGATAGTAAGCTTGCAGAGATTTTGGCCCGGGCAGAGGAGTTGGAAAACCCTGCCCAGGTGCTTGTAAATTTGGCGAACGAAGCAGGGGGACCAGACAACGTAACAGTGCTGTTGGCTATACTCTAAGGGGGCGGGCTTGTGCGACCGCTGTACCGTGCTTGGCTTTACTTTGTGGCGTGGCTGGGTGGAATGGCTCTGTGGCTCTTTTACAACAAGGGTACTGCCCTCTGGTGGCAGCCCCTGGCGATTTGTGCCATCTGCGTGGCTTTATTTATCGTCACAGAAAGGCGCGGCTGTCCGCCGGGTGGACTGCAGCTTGTTTCCGTTCTGGTATTGTTGGGTTGGGTTTTTTTATTCCGGCTTGATTCTGGGTGGGCCGCAAGGCAGTTTTGGGGTTTTGTGGTGGGAGCAGGAGCGTATCTTCTTGGTCTACTGCTTCCCTGGTTACATCCCCGCTTTGGCCAGCTAGCTGCAGTGGCTGCTTTGACCCTGCTAGTTTTGGCTCTGGTATTCGGCACAAGGATAAGCGGGGCAAGAGCTTGGCTCACCGTTTTCGACACATTCACCTTTCAGCCAGTTGAATTCGCCCGTATTCTGCTCATAATCTACCTCGGCGGTGAGCTGGCCCAGAACCGGCTCAATGTAAAGTCGGCAGCAGTCTTAGGCCTGTTTTTGCTCTTGCTTGCTCTGCAGACCGATTTGGGCCCGGCCCTTTTGGTTTTTCTAGTGTTTTCGGCACTCTATTTCACCATTAGTTTCAGCTGGCTCAAACTTGTACTCTTTCTGGGTTTGGGGACAGCGGCCGCCGCTGCCGCTGTCTGGAAGTTTCCTCACCTGCGCACTAGGCTTTTAGCATGGCTAACGCCGTGGGACTTTCTGGACAGCAAGGGTTACCAAGTGTTACAGGGTATCTTCGCCCTCAATGCAGGCGGTTTGGTGGGGAGGGGAATGGGCGAAGGCATGGCGGATGTTATTCCCGCCGCCCATACCGATTACATCTTAGCTGTTATCGGTGAGGAATTTGGCCTTTTAGGTACGTTTGCACTCTTGCTAGTATATGTTGGCCTTGCCTTTTGGGCCTTTAGGCTTCTTTTGGAGGTTGGGGATGGGCGCTTGCGCCTAATCGGCCTTGGTTTTACGCTGTTACTACACGTTCAGGTTCTCCTGGTTGTGGGTGGTATTCTGCGACTCATACCCTTTACCGGTATGACTCTGCCCTTTGTCAGTTACGGTTCCAGCTCGCTAACTGCTCAGCTTTGGATGTTCGGTATGCTCACCCGGTTGGGGAGGGAACAGCTGTGAACGGCCAGATGCGCCGCTGGTTCTTGGGCACTGCAGCCTGTTATGTTATTATATTGGGTGGGTTACTGTACTGGCATTTAGCTGCTGATTTAGGCACCCATTCGGCTAATCCCCGTTATTACCGGGTATTTAGTGAACCAAGGGGGACTATAGTTGACCGGCGGGGAGAGCCGTTGGCGGTTACCCTTGGAGAAGAAGAGAACTTTCGGCGCAGCTATGCAGCAGCTTCGCTGACCCACGTGGTGGGGTACTTCCATCCCCGCTACGGCATGACAGCACTGGAGAGGATCTACCACGAAGAACTTTTGGTAGGTAGGACGGTTCAAACCACCATTGACCTTGAACTGCAGCTTAAGGTGGAAAGCCTGATGGAGGGCCGGATCGGGGCGGCAGTGGCACTTTCTCCAGCTACGGGTGAAGTGTTGGCACTGGTGTCCTCTCCCTGGATCGACGGCAACGTGTTAGCCGAACGCTGGTCAGAATACAGCGAGGATGGGCGAAGTCCTTTTTTGAATAGGGTTACCCAAGGTCAATACCCGCCCGGTTCTGTAATCAAGCCCATAGTTTACGGAACCGCCTTAGAAAGGGAACTCACTTCGCCAGATCAAATTTGGAACGATCAAGGCGTTTTTAGAGTAGATGGGCGCACTGTACAGAATTTTGGCGGACGCAGTTTAGGGGCTATTACAACGGAAGAGGCCCTTGCCCTGTCCTCCAATACTGTCTTTGCCGAGTTGGCAGTTGAGTTAGGTGATGATCTGCTCTCCGTGCTGCGCCGCTTTGCCCTAGGTAGTGAACCCCTTTGGGAACTGGGTGGCCAAAGCGGGTTTGTGCCGCAGCGGGCGTATTCGGATCACAACAAGGCGTTACTGGGTATCGGCCAAGGTGAACTGCTGGTGACACCGCTGCAGATGGGTATGGTGGCGGCAGCATTGGCTAACCGCGGGGTATTAATGCAGCCCTATCTAGTCCAAGAGCTGCGGGGCGGCTTTCGCCTGCGGCAGATCACAAGGCCTGTGGAATTGGGCCAGGTCCTGTCCGAGTCGGTCGCTGCTCAGGTGCGCGATGCGATGGTACTCACGGCCAGATCTGGTACCGCCCAGGGAGTCTGTTCTGACGAGGTACAGCTGGCTGCGAAAACGGGTACCGCCCAAGCGGGGGCGAAGGGAGATCATGCCTGGTTTATAGGTTTTGCGCCAAGCCCTATGCCGCAGATCGCTGTTGCGGTTTTGGTGGAACACGGAGGGACCGGCAGCGCGGCTGCTGCTCCCATTGGAGCGGCGATTATTGAGGAAGCACTTAAGATTTGGAACCGCGAGAAAGGTATAAGGTGAGACCATGGTTGGGGAAGTATTGGTCAGCAGATATGAAATTAGAGAAGAAGTGGGCAGCGGGGGTATGGCCCGCGTTTACCGCGCCCATGACCTGCTCCTAAACCGCATGGTGGCAGTGAAGATCCTGCGGGAGCAGTTTGCCGATGACAGTCAGTTTGTGGAGCGGTTCAGGCGGGAGGCCCGTTCAGCAGCCAGTCTTTCCCATCCTAATATTGTCAACATTTACGACGTAGGTGAAACGGACGGGGTCCATTTTATCGTAATGGAGTATGTCCAGGGTAAAAATCTGCGGCAACTGATCGGGGAGAGGCAAGAATTCTCCCAGGAATTTATCGTAAACGTAGGTAAGCAAATTGCCATGGGCTTAGCCCACGCCCATGAACACGGTATTATCCACCGAGACATCAAGCCCCACAACATTCTGATCACCGCTGGAGGTGTAGTTAAGGTAACCGATTTCGGTATCGCCCAGGCCATATCCAGCAGCGATTTAACCCAGACGGGTACCGTTTTAGGCTCGGTCCATTACTTTTCACCGGAACAGGCCCGGGGTGTTAACGTGCAGGCTTCCAGCGATCTTTACTCCCTCGGAATTGTGTTATACGAAATGATTACTGGGCGGGTGCCCTTTACGGGTGAATCGGCCGTTGCCATTGCGCTTAAGCAGATTCAGGATCCTCCCCCACCCTTGAAGCGCAAGCTCAATCGGGACTTGGAGAGATTGGTCCTGCAGCTGTTGGCTAAGGACATCGAGAAGAGGCCGGCCAGCGCAGGGGATGTAGTTGCCGTCTTTCAAAGGATTGAAAGACGTCTTGAAGCGGAGAAGGAAAAGTGGCTTGAGGAAGGGGACACGCTTCCTTTGACCGCAGTGGAATCGGAGGAAGAAGGTGATGGGGCAGTGGCACGCGAGAAAAAGAAGGAAAAGCAAGGGAAGAAAGGAAAAAAGGGCACTAAATTCCTGGTTATACTGACCATCCTGCTCATGCTGGGAGGGATAGGTTACGGCCTTGTCCGTTTCATTCCCGTTTTCCTCTTTCCCGAAGATGTACAGGTTCCCAATGTGATCGGCTTGTTTGAGGCGGAAGCGGAACGGCTGCTGCGCGGTTTGGATCTGGTTTTCAAGGTGGAGCAGCGTGTTTTTGATAAGGATCATCCCGAAGGGTTCATAATTGATCAAGATCCCTTGCCGGGTCGGATGGTAAAGCAGAAGCGGGAAATTTCTGTAATTGTGAGTAAAGGGCCGGAGGAAGTGGAGATGTTGAGTGTCCTCGGTGCCACCATCCGAGAAGCAAAGCTGACCCTAACCCAATCGGGCTTTGTCTTAGGCGAGGAGATTGAGGTTTTTGATCCCGATGCCCTACCTAACACCGTTTTGGAGCAGTGGCCAGAACCAGGAGAGATTGTGGCAAAAGGGACTGCCGTCAATTTGGTTATCAACCGGGTAGAACTGGAGACAACCCACGTTACACTGCCCGATTTTAGGGGGCTGGACTTTGAAACGGTAAAAGGGCAGCTGCTTGAGCTAGGCTTAGTCCTTGGGAACTCCTGGCCCGAATTCAGCACTATTTACGCAGAGGGTAAGGTTGTGGAGCAAAATCCTCGGCCTGGTACGGAAGTTGAAGCGGGTAGTAGAGTTGACTTTGTCTATTCTCAAGGAGAGGCAAAACCGGTAGAACCGGAACACATAGTAGAAGAACCCCAGGAAGAAGTGGAATGGCTGCATGAGAACCTCTGGAAGACCCAGGAGGTCACCATAAATGTTCCCCCAGGGGCGGAGCAGGAAGTAGTTATTTTGGTTATTGACGACTTTGGTGCCAGGGAAGTCTACCGGGAGAAACACAAAGGAGGAGACCGGATCGTCCGTACTGTACAGGGTCGGGGTGAAGGTGCCAAACTACAGGTTTATATCGGTGCCCGGCAGTTCTATGATCAGTACTTTTAACGAACTATGAGAGAGGGAATTATTCTAAAAGGTGTAGGTGGACAATACGAGGTGCAGGTGGGCGATGGGGTGTGCCTCTGCACCTTGCGGGGCAGACTGCGTTTGGAAGATATTCGGGTGATGGTCGGCGATCGGGTTAAGGTAACGGTCGAAGGAGAGCAAGGCGTAGTAGAAGAGATTTTACCGCGCCAGAGCGAGCTGATTCGGCCCGCCATTGCCAATATCGATCAAGTGGTGGTGGTTTTTGCTGCAGCTAAACCCAAGCCAAGCCTGATACTACTGGATCGCATTTTGGTCCAGGCTGAACTGGCCCGTTTGGATGCACTGCTTGTGATAAACAAGAGTGATTTGGCTCTAGAGGAGGCAAAGAGGCTGCAAGAGATGTACGGGTCCATACCGTACCGCACAGTGATTGTTAGTGCTAAGGAAGGCTGGGGCTTAGATGAAGTACGGCAAGAACTGACAGGTAAGATGAGTACGCTTGCAGGACCCAGCGGTGTGGGTAAGTCTTCTCTGCTGAATGCGTTGCTGCCCGAACTCGAGCTTGAGGTGCAGTCCGTCAGCCGCAAAGTACAGCGGGGAAGGCATACTACCAGAACGGTTACCCTTTTACCTTTGCCCGATGGAGGCTTTGTGGCAGACACGCCTGGCTTTTCCGTTTTGAACCTAGGTGGTGACATGGAAGCGGAACTCCAGTATGCCTTTCCTGAAATGGATAGATACCGGGATTCTTGCCAGTTCCGGGGCTGCCTCCATCGGCGCGAACCCAACTGCGCCGTTAAAGAGGCTGTGGAGAAAAAAGAGATTTTGGCCCATCGCTATGAGCATTATCTGCTGCTGCTCCAAGAAGCTGCACCTAGTTACTAGAAGGTGGTGGTTATCATAAACAAGAGAATTAGTGCGTCTTTATTGGCCGCCGATTTCTGTCATATAAACACCGAGCTGGAAAGGGTTAGTGGGGCTGACCTGCTTCACATCGATGTGATGGATGGCAGTTATGTACCAAACATCAGCTTCGGCCCGCCAGTCATTGCCGCGGTACGGCGGTGCAGTCAGCTGCCGTTAGACATTCACCTCATGGTGCAGAACCCTGAGCGCCATCTAGCAACATTTGCAGCGTTCAAACCAGAGTTCCTTACTGTGCACTATGAAGCGACCGTTCACCTCCAGCGTACCTTGAGTAAGATCAGGGAACTGGGAATAAAGGCCGGCGTGGCCCTCAATCCCCACACGCCCTTAGACGGCCTTAAGTATGTGCTGTCCGATTTAGATCTTATTTTAATCATGACCGTAAACCCAGGCTACGGTGGACAAGAGTTCATCCCGGCCATGTATGATAAGATCAGAGAATGCAGAGACATGGTAGGCGATCTTCCCATTGAACTGCAGGTGGATGGGGGAGTGGGCCTGGCGAACGCAGCCGAGTTGGCTGAGGCAGGCGTGACCAACTTCGTGGCCGGAACCGCCATTTTCCAGGCGGATAATCCTAACTGTTACATGGATGAAATGCGGGCTTGCTGGCGAAAAGGATAATTTGCAGAAAACTAGAATTAGGGACTTGACTTATCTGATAATTTGTCGTAATATATAATCAACTTGATGGCTGGTTAACAACAGAAAGAAAGGACGGTGGTTTTTCCAGCTTTCACGTTTACACCTTTCCTAAATCTGCTTGAAGAAATACGGCTAAAATTTACAATACTGGGAAGAGAGCGGAGGAATGTTTGGCACGATTCACCACAAAAATAAACCACTTCCCTGGGCACGGAGTTACTACAGTTAGTGTAGTACGATACCCCTCTGGATCAGAAAGGGAATTAATTGGTGAACGGGCATTCCGGTTTCCGCCTAAATCAGATTTCTAGGGCATCCTGTTCGGTGGGGATGCCCTTTCTCTTTATTTTCGGTTTTAGGGAGGACTTTGCCAGGGAAAAGAGAAGTAACTCATTAACGAAATAGTTCCGCTAGGGGTGCGTTAAGCTGAGAGTGGACGGGAAGCCGTCCTAACCCTTAGAACCTGTTGGATAATTCCAGCGTAGGGAAGCGGTTAAGGTTGGCATGGACCGGAACGCTTCGGTCCATATTTTTTTGCCTAACACCGCGCGGATCACTCGTTAATTTTGAGGGAGGTAGATTCGGTGGATAAAAGACGTTTGCGGATTATGGTGGAAGTATCGTTAATGGTGGGAGCTGCTACCCTGCTCTCCTTTCTGAGGCTCTTTAGGATGCCCTACGGCGGCAGCGTTACCTTTGAAATGCTGCCCATTTTGGTGCTTGCCTTCCGCTGGGGAGGAAAGATCGGGATTCTGGGAGGAGCAATCCATGGCCTTTTGGGACTTCTGTTTGGGCCCAGTTTCGTCCATCCCATCCAGATTCTCTTGGACTATCCCGTACCCTACGCCGCTGTTGGGCTTGCAGGTGCTGGTGTGCTCCGGAATAACCGCATTCTAGGAACAGTGGTGGGTTCTCTGGCCAGATATATTGTGCATGTCACAGCAGGCGCTGTGTTTTGGGGTCACTATGCCCCGGCTGGCACTTCAGCTGTAGCCTATTCGCTCATCTATAATGCTTACTATTTGGTACCCGAAATGATCTTGATGTTGGTACTAATTCACCTTTTGGGTAGACGGGAAGAAATATTCCAGCCTGAGCTGGGAGATGCCTAGACAAGGGTTCTTTTGGTTGTAACGGAAGAATAAGATACCCCTAGGCGTTAGGCCTAGGGGTATTCTGATTATCTTATCACATTTAAAGAAACCAAACTGATATACTGGGGCAAGTTGGTTTAGAGGGCTCGCTCTACTTTACCGCTTCTCAGGCAGCTTGTGCAGACATAAGCCCTACGTGGACTGCCGCGATAGATGATGCGGGCCTTCTGAAGATTAGGCTTCCAGCTGCGCCGGTTTTTGTTTTCTGCGTGACTACGTTGATTGCCAAATGCGGTACCCTTGTCACAAATGATGCACCTTCTAGCCATGTTCTTACCCCCTTTAAGCGAGTTTCCATAACAATCCTCATTTTAGCACAGGGATTTGGAGAATGCAAGGCGAATTTGCCCCGGGGGATATAATCCTTTACAATTGAATGGGCAGTGGTTAAAATAGTAATGATAGTTAATGGACTAATTTGGCAGGTATGCTTGAAAGGGGGACAATTGTGGCCCAGCAGATTCAATCCGAATACGGAAAGATCTCCATTCGGGAAGAGGTTATCGCAAAAATCGCAGGTGTTGCTGCAATGGAATGCTATGGGCTCGTGGGAATGGCCCCGCGGAATGTTCAGGAAGAATTAACTGATCTGCTTCGGCGCGAGAATTTGGAGCGCGGCGTAGATGTGAAGTTTAACGAAGATAGCATAAGCATTCGCCTTTACATTGTGGTAGAATACGGCGTAAAGATATCCGAGGTTGCCAGAAATGTTCAAGAACGGGTTAGATACCACGTGGAGAACATGCTTGGTCTGACGGTAGATCGGATCGATGTTAAGGTTCAGAGCGTGAGGGTAACCGAGGTAACTAGAAAGTGATCGGAGGAAAGGTCTTGGACGTAATTACTGGCTCAGTGTTAAAAAACATGCTGCTGGTAGCCGCCTATAATTTAGAGCAGCAGAAAGATACAGTCAATGCTTTAAATGTGTTTCCGGTCCCCGACGGGGATACTGGCACGAACATGTCTTTAACGTTAAATGCCGCAGTAAAGGAGTTGGAGAGGACAAACGGAGATGATATCAGTCGTCTAACCTCTCTTTTGGCCCGGGGTTCTCTCATGGGAGCTAGGGGCAACAGCGGCGTAATCCTATCTCAGTTTTTCCGCGGTTTTGCCAAGGGTCTGGAGGATGTGACGACCGAGGCAACGGGTGCCGATTTGGCCCGGGCCCTGGTCAGTTCATCAAAAACAACCTATCGGGCGGTTATGAAACCGGTGGAAGGCACCATGCTCACGGTTGGCCGGCGGGCAGGCGAAGCTGCCCAAGCGGCTGCCGAAGAGGGTGGAGGGGCGACTGAAGTTCTCCAGGCTGCCCTTGATGCGGCAAAGGCTGCTGTGGAAGACACACCCAATATTCTGCCTGTTCTAAAAGAGGCGGGAGTTGTGGACGCAGGCGGACAAGGAATGCTCTGCATCTTCGAGGGTATGTTCATCGGTTTAACCCGTTCTCTCGAAGAGTTTGCTGAAGAGAACGGTATCGCGCCCCAACCCAGTCTGGAACTTGTTGAACCTGCCCAGGAACACGTGGCAGTTACCGTCAATAAATATTGTACCGAGTTTATTATTCTAGGCGAAAATCTTGACCCAGAAACGGTTCGCAACGAGATCGCCTCTAAGGGCGATTCTATGATTGTTGTGGGTGACAGTGATGTGGTCAAGGTGCACATCCATACCGACTTCCCCGGCGAAGTCCTGCAGTTCTGCGCGTCCTTGGGCAATCTCACGGAGATCGCTATCGATAACATGTATTTGCAGAACCTGGATTACGAAGAACACAAAAAGCAGCACCGCCTTGACTTGCCTGAAGACAATGTGGTCGGTTTTCCCGTTGCTCCGCAGGGGGATCCTAAGCCTCTGGGGATTGTGGCGGTTGTACCGGGTGAGGGATTGGCAGAAATTTTCCGCAGTCTCGGTGTAGATTACATCGTGCCCGGCGGGCAGACCATGAACCCCAGCACGGAAGAGTTGGTACAGGCGGTTAACAGTGTCAATGCAGAAGCAGTCATTATACTTCCCAATAATAAAAACGTGATCTTCTCTGCCGAACAGGCTAAAGAACTGGTTGATAAACCTGTTGGGGTAGTACCTACCCGTACCACTCCCCAGGGCATCAGTGCTTTGATGAGTTTTGTGGCAGATGACAGCCTGGAAGACAATCTCGAGGCCATGGAGGACGCCATGGGCGAGGTGAAAACAGGCGAGGTAACCTTTGCGGTGCGCGCCACCGTTGCAGGTGATCTGCGCATTGAGGAAAGGGACATTATTGGTTTGGCAGAGGGACAGATCGCTGTAGTAGGTTCTGACCCTAACGAGGTGGCCTTCAATCTCTTGGAGACCCTCGTCGATGAGGACTCATCCGTAATCAGTATTTATTACGGGGCAGATCAAAAGGCGGAAGCGGCCTTGGCGCTCTCCGAAGATGTACAGGAGAAGTATCCCGAGTGTGAGGTGGAAGTGTACCAAGGCGAGCAACCCCTCTACTATTACATCGTTTCCGTTGAATAACAGGGGAGGAGGAAACCAGTGTCTAAGATCCATGTTATCACGGACAGCGGCAGCGATCTGCCGCAGGAGATTTTGACTGAGTATAATATCCACGTGGTTCCCCTCACCGTTCAGTTTGGTGATGAGATTTACCGCGATGGTGTTGAGATTTCGGTGGAAGAGTTCTACCGGAGGCTTGAAGCGGCAAGTGAGATTCCCAGTACCTGTCAGCCCTCTCCAGCCGATTTTGTACGCGTCTATGAAGAAGTGGCCGAGCCGGGTGATACCATCATTTCCATTCACCTGAGCAGCAAAATGAGCGGTACGTACCAATCGGCTGTGTTGGCCAGCAGTATGATCGATCCCGAAATCGAAGTGCGGGTTGTTGATTCCCGCTCCGCATCCTTGGGGATCGGTGTGACCGCCTTAGTCGCTGCGAAGGCAGTGCTGGCAGGGGAAGATGTGGATGGCGTTTTGGCTGCAGTTCAGCGGGTGATCGATGACATGCAGGTCTACTTCATGGTGGATACGTTGGAATACCTGCAGAAAAACGGACGGATCGGTATGGCATCCGCCTTTGTTGGTACCCTGCTGAACATTAAGCCCATCCTGACGCTGCAGGACGGTATGGTGGCACCCTTTGAGAAAATCAGGGGTAGGGTGAAGGCGATCAACCGCATCAAAGAAATGATGGATCGGTACAAAAAACAACATCCTGACAGAAAGTTGATGGCTGCTATCAGTCATGCTAACGCTCTCCATGATGCACAGCGGCTAGCTGACTATCTGGAGGAACAGCACCTGTTGGACAGTAAAATAATGATCGGCTCTATCGGGCCCACTATCGGGGTCCATACTGGTGCAGGGACAATCGCCCTTTTCATTTATCCCGTGTAAGCGTGACCTTTTAAGCCCTTAGGTGGTGTGCCTAAGGGCTTTTTGCAAAAGTGCGGGAATTGAAAGAGGTGAGTGCGTGAAACAAGAGGAATTGGCTAGGCTCGATCAGCCTGTAACCGTTTTGTCTGGCGTTGGGCCCAAACGGGCGCAGCAGTTGAAAAAACTCGGGTTGGAGACGGTAAGGGATGTTCTATTCAGTTTCCCCCGAAGTTATAAAGACTTCCAGCGGGTGCTGCAGCCCCATGAAGTGGAGGTGGGGGAGGATCAGCTTGTCCACGGCCCCCTGTTTTACCTGCAGGAAAGGACAATTTCCGGTGGGCGCCGCCTGATTCAGGCCAGCCTAGGTGGGATTTTAACCCTAACCTGGTTTGTTCATCACCGGGGGCGGGGTACCAGCTATTTGTACCGCCGTTTGGAGCGGGCGAAAGAACTGTGGGTTTACGGTGCGGTGAAAGAAGGCTTCAGTGGTCTGGAGATGGCATCGCCGGAGTTCTTTGTTGCACCTCCGCCCCACCAGGGCTTGATGCCCGTTTACCCATTGGTATCTGGGATTTCAAACCAACAGCGCATTGCTTGGGCCCGCTATGCCTTAAAGTTCAGGGCAGAAGTGGGCGAATGCCTCCCGGCTCAGTATCTGACAAAGTATATGGGACGCAGCGATGCGCTGCTGCAGCTCCATTTCCCATCCGATTGGAAGAGCCAAAGGCGGGCTAGGGAGCGTTTCGTTTTCGAAGAATTTTTCCTGTTTCATCTCAACATCCAACGCGGCTCCAGACGGTCCAAGCTCGGTGTGGCCCATAGGCGGGACGGTAGTTTAGTGAGAAAATACCGGGAACTGCTTCCTTTCAGCCTCACACAAGATCAAGAGCGGGCTCTGGAGGATGTGCGAGCCGACATGGAAAGCAGCAGGCCCATGCGGCGCCTGATTCAGGGCGATGTGGGATCGGGCAAAACAGTTGTGGCCGAATACGGTGCGGTCAAAGCGGTGGAGAGCGGCGGACAGGCCGCCATTATGGTTCCCACCGAAGTGTTAGCCAGGCAGATGGCAGCCCGTCTCCAAAAGTCCCTGGGCCCCCTGGGGATTCGAGTAGAACTTTTGGTTAGCGGTCTGCCTGCTAAAGAACAAAAGCGGGTACGGCAGGCCATTGAAACAGGTATGGCCCAGGTTGTGGTAGGGACCCACGCCCTAATAACGGATAAAGTGCAGTTTAACAACTTGACATTAGCTGTTGTGGATGAACAGCACCGCTTCGGCGTGAGACAGAGGGCTGCGCTCCTAGGCAAGGGTAACGCCGACCTCCTGGTCATGAGTGCTACACCCATTCCCCGCTCCTTAGCCTTAACCCTCTACGGTGATCTGGAAACGACAGAGATCCGCCAGCTCCCCCGCGGCAGGAAAAAGGTTGACACCCGTCTGATCGATCCCAAGCAGAGGGAAGAAGTGTACCGTTACCTTGTTTCCCGGGTGAAACAGGGCGATCAGGCTTTTGTCGTTTTTCCCCTGGTTGAGGAATCGGAACACTTGGAAGCCAAGGCTGCGGTGCAGGAGATGGAGGAGCTGCGGGCGGGTCTCTTGGCGGACGTGCGGGTCGGCCTGATCCATGGTCAAATGGGTAAGGAAAAAGACGATGTATTCAGGGCGTTTTATGAGAAGGAAATCGATGTGTTGATCGCCACTACCGTGATAGAAGTGGGCATGGATGTTCCCAATGCAACTGTCATGGTAATTGAAAACGCGGAGCGATTCGGCTTGGCCCAGTTGCATCAACTGCGGGGCAGGGTCGGACGGGGAGAGAAACCGGGTATCTGTTTCTTGTTGGCCTACAGCTACGGCGAGAACACCAGGGCCCGCCTGGATGTGATCCGCAGATCCACCGATGGGTTCTACATTGCGGAGCAGGATCTCCAGCTCAGGGGTCCAGGTGATCTATTTGGCGTGCGCCAGTGGGGTCAGCCCATCTTCAATGTGGCCGATCTGCAGGAGGATCGAGAGATGCTCGAACTGAGTGCTGCCGAGGCCAATAAGCTCTTGCAGGAAGATCCGGAATTGAGGAACCACCCAAAACTTAAGGCCGAGTTAGAAAGGCAACGGTTGTAAATGGCCGTTGCCCTCGGGAGAGGAGAAACTGTTTGCGTACCTTTTGGGGAGGTCGTCCTCTTCGAAGGTTAGTGTGCGGTTGTCAACCGCGTTTTATTACAGGGAGTTTTTTCCAGGGGAGTTGGAGAATGAGGATTATTGCGGGAAAAGCGAAGGGCATGAGATTGACCAGCGTACCGGGGATGCAAACCCGCCCCACAGCGGATCGGGTCAGGGAGGCGCTGTTTTCCATTCTCGGGCCGGCCGTAGCCGGGTCCCGTTTCCTTGATCTATACGCAGGGAATGGTGCCGTTGGTTTAGAGGCCCTGAGCCGCGGCGCGGAGAGGGTAATTTGGGTTGAAATGAACCGTGGGGCAACACGAACGATCCGCACCAATGTGGAAAAGACGGGTTTAACAGGAGGCGAAATCTACACCAGTACGGTGGAGAGAGCGTTGGCTAAGTTGGAGGATGCTGGGGAGGTTTTTGATTACATTTTCCTTGACCCTCCCTACGACAAGGGACTTGTCCATAAAACGCTGGCCGCTTTAGAGCATCTGTCCCTTTTGGCTTTAGGGGGAGAAATTATCGCGGAGAGCAGGAAAAAAGAGGATGCTCCGCCGACCATGTCGAAATTTGTCTTGAAACGGGAACAGTTTTATGGTGATACCGTTCTACGTTTTTATCGTCGCAAGGAGGAATCAGAGTGAGAATCGCAGTTTGTCCCGGTACATTTGATCCAGTAACCTATGGACACCTAGATATTGTCAGACGGGCGAGCAACCTGTTTGACCACGTGTTTTTATCTGTCCTACATAATCCCGAGAAGGTTCCCCTTTTCACAGTGGAGGAACGGGTTGAGATGCTGGTCAGAGAGACTAAAGATCTGGGTAATGTATCGGTGGAGTCCTTTTCCGGTTTGGCGGTAGACTACGCTAAAAGGAAGGGCGCCATTGCCATCGTGCGGGGACTTAGGGCTGTTACTGACTTTGAATTTGAGTTCAAGTTGGCAGCTATGAACCGTAATTTAGACAGTTCCATCGAAACAGTGTTTATGATGACAAGCAGCGAGTATTCATTCATCAGTTCCTCCGCTATCAAGGAAGTGGCCAGCCTTGGGGGGGACATCTCCAAGTGGGTTAGCCCCTATGTGGCGGAGCGCTTAATTGAGAAGTATAAGAACAGGGAGGGCAAGCGGTGAGTGGAGTAAACCTGTTAGTTTTAATCGATAAGCTGGAGATGATGGTGGAGCAGGCGCCTGAAGTGCCCTTAGTAGGCAAAGTGTTGCTCGATGCAGACGAACTGCTGGAGCTGGTGGATGTAATTAGGGCAGCCGTGCCCAGGGATATCAAACGGGCTGAGGCCGTTTCATCTGAACGGGAGAAGATGATTGCAGAGAGCCAGCAGCAGGCGGAGCAGATCGTGGCCAGGGCAGAGGAGTACGCGAGCAACTTGGTGCGGAACAGTGAAGTGTACCGCCAAGCTCAAGAAGAGAGCAAGCGCCTCATTGCGGAGGGGGAAAAGCGGGCCAAGGAGATAGAAGAGGGCGCGAAAAAGTACGCGGAAGGTATCTTCGTTAACCTCCAAAACGCTTTAGAAAAGACGCTATCCGTTGTGGAAAGGAGTCTTGAAGAGTTGAACAAAGGGGAAGAAGGGGAGGATTAATCCCTGCTTCTAAACGAGATGTAAATGATGCGTTTGATCAGCCAGATTATAGCTAGAAGGACGATGATGATCAGGGTCAAACTCGCCGCCAGTTGGGCCGAGGCAAGGAGCCTCGCGGCGAAATTGCCATCCACATATGTGGGCTGATTTAGGGCTGGAATTGCTTCCGTGATGTAGACCGGGACGAATCGGGCTGGGCCCAAGAGTAATGCAGTGATGAGCGCCGCAAAGAGTCCGTGCAGCACACGGGCAGCAAGAAAGGGTTTCATACTCACTTTCGTACCTGCGAGCATGGCAGCCACTTGCCCGTGGACAGACAAGCCGCTCCAACCAATCACCAAGCTGGCGATGGTAGCTTGAGCCGCAAGGGGAGCAAGGCTCTGGCTGGCTGTCTGGGCACCGAGCGTTGTTTCGAAAAAACCATTGATCACAGCAGAAGTTAAGCTGCTGTCTAAACCGAAAACAGCTAGAACCTGGGCTGCAGCCATCTTCACAGGGGTAAGCAGACCCGTGGCTTCAATAACCTGAACCAAAACTGAAAAGATCATGATACAGCCGCCTATAAACAACATGGACTGGAATGTATGCTGTACTACTTCTCCAAACATCCGGCCAAAGGGGCGGCCGTCTTCTTTTCTGCCCTTTTCCAGTGCTCGCAAGGCCCGGGAAAAGTAACCGCCATGGCGGGGAAGGGGCGGGCTTTCTTCTCCTTTGTGGAGGCGCATGGTAAAGCCCACGAGCACTGCGCCTAAATAATGGGCGAGAACGAGGGTAACACCGATTTCCGGGCGGTTGAACATGCCCACGGCCACAGCTCCAATCATGAACAGGGGATCGGCTGTATTGGAGAAGCTGACCAAACGTTCCGCTTCAGTGGTGGTAATCAGTTTGGCCCGTTCCAACTCGCCCGTGATCCTCGCTCCCAGGGGATATCCGCCCGCTAAGCCCATGGCGACAGCGAAGCCGCCTACACCGGGGATTCTAAACAAGGGGCGCATGATGGGCTCCAGGAGTGAACCGATAAAATGGACGACGCCCAGGCCCATCAACAGATCTGCCATAACAAAGAAAGGCAGGAGGGCGGGCAGGACGATCTCGAACCAAAGCTTAAGTCCATCAAGGGAAGCTTGGAAAGCTATCTCTGAGTACATAACAATGAGCACCGTCACAATTGTAGCTAGCAGAGCTAAGATACGGTTGCGTGTCATTCTTTTCACCCTTTCCCGCATTTCAGTTAATTCATACTAGACAGAGGTGAGGTTTATGCCTAATCCCACAGTCGGCATCGCCTTGGGTGCAGGGGCGGCCCGGGGAATGGCCAGCCTCGGTGTACTGCAGGTACTGCAGCAGGAGGGTATTCCCATCGACGTGATAACCGGGACAAGTGCAGGGGCGGTTGTTGGCAGTCTCTTTGCTGTTGGGCACGATCTAGATATGCTCTGCCGAATGGCCAAGGAAATGGATTGGAACGATTTTGTCCGTCCCACCATCAGTAGGCGCGGCTTGGTCTCAACCGAGAAAATCCGAGGCCTTTTGAGCACCCTAACACAGGAGCGCAGGTTTGAAGATTTGCCTATCCCGACGGCTGTTGTGGCAACGGATCTGCTTACAGGGGAAGAAGTGGTCATCAAGTCTGGCTCAATTTCCGAGGGTGTTCAGGCCAGCTTGTCCATACCGGGCGTATTCGTGCCGGTGGAGCTGAACGGACGTCTTTTGGTGGACGGAGCACTGGTCAACAGAGTGCCAGCCGATGTCTGCCGTGAGCTCGGTGCGGACGTGGTTATTGCAGTTGATGTGGGTTGGGCTCCGCTGCGGAGGAACGTGCGGCATTTACCAGATGTTATATTCAACACGATTGAAATTCTCAATAGGCAGGCCAGCGCCGCACGGCCTATTGACAGTGATTTGTTAATCGAACCTGACCTAGGTAATGTTACTCTCACACAGTTAAACCGTGCAGATGAAATCATCGAAAAGGGACGGGAGGCGGCCTGGGCGAGTGTGGATAGGATAAAAAAGAGGCTGGCTGAGTCTGGGTGCGGTTGACAGGCTAAATCAATCTTTGTATAATCAATGAGGTGATCAGAAATGCGAGTGAAAATTGGCTCCCTGCTGGAGCGAAAAGGTGAGTTTCTCCTGGTCGAACGGGAAATAGCAGGGGACTTTGCCGAAACATATCCGGAGGTGCTTAAAGCACAAGGTCCGGTAAATGTGAATCTAACCATCGTTAATACAGGAGAAGGGTTTCTGGTCACGGGTGACATTAAGCTCCAAGCCGAGCTGCGCTGCAGCAGATGCTTAAAACCCTATGCGGCTGAACTTGTGGCCGAAGTGGACGAAACGCTTCGTATTGATGGCAGCGTGGATGAAGAAGATGAAGATTCGGACTGGAATCTGGTGCTTGATGGGGATGAACTTGACTTAACCGATCTGGTTCAGGAGAGCCTCTTAGTTAATATCCCCATGAAAACAGTCTGCCGAGAGGATTGTCCCGGAATCTGCCCCACCTGTGGTGCAGATTTGGCTAGTGAGGCTTGTGAGTGTCCCAGCACGGACGTGGATATCCGACTTGCGCCTTTGGCGCAGCTATTAGAAACATCCCAATCGGAGTCGCAAGAGAGGAGGAAAGATAATGGCAGTACCAAAGAGAAAACATTCGAAAGCAAGGACTAATTCCCGTAGGGCAAACTGGAGACGCATAGAGGCTAGGCAGGTAAGCGTCTGCCCCAGCTGCGGTGAAAGCAAATTGCCACATCGTGCATGCCTCGCTTGCGGCACCTACAAGGGCAGGCAGGTAGTACAGGTCGAAGCAGAATAGTTAAATGGAAACGTCCCCTGGGGACGTTTTTCATTTGACGCTTCTTTACATTCGGGCAGTAATCGACTATAATCAAAGCAGTTTGTAACCTGGTCTTAATACTAAGCGTCAAGGGAGGACTTCACCGTGAAACTCTCACGCCAGAAGCGGAGGGAGGCCCTCCAGCAGAAGCTGGCGGAAGACCCCTTTTTAACTGATCATCAGCTCGCGGAAGCGCTGGGCGTCAGTGTGGCTACCGTCCGTTTAGACCGTATGGCTTTGGCCATCCCCGAGCTGCGGGTGAGGGCTAAGACGATTGCGGCAAGTACATATTCACGTATGAAGGCATTGACGGGAGAAGAAATTGTCGGCGATTTAGTGGAGCTCAACTTAGGCCAGAACGGCACATCTGTTTTGGAAGTGGATGAGCAGATGGTTTTTGCCCGTACCGGGACTCTACGGGGTCATTTTTTCTTCGCCCAGGGTAATTCCCTGGCCCTAGCCGTTGTCAACTCGGAATACGCCTCAACCAAGAGTTCTGATATTAGTTTTTTCCGTGAAGTAAGGCCAGGTGACCGGGTAGTGGCTAAAGCGCAGGTGATCTCTGTGGAAAATGGTAATTACCGAATAAGCGTGGAAGGCCGGGTCCAGGATGAAATTGTTTTTCAGGGAAAATACTTTGTGATGGCTGTGGATGATAGAGGGGGGATTGGGCGTGGCTAAGGTTGCAGTTGATGCTTTTGGCGGAGATTATGCCCCGGAGGCGATAGTGGAAGGGGCACTGCTTGCTGCCCATGAGGACGGGATTGAGGTCATATTAACCGGAGACGAGGAAAAACTAAAGGCTCTCATCGACGGCAAACCGGGCAGCGAACGTATAGAAATAGTGCATGCGCCGGAGATTATACAAATGGACGAGGCACCTGTGGAAGCGGTCAGGAGCAAAAAAGACTCCTCCTTGTCCGTTGCAGCTGGACTGGTTCGGGATGGGCGGGCAGGGGCCTGTGTGAGCGCCGGCAACACAGGGGCAACCCTGGCGGCATCTCTCTTTGTGATCAGGCGCATTAAAGGGGTGGAACGGCCTGCCATCACCAGCCTGATGCCCACCCGCACTGGTGTGAGCCTGCTGGTTGACGCAGGGGCCAACGTGGACTGCCGACCCAGTCAGCTGGTTCAGTTTGCCAAGATGGGCGCCATCTACTCGGAACGGGTGCTGAAGGTGAATCGGCCTCGGGTAGGCCTTCTGAACATCGGCCATGAGCCCGGTAAGGGAAACAGCCTTGTTCAGGAGACTTATAAGCTGCTTCAGGACAGCGCACTTAACTTCATTGGCAACATCGAAGGGCGTGATGTGTCCCGCGGTGATGCGGACGTAATTGTCTGCGATGGTTTTGTGGGCAACGTTGTGCTCAAGTTCGCCGAAGGTCTGGCTGATGCCCTCTTTGGCATGTTGAAGGAAGAACTGACAAAAAACGCCGTGCGCAAGGCAGGGGCGCTCCTCCTAGCTTCGGGCTTTAAGACGATAAAAAAACGGGTTGATTACACCGAATACGGTGGTGCACCCCTCCTGGGAGTGAACGGAGTTGTGATCATCGCCCACGGAGGTTCCAACGCTAAGGCGATTTATAACGCAATTCGGGTCGCAAAGGAAGGAATCAACCACGGTTTAGTAGACATTATTGCCGGGGCAATGGTGGAGTAGAAAAGGGAAAATGTGCTGCAACACCCTTGTCACACACTTAGGGATGTAGTAGCATAGGTTTACCTGAGGAAATTTTGCCTGAGGGCAAGGTAGCGGGCAGGAATCCTCACACTTAAGCCGAATGGAGCACATTGGTCGTGCTTGCGGTCACAAATTAATACACTAACCTATGGGCCAACACAGTCGTCTGTTGTAAGGCTTAGTGTATCAGTTATTACTGATCAAAGGAGGTGACTTGCATTGGGTGATTTGGATCCCAAGATTTTTGAAAGGGTAAAGACAATTATTGTTGAGCAGTTGGGTATCGATGATGGTGAGGTGGTACCCGAGGCGGCCTTTGTGGAAGATTTGGGGGCCGATTCATTGGATGTGGTTGAATTGGTTATGGCGTTTGAGGAAGAGTTCGACCTCCAAATTACAGATGAAGAGGCAAGTAAAATCTCTACCGTCCGCGATGCGGTGGAATATATCGTAGAACAGCTCTAGCTGTAGATGGGCCCTTTGGGCCCACTTTGCATTTTAGCACGTGGGAAAGGTGGGATACGGGGTATGGGTCGGAAAACGGCGAACTTAGAAGCGCTCCAAGCCAAAATAGGCTATCAGTTTGGTGATCAGTCCTTACTGAAGTTAGCGCTCACCCATCGTTCCTTGGCCGGTGGGCCACAGGAAAACAACGAACGTTTAGAGTTTTTGGGCGATGCGGTACTCCAACTTACGGTGAGTAAATACCTGTATGAGAAATATCCCAGGCTGCCGGAAGGTGAGCTTGCTAAGAAGAGGTCCCTTTTAGTGCGGGAGTCGGCGGTTGCGTCCGTTGCCAAAGAGCTGGAATTGAACAAGTACCTAATGGTCGGCCGGGGAGAGCTGCAGGCCCAAGCGCAGGAGCGGGATTCTCTGCTTTGTGACGCGATGGAGGCGGTCTACGGAGCGATCTACTTAGACGGCGGTTTTGAGGCTGCCAGGCAAGTTATTCTCCGGAACCTGCCCGATTGGGATTGGGAAGAGCTCCAGCTGATTGACGCCAAGTCTACCCTTCAGGAGTATTTCCAGCGTATTGCCAAAGAGACACCGGATTATGAGCTGATCAGCGAAGAAGGACCAGATCATGCCAAGTCTTTTGTAGTTGAGGTATCCTTTGCAGGGGAAGTGCTGGGCCGGGGCAGAGGCCCAACAAAAAAGGAAGCCGAGCAGGAAGCCGCTCGGCAAGCGCTGCTGGCGTTAGACGTTCAAGCGTAAAAGGAGCGTATTTGCTTGATTACTGCACCAACGGGTGTGGTGGGAAGGGAGTAGTTCTCCAGCGTAGTCGGATTAACAAACTTGCCATTGATTACCCTGGCCAACTTGTAATCCCGTTCGGCCTGGAGTAAAACCCAAGCATTCTCTGGGTATTTCTTCTCCCGTTGGGAGATTATTAACACGTCCCGTTCGACAAACCACGGACTAAAGCGGTCCGATCCTACTGTTACCGCAAACAAACCCTGGGGGTTGGGGTTGGCATCAAGATGGTGCCACTCGCCCACAGGGTTTTTTTGTTTTGGATCCCAAGCAAAGAGAGGCAAACTGACTGCGTAGTGGACCTGCTCGCCCGTACCGATGACCGGGGGTAAGGCAAGGGGATTTTCGCCTGCTAGGACAAGCCGCTTGAACTCGTTAATACCGTTTACGTTGCTCTTACTCAGCCAATAGTAGACGGACTTGTTGTCCGCAAACTGAAGTTTATCAGCTATCTCTCGTACAGTAATACTGGGGTTTTCGCGAATGAGCGCAGCTATTTGGCTGAGGTAGTTTGGATACTGCAACTTGTCCCACCCCCTTTGTCCTCTGTTTTTACCTCTTTACATTCAGTGAGCGAAAAGCAAAAACCTTTACATGTTTCATGGACGAAAAGGGAAATAACGTGCTAAGCAACTCATAAATATACATAAAACATGGACAACCTCCCCTTCTGACAGGCTAGGCATAGTAATCGCCCGTCTGCATATATATGGACTAGGCAGCCTGGACACAATGGAGGGGGGATAAGTTGTGGAGAAGAGTAACCAGAGTGTCGACCTTGAGCTGATCCGGCGCATCAGGGCCAATGAAGAGGAAGCCCGGGAAGACTTGGTGACTAAGTACGTTCCAATGGTGAAATACATAATCCGCAATTACTACTCCAGCTTTCTCGATTACGAAGATCTGCTGCAGGAGGGTTTGATCGGCCTGCTCAATGCAATTGAAGAGTACAAACCGGAAGAATACGATGTGAAATTTAGTACCTTTGCCTACATCTGCATCATCCGCCGCATCTACAACGTGATCAAGCACACAAGCGGCAATAAGCACCGCCTGCTCAATGAAGCAACCTCGCTCCAGACGCCGGTTGGTCTTGACGAGAAGAGGATGATCATTGACTTCGTGGAAGATCGGACCCATCAGGTGGATCCGGAGGAGATACTCGAAGAGAGGTTGATAAACGACATAATCGGGCAGGTTTTGAAAAACCACCTGTCGCTGTTGGAATATGCAGTGATAACCAGGCTTCTGCAGGGGTACACCGCGTCTGAGATCGAAGAAGAGATGGGAATTGGCTTGAAAGTAATTGACAACGCTCGCACAAGGGTAAAAACCAAACTCCGCCGCCTGATCGACGAGTATGGCTCCCTGCTCAGTCCTCAGGTTCCTACCAACGTCCGCAAACGCAAAGATCTGTACCTCAATGTACCCAGCTGACCAATGGCTGGGGCAAGTGTAATTGTTCTTTTTTTCTCCTTTGTGTGGTACAATAAGCAGGGAAGAACCACACTTGGAGGAATACAATGCGCCTAAAACGCTTGGAAATTCAAGGCTTTAAATCCTTTGCCCGTCCCGTCAGTCTCGAGTTTGGGCCGGGCATTACTGCGATTGTGGGGCCGAACGGCAGCGGTAAGAGCAACATCTCTGACGCGATCCGCTGGGTGTTAGGGGAACAGAGCGCCCGTAGTCTCCGGGGCCAGCGTATGGAAGATATCATTTTCGCCGGTTCGGATGGCAAACGACCGCTCGGTATGGCTGAAGTTCAGCTCACCCTCGATAACTTGGAGGGCTTTCTCCCACTTGATTACGGTGAAGTGTCCATCACTCGCCGCGTCTATCGCTCGGGGGAGAGCGAGTTTTTTATTAACAAGCAGAGCTGTCGCCTTAAAGACATCCGTGACCTGTTTACGGATACCGGTCTCGGTAGAGAAGGCTGTGCCATTATCGGCCAAGGGCAGCTCGATGCGATCCTCAGTGTGCGTTCAGAAGACAGGCGCATTTTGCTGGAAGAAACGGCAGGAATCGTTAAGTACAGACTGCGCAAGGAAGAGGCCCTGCGCAAGCTGGAAACAACGGATATGGATCTGCTCCGAATCACCGATCTCCTCCACGAGCTGGAAAGCCAGTTGGGGCCCCTGGGTAAGCAGGCGGAAAAGGCCCGCACCTATCTGGCTTTGATGGACGAGCTGAAAGAGGCAGAACTCGACTACTTCCACGTCCTCTGGGGTAAGCTTGCCAAAAAGGAACAGGATGCCCTGGTAAAGCAGAAGCTGCTCGAGGAGGAAAACGAAGCAGCAAGCGCCGCCTATACCGAACTGCTCAGGGAGAAAGCTGAGCTTGAAGCTGCCCTAAAGCAGCTGGAAGCGGGTGTGGAGGCTGAGCAGGAAGAGCTGATTGCAGAGACAGATGCCCACAATGAAGGGTTACATACAATCAAACTCTACAGCGACCGCTTGACGGATCACACCAAACGCTGTGACGAGTTGGAACAGGTAATAGCCACTTATCAAAAGGAAGCTGTCCAGGTTTCTGCGGATATGGAAGCCCTCGAGCGCGAAAAGGAGCGTTTGAACGTCCTCATTGCGGAGCAGGAGAAGGCAGTTGGTCAGGTTCAGTCGGAACTAATCGAAGCTCAGGACGAGTACAACCGTATCCAGACAGAGATCAATAAGTTGAAAGACGAATTTTTTGCCTTTATGCGGAGCCTGGCGGATCAGCGCAACGTTCAACGCAGTTTTGATGATCGGCGAGCAAACCTGGAGGCCCAGATTAAGGGTGTAGCGGAAGAACTGAAACGCCTGGATGGGCAGCTGGCCACCCTGAGTGAGCAGTACGAACAGCTCAGACTGGCGGAAAAAGCACTGGTTGAAAAGGACGCCGAGCAGAAGAGGGAAGAAGAGCGCTTGCTCAAGGAACTCCGTGCACAGGAGATTCTCTTTAAGGAGAAGCAGGAGCAGTACAGGCAGTTGGAGGCGAAACAGACCAGACTTGCTTCAAGGCTGAACACGCTGCAGGAGCTAGAAGAGGGTTACCAGGGTTATGCCCTGGGAGTAAGGCGCGTGATGCAGGATGTGCAAATGTCCGCTTTGGTGCTGGGTACTGTGGCAGATGTGATCAAAGTGCCCGAAGGGTTGGAAACGGCCTATGAAGTGGCTTTAGGCTCTGCCCTGCAGAATCTGATAACTGCCAACGAAGAAGACGCCAAGAGAATTATCGCCTGGCTGAAAAACACCAACGGAGGCCGTGTAACCTTCCTGCCCTTGGATACGGTCCGGGGTGGGGAGTTTTCCGGAGAGGAATTGGCACTGCTTAAGCGGCCCGGAGTTTTGGGCGGAGCTCTCGAATTGATCGATTTTGCTCCCCAGTTTCGACCTGCTCTGGCTGCCCTGTTGGGGCGGATCGCAATCACGGAGGATCTAGACACCGCCTTTCGCCTCAAGCGGGATATGCGGCGTTTTGCCAGGCTTGTGACTAGGGATGGATCAGTTGTCTATCCCAGTGGGGCCATGACAGGGGGAAGCTGGCAGGGTCGTACTGCCGGCCTTTTGTCTCGGAAAGCAGAACTGAACGAGATGGAAACGGAACTGGCAGAAGTGAAGAGGCTGGCTGAGGAGCTCGCCGACCAAGGGGATCAGGCCGCCCGGGCCATTTCGAGGTTGCAGGAGAGGCTTGAAGCGGTCCGCAGCGGCCAGGTAGAACTAAAGCTTGAACTGCAGAGCACTGTACAGAACAGGGAGCAGATTGTCCGTCAACAGGATGGGCTGCGCTTAAGGCAGGCAGAAATGCTTGAGCAGCTGGACGAACTGGAAACGGTTAAGGCTAACCTTTCCGGGGAAAAGGAAGCGGCAGCTGCTAAAGTAAGTGATCTGGAAAAGGAAGAAGAAACCCGCCGAGCGACTATCCAAGCTCTGGAACAGAGGCTGGAGGACCTTGCCGCAAGACTCGAGGCAGCCCGCAGTAGTGACAGTGAACAGCGTGTTTCCCTAGTGGAGCTGAAGGGAGACCAGCAGAATCTGGTCACAAAGTGTGATAACCTCCTACAGCGCAGGAACCTCCTAGCCCAACAGGTTGAAGATGCCCGCGGGGAGCAGGCTAGACTTCGGTTTGAACAGGAGGAATTCTCCCGTATCATTCAAAAGGTGGAAGGGGAAAACGAAGCGAGGACCTCTCGTATCGCTGAGCTGAAAACGAGCCTCAGCCACAAACGGGCCGAGCGGCAGGTAGCCCAGGAACAGATAGTTGCCTTGGATCTGGAGTTAAGCGCCAAGCAGAAGGAACAGTTCAGCAAGGAAAGGCTCCTTTTCCGCTGTGAAGCGGAGTTGGAACAGCTGGCTAAGGAAAGGGAACAGATACTCACTTCCCTGGCTGAACGGGAACTCACCCTTGAGAACATCCTTGAACGCACAGCTTCAGGCACAGAAACCGGGCTGAAGCGGCAGCTGGATAACCTGCGGACTAAGGTCAGAGATTTAGGGCTTGTAAATCCCGCCGCTGCCCAGGAGTATGAGGCGGTACAAGAACGCTGTGAGTTTTTGAGGACGCAGCTTGACGATCTGAACGAGGGTCGGGAGAGTCTCCAGAGCGTTATAAGGGAAATGGACAAGTTGTGCCGGACCAAGCTTCTTGAGGTATTTGAACAGGTTAACCGGGAGTTTGGCCAAATCTTCCAGCGTCTCTTTAGGGGCGGCAAAGCTGAACTAATCATGACGGATCCAGAGTCTGTCCTTACCACCGGCATCGATGTGATGGCCCAACCGCCAGGGAAAAAACTACAGAATCTGCTGCTCCTTTCAGGCGGTGAACGTTCACTTACTTCCATTGCCCTTGTGTTTGCTATCCGTAAGATTAAACCAACGCCCTTCTGCGTGCTCGATGAAATCGATGCGGCCTTGGACGAGAGCAATTTGCACCGGTTTACTGAACTTCTGGAGGATTTTTCCGGTCAGACTCAGTTTCTTGTTATTACCCATAGGCAGACTACCATGGAGGCGGCGGATACACTCTACGGCGTGACCATGGACGAACAGGCCTTTTCCCAGGTTATTTCAGTGGCCTTAACATAAGGAGGATACAGCTTCATGTGGAAGAGACTATTCAGTAAAAAGACGAATGAAGAGCCTGCCCCGCAGGAGAAGGAGGCGGGCTTTTTCGGGAAACTCGTAGCGGGGTTGGAAAAGACCAAGCAGGGATTTGTGGGAAAGGTTGAGCAAGTCCTGAGCGGCCGACAGGTAGACGAGGAGCTCTTTGAAGAACTGGAAGAGATTCTCATTCAGGCCGACTGCGGCGTGAGTACGTCCCTGTATCTAGTGGATCAGCTGCGGGAACGGGCGAAAGAGGAAAGGATCACGGAAGGGGATAGATTGCGGGAAGTGTTGAAGGAAGAGATTCTGCAGCTTCTGCAGAAGGACGCAAGCCCGCTGAAAACACCGGAAGAAAAGCCCTATGTCATCATGATGGTGGGCGTGAACGGATCGGGCAAAACTACCACCATCGGCAAACTTGCCCATCGGTTCAGGCAGGAAAAGGCTAATGTACTGTTGGGTGCAGGCGATACCTTCCGGGCTGGTGCAATCGATCAACTGGAGATTTGGGCTGAACGGACAGGCAGCGAATTCATTTCGCACCAGGCAGGTTCCGATCCGGCGGCGGTGGCCTACGATGCCATCAGCGCCGCAAAGGCCAGAAACAGTGACGTGGTTATTTTAGACACAGCCGGCAGGCTGCAGACCAACGTTAATCTCATGGCCGAACTGGGTAAAGTACACCGGGTAGTCCAAAGGGAGCTGGGCAGAGACTTGGATGAAGTACTCCTTGTTGTGGATGCCACAACTGGCCAAAACGCACTGTCCCAGGCCAAACGTTTCCAAGAAGCAGTACCCTTGACCGGGCTCGTTCTGACTAAGTTGGATGGGACGGCCAAGGGTGGAATAATTCTAGCCCTAGCCAACGAGCTGAACTTAGCTGTGAAACTGGTTGGGGTAGGGGAACAGTACGAGGATCTGCAGGATTTTGATGCCGAAGCCTTCGTAGAGGCTCTCTTCGGCGAAGGGAACTAGCAGAAAAATTTCTGCCCATATCCTTGACAACACCTCGGCATTTGTCTATACTAACTAAGGCGGTGTAAAGCAATAATACTTAACAGGGGACTTAAGATGGAAAAGACATTGAGGATGAATTTGCTTTTTGATTTCTATGGGCCTCTGTTAACCGATCGCCAGAGGGATGTTTTCCGCATGTATTTCCAAGAGGATTTGTCCCTAGCAGAGATCGGTGAAGAGCTTGATGTTTCCCGTCAAGCAGTCTACGATCTGCTCAAACGGGTCCAGGTGAGCTTAGAGGAACTAGAAAGCAAGCTCCACTTAGTGGAGCGACATGGGCAGAGGCAGGCCTTTTATCAAGAGATCTTAAGTGACCTGGAAAGCCTCAACTGTGAGGGAGAGCAAAATACCGCTGTCGTTAACGGGCTTAAGGACAAAATCCGCCGAGTACAGGGGGGACTGGATTAATGTTTCAAAGTCTATCTACGCGGCTGCAGGAAACCATGCGCAAGCTGCGGGGGAAGGGCCGACTAAGCGAGAGTGATGTGGATCAGGCCCTACGTGAAATCCGTTTAGCCCTATTGGAGGCGGATGTCAACTACAAAGTAGTCCGTGATTTTATCGCTGGCGTGAAGGAACGGGCGGTTGGTCACGAAGTGCTGAGCAGCCTGACCCCCGGCCAACAGGTTATTCGCATTGTAAACGAACAGCTCACCGAGCTGATGGGGGGCAGCCAGGCCAAACTGACGTTGGCGTCCAAGCCGCCCAGCGTGATAATGGTTGTGGGTCTGCAGGGTTCTGGTAAGACAACGACCACGGCCAAGCTAGCCCGGATGCTCAAGGGTAAAGGTCACAGGCCACTCTTGGTTGCTGCAGACGTGTACCGGCCTGCTGCCATTACGCAGCTGCAGGTACTGGGTGAGCAGATTGAAGTTCCTGTCTTCAGCTTAGGCGAGGAGGATCCGGTCGTTATCGCCAAAGCCGCCGTGGAGCACGGTGAAAGCTACAACCACGATGTGGTTCTAATTGATACCGCAGGCCGCCTCCATATTGACGAGGAATTGATGACCGAATTGGTGCGGATTGAAGGGGCGGTCAACCCATCTGAGATTCTGCTCGTCGTGGATGCCATGACAGGGCAGGATGCGGTAAACGTAGCTGAAAACTTCAACAAACAGCTCCCCATCGGTGGCGTGGTCCTGACAAAATTGGACGGCGACGCCAGGGGCGGTGCAGCACTTTCAGTTCGGGCAGTCACTGGTAAACCAATCAAATTTGTGGGTGTAAGTGAAAAGATGGACGGTTTGGAACCGTTTCATCCCGATCGTATGGCTTCCCGCATCCTGGGCATGGGCGATGTGCTCACCCTGATTGAGAAGGCCGTGGCCACCGTTGACCAGGAAAAGGCTGAAAAGATGGCAGCTAAGCTGATGGAAGCCGAGTTCACGCTGGAGGATTTTCAGGAGCAGCTTCATCAGATGAAGGACATGGGACCCATCGATCAATTGGTGGGAATGCTGCCGGGAATGGGTAAGCAGCTCCAGGGTATGGGGATCGACGATTCTCACCTGGTGAAGATCGAGGCGATCATCAACTCCATGACTCCCGAGGAGAGGCGCAGGCCCGAGATCATCCGTAGTTCACGGCGAAAACGGATCGCTATGGGCTCCGGTACTAGAGTGCAGGATGTGAATCGTCTGTTGAAGCAGTTTAACCAGACCAAACAGCTATTCAAACAATTCTCCGCTCCGTCCAAAGGACGCCGGAGAAGGGGACTTTTTTCCCTGTTTCAATAAATTGTAGTGTATTAAGTAGAACCGGGAGGTGAAGTTGCATGGCAGTAAGGATTCGCTTGAAAAGAATGGGCGCCAAGAAAAGGCCGTTTTACCGTTTGGTTGTGGCCGATTCGCGGGCAGCACGGGATGGTGCGTTTATCGACACGTTAGGATATTACAATCCAGTTGCGGAACCGGTAGAGCTCCAGATTGATGAAGAAAAGGCCCTCGATTGGCTGAGGAAGGGAGCACAGCCGTCCGACACCGCTAAGAGCCTTTTGCAGCGGACAGGCGTGATGGATAAATTCGCTGAATCCCGCAAATAGGGTTAGGGGGTTTTGTTGTGCAGGCATTGATTGAGTTTATCGGAAAATCGCTGGCAGAGAACCCGGACCAGGTGCGAGTAGAAGCGGAAGATAAGGGATACGAAACGGTGTATACCCTCTACGTGGCACCGGATGACATGGGGCGCTTGATTGGAAAAGGTGGGCGCATCGCTAAGGCGATCCGCACCGTGGTTAAGGCGTCCGCGATTAAATCGGGTGTGCAGGTGCATGTGAAGATCGATGAGGCAGACTAAGTGGGTTTTAATCGGCGAGATCGTAGGCCCACACGGTAACAGGGGAGAGGTAAAAGTAATTCCCCATACCGAGTTCCCGGAGCGCTTTGAGCAGATGGAGAAGGTGCGCCTTTTCCGACCGGATATTGAAGAACCCTTTGCGCTGTATCCCCTGGAGGGAGCCAGGTGGCATAAGGGTGCCCTCATGTTGAAACTTCAGGGTATTGAGGATATTTCAGGGGCAGAAAAGTTGAGGAACATGTTGATAAAAGTGGGCCTTGACGAATTGATGCCGCTGCCTCCCGGCCGTTATTATATCTTTCAATTAATCGGCCTGGAGTGTGTTACCCCATCCGGTCAGAAACTCGGTACAATCACCGATGTTCTCCAGACAGGTGCCAACGATGTTTATGTTGTTAAGCCCTATCCTGGAGTGACCAAACAGCGGGAAATCCTTCTTCCGGTGATCGAAGATGTTGTGCTGGAGATCGATCTCGACGGCAAGAGGGTAGTTGTGGAACTGCTCGACGGTCTGCTGGATTGAGCCTGGAGGTGAGACTATGCATTTTGACATCCTCACCTTATTCCCGGAAATGTTTGCGGGCCCATTGGGAACCAGCATTATCGGGAAGGCCCGGGAAAAGGGCCTGCTCTCAGTTGATCTGCGGAACATCCGCGACTACGCCTTAGATAAGCATGCCATTGTGGACGACACCCCTTACGGGGGCGGAGCAGGAATGGTTTTGAAGGCTGATGTGCTTGTTAGGGCCATCGAAGCAGTCAAAGGCGACGAGCCCGCACCGGTCGTTTACCTAACGCCCCAGGGCAGGTTATTCGATCAACAGCTTGCTGCGGAGTTGGCACAGTTGCCACGGCTCATTCTCCTCTGTGGTCACTATGAGGAGATAGATGAGCGGGTGAGGCAGAAGTGGATAGATCGGGAGATCTCCATTGGTGATTACGTGCTGACAGGAGGAGAACTGCCTGCCATGGTTGTCATCGATGCAGTAGCCCGCTTACTACCAGGTGTTTTGGGTGACAGCACTTCCGCAGAACAGGATTCATTCCAAACAGGACTGCTTGATCATCCCCATTACACACGGCCTGCTGAGTTTCGCGGCATGCAGGTTCCTGAAGTACTTCTAAGCGGGAACCACGAGCTCATTCGCCGCTGGAGGCTGAAGGAGTCCCTACGCCGAACTTTGCTGCGCAGGCCCGATTTACTGCAGCGCAAAGAACTATCTGAAGAAGAACGCCAAATTCTGGCTGAACTGGAACAGGAATTTGGAAAGGAGGAAAACAAATGAACGTGATCGACATCATTGAACGGGAGCAGTTTCGCTCTGACCTTCCCGATTTCAACGCCGGTGATACAGTCCGGGTACACGTTAAGGTTGTGGAAGGATCTAACGAGCGGATTCAGGTTTTCGAAGGTGTTGTTTTGAGAAGAATGGGCGATGGCCTGAGGGAGAACTTCACCGTTAGGAAGATCTCGCAGGGCGTTGGTGTGGAAAGGACTTTCCCCCTCCATTCGCCTCGGATCGACAGGATTGAGGTGGTCCGCTACGGTAAAGTTCGCCGTGCCCGTTTGTACTACCTCAGGAAACGGTCCGGCAGGGCTGCTCGTATCAAGGAGCGCCGCCGTTAATGCAGGGAACACGATGTTCCCCAGGGGAGTGAGTATCGAAGCAGGTGCCGCACTCCTCTTTTTCTACTTCAAAAGCGGTGCTTGAATGGGGGAGAGGTAATGGCCAAGTCTCAGTTTAGGGAGTATGTTGAATCGTTCTTGGTTTCCATAATTGCCGCCGCTCTTATCATAGCCTTCGTGGCCCAGTCCTTTCTGGTGGAAGGAAGCTCTATGGAGCCCTCCTTCCACGATGGACAGCGGATGTTGGTGGAAAAGGTATCTTACCGCTTTGGTGACCCTAAACGGGGACAAGTGGTGGTTTTTCGCTACCCAAGTGATCGGCGGCGCAAATTCATCAAGAGGATCGTTGGCGTTCCGGGCGATGAAATCCTGATCAGGGGTGGGTTTTTGTATGTAAACGGGGTACGCCTGGACGAAGGCTATGTTAACGGCCCAACCTATGGGACGTACGGCTCCCCAACTTTCGGACCGGTACTGGTGCCCGAAGGTCATTACTTCGTGCTAGGTGATAACCGACGCAACAGTGACGACAGCCGCTATCCCGATGTTGGCTTTGTTCCCCGCAGGGATTTGGTTGGAAGAGCCCTTTTTGTCTATTGGCCCATTTCCCAAGCCCGCTCAGTACAGATCCCGTCCGTTTTTGAAAGGGTTGAATAGATCCATGACCATTCAGTGGTATCCGGGTCATATGCACAAGGCCCGGCGAATGATTGAGGCAGAGTTGAAGTTGGTTGATGGGGTGGTGGAGGTCGTTGATGCCCGTCTGCCGCTCAGCAGCCGCAATCCTGATTTGCAGGATCTGACCGACAAACCTCGCTTTTTAGTTTTGGCTAAGGCGGATTTAGCCGATCCTGCCGTCACTGAACAGTGGGTCAAATACTGGGCTTCCCAGGGAATAAGCGCTATCCCGGCGAATCTTGTTTCTGGTTCGGGACTCCAGGAGCTGAGACGGGAGATCAATGGAGCTTTTCCCAACTTAAAAAGGCTGCCCCGACTTCTGATTGTTGGCATTCCCAATGTGGGCAAATCCACATTAATCAACCGTCTCACCGGGCGGAGGAGTGCCAGAGTAGGAGCTAGGCCCGGCATAACCAGGGGAAAACAGTGGTTGACAGCCAAAGGCATGCAGCTCTTGGACAGCCCGGGGATTTTGTGGCCCAAATTTGACGACCAGGAGGCCGCCCGAAAACTGGTAGCTGTGGCCGCCGTCCGCGATGAAGTGGTCGATGGGGTGGAGATAGCCGCCTGGCTGCTTAGTTATCTCATGGACCGCTACCCTGAAGCGGTCTTGGAACGCTATGGCACCTTTACAGGGGACGAGCATCCCTTGGAGGAGGTAGGCCGCAAGCGGGGATGCCTCTTGCGGGGAGGTATAGTGGACCTCAACCAGGCCGCTGCCCTAGTGCTAAAGGATTTTCGCAGCGGGAGATTTGGTTCTATTACGCTGGAGGAACCGCCATTGGAGGGATAGGGAGTGCTTTCACTGGAACACGCTCTGCAGGAAAAAGGCCTCAGGAAAATTGCAGGTGTTGATGAAGCTGGACGTGGGCCCCTGGCCGGTCCGGTTGTGGCCGCCGCAGTCATACTCTCCCCAGGGGAATTCAGTGCCGAAATTACAGATTCGAAGCGTTTGTCCCCTAAAAAACGCCTAGCCGCTTACGAAGAGATATTGAGTACCTGTTCGGTCGGGGTGGGGATTGCTTCGGTAGAAGAAATTGACCGGTTTAACATCCTCCAGGCCACGTTTCTGGCCATGCTGCGGGCGGTGGAAGACCTGCCTGAGATACCGGATTTTTGCCTGGTGGACGGGCCCCATCCCATTAGGGACCTCAAGATCATGCAGCAGCCGGTAGTACGCGGTGATGGGCTGTCTCTCTCAATTGCAGCAGCCAGTATAGTAGCAAAAGTGGAGAGGGACAGGCTGATGGAAGACTACGACAGGCTGTATCCCCAATACAACTTTGGCCGCAACAAGGGTTATCCTACCAAGGAACATCGGGAAGCAATAAGGGTAAACGGCTACTGTCCCATCCACCGTAGATTCTTTAGGGGAGTGGGGTCCTGACTAGGGTCTGAGGCAGTTCTGGGCCTGGTCCGGTACAGATTCATATAGGGTTATCATTTCAATGGGTGAAGGGAGCCTTCGCATGAAATCTCTGCGCATTAGTATATCGCTATTATTGGTTTTTCTTCTTAGTTTTTCCAATTTTGCCTACGCAGATGTAAATCAATCGCCCCCTTTTGAGGTGGAGGCTGCAGCGGCAGTCCTATTCGACTTTGAATCGGGTCAAGTTCTTTATTCCCAGGCAGGCAGGAAAGAACATGTGCCCGCCTCGCTTGTCAAAATCATGACCATGTATGTAGCCCTTGATCAGGCCAAGTCCGGTAGAATCAGCCTCGAGGACACTGCCATAGTGAGTGAAAAGGCGTGGCGCCAAACGGGCTCGCGGATGTTTTTGGAGCCGGGAGAAAGGGTTAGAATTGACGACCTTTTGTATGGTATCGCCGTAGTATCGGGTAATGATGCCTGTGTGGCTCTTGCTGAGGCCTTGGCAGGCACAGAAAATGTGTATGTCCAATGGATGAACGAAAAGGCTAGATCGTTGGGTTTGGATCTCCAGTTCGTTGATGTACATGGGCTTTCCAGCGAAAACAGGGTAACAGCCGAGAGTGTGGCCCTATTAGTCCATGCTTACCTACGCGATCATCCTGAGGCAATCGTCTACCACCAAGAGCCGAGTTTTTCCTATCACCCTCGCTCCAGTTCCCAACCTATTGTGCAGGCCAACCGCAACGGATTGCTGCGCAGCTACGAAGGAGCAGATGGTCTCAAAACTGGTCATTTGTCAGCAGCAGGTTACAACTTGGTCGGAACAGCAGTGCAGAACAACCGGCGCTTGATTGCAGTTGTACTGGGCGCAGACAGTGAGGCAGCTAGGGAGCGAGAAGTTGCTAAACTCCTTGACTACGGTTACCGCAGCTTCGATTTAGTTGATATCTCGCCGCTTTTGGTAGATAAATCAGCCAAGGTTTTCAAGGGACGGCAGAGATCGGTTGCCCTTTCCATCTCTGAGCCTCTGCTCAGCGTAGCCAGGGGCATTGAACAGGATGTGCGGGTACGTATCCAGACAGCGGATCTTGAAGCTCCGGTTGCAAAGGGTCAACCTGTGGGGACCCTGACAATTTTCGCGGGTGAGAACACAGTTAAAGAGGTACCGCTTTTGGCTGCTGAAGATGTGAATAGGGGGCACTTTTTCCGGGTGCTGTGGGACAGCATAGTGCTGTTTTTCCAGAATTTGATCAACAAACCCCGCTGAATTAGCAAAAACTAGAAAATCCCCCTTAAAAAAGGGGGATTTTTATGCGAAAAATCTTTTAAATAACAAGGAAATTTGTGATTTTCGTAGAAAGAATTGGATGGGAAGTAATCTCTGTATTAGAAAGGGTGGATTGCATGGCGCAGTTTGTCTTAGACAATCTGGACAAGCGCATCTTGGCCTATATGCAGGAAGATGGGAGAATCACATTTGTCGATTTAGCTTCTAATCTCGGAGTATCCGAAGGCACAATCCGCAAACGCGTCAAGCGTCTCACAGAAGAAGGGATATTGAAAACGGTAGGAGTGACCGATCCCCTTAAGATGGGTTTGGACACGGTTGCATTTGTGTGGCTGAGAATCGATCGCCATTATGTGGAGTCGGTTATTGAACAGCTTGAGATCCTGCCTGAGGTGCGGTACTTGGTGGTGACCACCGGCGAGCATGATCTGGTGGCCATGGTTGTGCTGCCCAATCGGGAAGAATTGGTCACATTCCTCAACCGGAAGCTGGCTCAGATCGAGGGTATTGAGGGCACAGAAACGTCTATAGTGCTGCAGGTCCATAAGCAGGTTTATGACTGGGCACCCTTTGCGCAGTTCAAATAGGAGGTGGAGTATATGGGTTTTGTTCTAGACGATTTTGATCGCGCGATTATCAACCTACTGCAGGAAGATGGCCGTATGCCCTTCTTGACCATTGCCAATGAACTTGGCCTGGCGGAAGGGACTATCCGGCGTCGGGTAGCTAGGCTGTTGGATGAGGGCCTACTGCGGATTGTGGGGGTTGCCGATCCGTTTAAGGTGGGTTTGAACACTGTGGCAGTTGTAGGCATGAAAGTTGATCGAGCTCGCATTGAAGAGATCGCAGAACAGCTCAAGTCCTTATCTGAAGTGCGGTACGTGGCCCTTGCCACAGGAAACTACGATCTTGTCATTGAGGTAGTAGTTCCCAGCAATGATGAGCTGCTCACCTTCTTAATCGACACACTGCGCGACATTGAAGGGATCAACAACACGGGCACTTCCATAGTGCTGAAAGTAGCCAAACAAGATTTGGCATACGAGGTTTAGCAGTCCAAACATATCATTTTGTAATCATGGGGCGATGTTGGGGAGCCCGTTCTGCGCGCAGCTTGGACTCTCCGATTTCGCTCTTGTTTTCCGTTTGGTCCGCACTTGTTCAGCAGATAGTGCTGGCCTTTTTTTACTGCTTCCTGCACGCCCAAATATCTATGGAAATTGTTTGACATATGTATCAGAAGGTTGGTATAATTAATACGGTTACAACAAGTCCTGCCTAACATACTCTTTTCCCTTCCTCGGTATGCTACTAGAGATGAAACAACGAGGGGGATTTCATGCAGTTTGAGATAGGCACTACACGCATCTTCCACTGTCCATTTTGTGATGTGGATACACCCCACACAGTCAAAGCTCGCAGGGGGGCTATGTACGGCATTGTCTGTACTAACTGCCGCAACGGCTCCATGGTTAGCGACTTAGATCTGCGTATCTACCAGTTGAAGTGGGAAGAGGAGCTGCAGACTATACTGGACAGTCTGGTAGATGACTCCTACGATGACGATGATTGAGGAGGGTATGACGTGAGCTGGACTGACAGGGACTACTTGATTGCGCTGAACATGATCCAAGGCATTGGAGGCATAAGACTCAGGGCCCTCTGGCATCATTTTGGTTCTTTTGAGAAGATCTGGCGGGCATCTGAGGAGGAGCTCCGCCAGATTTCTAGTATTGGGCCCAAAATCGCCCGGGCCATTGCACAAGCTAGGAAGGATATCTGCCCTCGGACAGAACAAGAGTGGGCACGGAGGCTTGGTGCAAGAATTGTGACCTTGGTTGATGAGGGGTATCCAAGCTATCTACAGCGGCTTGCCGTACCCCCGCCTGTGCTGTACGTTGCCGGCAGACTGCCCCAGAGTCCAGGTATTGCAGTCGTTGGGACCAGACGGCCCTCTAGGACGGGGCTCGCCCAGGCTCGTCTGTTCAGCAGCGCCATCGCAGTAAGGGGAGAGGCGGTAATCAGCGGCCTGGCCAGAGGTATTGACGGGGCCGCCCACTTGGCTGCCCTGGAAGCTGGTGGCCAAACGGTTGCTGTGCTCGGCTCCCACTTAGGCAATATCTATCCGCCGGAGCACCAGAGCCTAGCCCGGAGGATAACGGCGCAGGGAGCGGTAGTGAGCGAGTATCCCAGCTGCAGTCCCACTCTGCCGGGCAATTTCCCTCGCAGAAACCGTATTATTGCCGGTCTATCCCGTGGAGTTTTGGTGGTGCAGGCCGGGGCCAAATCAGGCACCATCAACACAGCGGATTGGGCCTTAGAGCTGGGTCTAGATGTATGGGCGGTTCCAGGAGAGATAAGTGACCCATTGCGAGCGGGCTGCCACAACCTAATTAAGCAGGGCGCCTTTTTGGTTACCGATCCAAGCGAACTTTGGGGAGGGGAATTAGGCCCATCTGCAGAAAGCGGTAGGGAGACTGCTGCTGCACGGGAATCCTTTTCCCCAGGGATGGGTGGAAAAGGGTGAGAATGGGCTTGCGGAGAGATTTCTTGCATAATTTAGTGAGAGCATCTATAATTAATGATGATTCTGCGGCATTTTATGACATTAATTACCAGAAGGAAGGATGTTCCTTTTCTTACTGCACGGAGGTGTCAGTTTGACCACTTTGATAATTGTTGAGTCGCCGGCCAAGGCGCGGACCATTAAGTCCTTTTTGGGCAGGAATTACCAAGTTAAGGCTTCTCTAGGCCATGTGCGCGACCTGCCCCGCAGCCGGTTCGGCGTTGATTTAGACAATAACTTCACTCCCCGTTACATAACCATTCGGGGGAAGGGACCCGTTCTGCAGGAACTTCGTACTGCAGCAAAAAAAGCAGATCGTATCCTGTTAGCCACTGACCCGGATCGGGAAGGGGAAGCCATTGCCTGGCACTTAACTGAGGCATTGAAAATTGACGAGGAAAAATGCAGGGTTGATTTTCTGGAAATCACAAAGGATGCGGTGCGGGAAGCCATCAAAAACCCCAGGCCAATCTCGCAGAGCTACGTAGACGCCCAGCAGGCTCGCCGGGTGCTGGACCGCATAGTCGGCTACAAACTCTCGCCCCTCTTGTGGGCAAAAGTAAGGCCCGGCTTAAGTGCTGGCCGAGTTCAATCGGTGGCAGTCAAGCTGATTGTTGATCGGGAACGGGAGATAGAGGCTTTTGTACCGGAGGAGTATTGGAGCGTCACGGCGCTCTTGGCTGCAGAGACCGAGCAGTTTGAGGCCTCGCTCCACCACAAAAACGGCAAGAAAATTGATCTGCCGGATAAAGCGGCGGCCAAACAGGTTGAGGCGGACGTATCTGGGCAGGAATGGATTGTCAAGGAGATTAAAAAGACTGAGAGACGGCGCAATCCGGCTCCTCCCTTCACCACAAGTACTCTACAGCAGGAAGCAGCGAGAAAGCTGCGTTTTTCGGCTAGAAAGACGATGAGCGTTGCCCAGCAGCTCTACGAGGGCCTGCCTTTGGGTAAAGAGGGCACGTTAGGACTCATAACGTACATGCGTACTGACGCTGTGCGGGTTTCGGATGCGGCGGTGACGGAGGTACGCAAACTAATCAAGGAGCAGATTGGCTCAGAGTATGTAACACCCCGGCCCAGGCGCTATGCCTCAAAGAAGGGTGCCCAAGAGGCCCATGAGGCTATTCGGCCCACGTCCGCGTTGCGCCGACCTGAGGATATAAAGCATTATCTGAATAAGGATCAATACAGGCTTTACGAACTGATCTGGAATCGCTTTGTCGCCAGCCAAATGAGTTCTGCTGTATTCGACGCTACCCGTGTGGATATTGACGTTGCTAATTACACCTTCCGGGCGACCGGGTCCAGACTCAAATTCCCAGGCTTTTTGCGCTTGTATCAAGAGGGCAGCGACGGCAATGGGGTACAGCAGGTATTGGACGACCGCCTTCTACCTGCTTTAGAGGTGGGGCAAAAACTTGATCTTAATAAACTGAACCTTAACCAACACTTCACCCAGCCGCCTCCGCGCTACACTGAGGCTATGCTTGTGCGCACTTTGGAGGAAGAGGGAATAGGCCGACCCAGTACGTATGCTACTATTATGGACACCATTGTGAGCAGGGGATATGTTTTCCTGGAAGAGAGACGTTTTCGACCTTCCGAGCTCGGTGAGATTGTGGTGGACCTCTTGGCGGAGAATTTCTCTCAGCTGTTAGATGTTGGTTTTACCGCCAGCCTGGAGTCTCAACTGGACCAAATTGAGGAAGGGAAACTGGTCTGGCAGCGGGTAGTAGGTGATTTCTACGGCCCGTTTAAGGAAAGCCTGGACGAGGCCCATGCTACATTGGAAAAAATCGAACTTGTTGATGAAGAAAGCGACGTCGTTTGTGAAAAATGCGGTCGCAATATGGTGTACAAGACAGGTCGCTTTGGTAGGTTCTTAGCATGCCCGGGGTATCCCGAGTGCAAAAACACTAAGCCAATATTAGATGAAATAGGTGCTGAATGCGCTATCTGTAAGAGGGAAGGGCGTGAAGGGGGCCAGCTCGTCCGCCGGCGGACCCGTAAAGGACGCTTCTTTTATGGATGCAGCAACTATCCTGAATGTACCTACACTACTTGGCAGGAGCCCGTTGCCCAGCTCTGCAGTGACTGCGGTGAGCATCTGGTCATCCGCAAGAAGGGTAGCGAACCTGTCTGTGTCAACAAAGAATGTCCCTCAAAGGGGTGACAGCTGTGAACGCAATAACGGTAATCGGGGCAGGCCTGGCCGGGAGTGAAGCTGCCTGGCAGATCGCCCAGCGGGGAATTCCGGTAGTACTCTACGAAATGAGACCTAAAACAAATACTCCCGCCCATACCAGCGGCGATTTCGCCGAACTAGTCTGTTCCAACTCGCTGGGATCTATGTTGGAAACAACGGCCGGAGGTTTGTTGAAGGCGGAAATGAAACGTTTTAATTCCCTGCTCTTGGACGTGGCTGAAAGTACCAGTGTGCCAGCGGGCGGGGCACTGGCGGTGGATCGTCACCGCTTTTCTAGCTTGGTCACAGAGCGGCTGGAAGCCCATCCCCTCATTGAGATTAGGCGTGAGGAATATGATGAGCTGCCCGGAGGAATTGGGGTTATTGCCACCGGTCCCCTCTCTAGTCCCGGCATAGTGCAAGCACTGCAGAAACTGACTAAGGGCGATAATTTATACTTTTACGATGCAGCGGCCCCTATCGTGACAGGGGAAAGTGTGGATTACACCCGAGGCTTTTGGGGTGCTCGTTATGGGCAGGGCACGGCAGATTATTTCAACTGTCCCCTGACCAAGGATGAGTATTTGGAATTCTGGCACTCCCTTGTAACAGCGGAAGTGGCTCCACTACATGACCATGAGGAGGGTATTACCGTCTTTGAGGGCTGCATCCCCCTGGAAGTGTTAGCCAAAAGGGGCGAAGATGCCCTCCGTTACGGACCGTTTCGCCCGGTTGGTCTGGAAAATCCCGATGGAAGCAGACCCTATGCTGTGCTCCAGCTGCGCAGGGAGAACACAGAAGCGACCCTGTTCAATCTGGTTGGCTGTCAAACGCGCTTAAAGTGGGGGGAGCAGACGAGAGTCTTTCAGCTCATTCCCGCCTTACGCAACTGTGAATTTGTTCGCTACGGTGTTATGCACCGCAACACATTTATTAATTCACCCGAAGTATTAAACAGCAGCTTTCAGTTCAAGGAAGCGCCTAATCTGTTTTTGGCCGGACAGATCACTGGAGTGGAAGGGTATATGGAGAGTACCGCGTCTGGGCTGTTGGCCGGGATAAACGCAGCGAGACGGATGGAAGGTAAAGAACCCTTGGTTTTGCCCAGGGAAACGATGCTAGGGGCATTGGCTGATTACATAGCCACAGCTGATCCAGGTCATTTCCAGCCTATGAATGCCAACTTCGGCATCCTGCCGCCCCTGCAGGAAAAGGTGCGAGGCAAGAAAGCACGCCGCGAAGCCTACGCTGCCCGGGCGCTCAGGATCATGGAGGATTATCTGGCTTCCCTGTAAGGAGGGATATGGATGCCGGCATTGACTGACTACCTAAACTACCTGCAGATCCAGCGCAATCTGTCGGAGAACACCCTAAAATCATATGAAAATGACTTAAAACATTTTTTGGATTTCTGCTGGGAGCAGCTGGATTTTTTGGGTAGACCGGCCGAGCTGAGGGAGATCGACCGCTACCTCGTCCGCGACTATCTCGCCTTTTTGACAAGACATGGCTACGCCCGCTCTAGTCTAGCGCGCAATTTGGCTAGCATTCGCGGATTCAGTCGCTATCTGTACGAAAAGGATTTGATTACACAGGATTTTGGCCTCCACGTCCAGACCCCCAAGCAGCAGAAGTTGATCCCTGAAGTTTTAAGTATGGATGAGATTTTTCGTTTTCTCACCGAAAGCGTTCCGGGTAAGTCACCAGCACTGCAGGCACGGAACAGGGCGATCTTTGAGATGCTCTATGGTACCGGGATTCGCTTAGCAGAACTGGTGGGTTTAGATTTGGATGATCTTGATAGCGGCAACGAATATATCCTCGTGTTCGGCAAGGGACGCAAGGAGAGAATTGTTCCTCTGGGCGAGTATACCAGGAGCAGCGTGGAAGAGTACTGCACCGTTTACAGGCCCGAACTAGCCGAACCTGAGGAGAGGGCCCTTTTTGTCAACTCCCGTGGCACACGCCTTTCGCCCAGGGGAGTGCAGTACATCCTCGACTTGTATGCGCGCCATTTGGAAATCCACAAAAACATCTCACCCCATACCTTCCGCCATACCTTTGCCACCCATCTCTTGGACGGGGGAGCAGACCTTCGTTCCATTCAAGAATTGTTAGGCCATGCCAGCCTGTCCACCACACAGATTTATACTAAGGTGAGCGCTGCCAAACTTAAATCTGTTTATAACCAGGCCCATCCACGGGCTTGAAGGGGGGAGCAGCTTGGAAATTAGAGCTACCACAATCATTGCTGTCCGTCGGAACGGGGAAGTAGCCTTGGCAGGTGATGGCCAAGTCACTTTAGGAGAGAGGACGGTGATTAAGCACGGAGCTAATAAAGTACGCACGCTGTCTAACGGACAGATTTTAGCCGGTTTTGCCGGGTCAGCCGCCGATGCCATCACACTGTTTGAGAAGTTCGAGCAGAAGCTGAAGGACCATTCGAACCAGCTTGTTCGAGCCGCAGTAGAGCTGGGCAAGGAGTGGCGTGTAGATCGCTATCTGCGCCGTTTAGAGGCTCTCCTTGTGGTGGCCGATGCCCAGACCACGCTAGTTGTCTCCGGTTCAGGCGATATCATTGAGCCGGACGACGGCGTTGTTGCGGTGGGTTCGGGTGGTTCCTATGCCATGGCCGCCGGGTTGGCGTTGCTGAAACATTCTACCCTTTCGGCGGAGGAGATTGCGCGAGAAGCGCTGAGAATCACGGCGGGTATCTGTGTCTTTACTAACGATCAGATCACTGTCTTAACCTTGAAAGACAAGTGAGGGAGGTTGAGGGAATGGAACTGACACCAGCACAGATTGTGGAAGAACTAGATAAGTACATCATCGGACAGGAGCAAGCCAAACGTGCAGTGGCAATTGCCCTGCGCAACCGTTATCGTCGGCGCAAGCTGCCAAAGGAAATGCGCGATGAGATACTACCAAAGAACATTCTGATGATTGGTCCCACCGGTGTTGGCAAAACCGAGATCGCCAGGCGCTTAGCACGCCTAGCCCACGCCCCATTTGTAAAGGTGGAGGCTACTAAATTCACGGAAGTCGGCTACGTGGGCCGTGATGTGGACTCAATCATCCGAGAATTGGTGGACGCTGCCCTACGTATGGTCAAGGCAGAAAAGATGGCTTCTGTGGAGGACCAGGCTAGGGAGTTGGCTGAGCAACGACTGGTGGAACTTTTGGTGCCCGATCGCTCCAAACCGGCCGCCTTTAATCCCATGGAGATGCTCTTTGGCATGGGAAGCCAAGCTTCAGAGCAGTATGGCGAGCCTAAAAACCGGGAGGAGATTTTCCAGCTGCGGGCAGAGACGGAGAGACTGCTTGCCCTGGGGGAACTGGAGGACAGCATCGTGGAGGTGGAGGTGGAGAAGTCTTCCTCCGCTTGGGATATGATGGCGGCAGGCGGCATGGATGATGCGGCAATGAACGCCCTAGAGATGCTGGGCGAACTTTTGCCAGGAAGGGTAGAGAAACGAAGGGTCCGGGTGCGGGAAGCAAGGGAAATTCTGGTGCAACAGGAGGCAGCCAAGCTTTTGGATATGGAAGCGGTAAAGGCCGAGGCTGTGCAGCTTGCAGAAGAGAATGGCATTGTCTTCATTGATGAAATTGATAAAATTGCAGGCTCTGATCGCAACAGCCCAGATGTGTCCAGGGAAGGGGTACAACGGGATATCCTGCCCATTATTGAAGGTTCAACCGTTATCACTAAGGCAGGCCCGGTCCGCACTGATTATATTCTTTTCGTTGCGGCAGGCGCATTCCATGTGGCGAAACCGGCTGATCTCATTCCTGAACTGCAGGGTCGCTTCCCCATTCGGGTCAGTCTGGAAAGCCTTACCGCCCAGGATTTCGCCCGCATTTTAATCGAGCCGAGAAATTCCCTGACCAAGCAGTATGCTGCGTTGTTGGCAACGGAGGGTGTGGAGTTGGATTTCACCGAGGATGGGATTTTGGCGATCGCGGAAATCGCTGAAAAGGTCAATCGTACCACTGAAAACATCGGTGCCAGAAGGCTTCATACCGTTTTGGAACATTTGTTGGAAGAAGTAAGTTTCCAAGGCAGTGGCGCCGGTGAGAAGGTAGTAATTGATCAAGCCTATGTGCGGTCGCGTTTGAAGGACATTTCGGACGACCAAGATCTGAGCCGCTACATTCTCTAAAGGACATAATCCTCACTTGAGCACTTAGAATTCGGGAAAAGTGAAGAAAATGTAAAGAGTAGAGGGGCCTTTGAGCCCTTTTTTCCCAGATTCTCTTTTAGTGCAGGACTTTATCGACTTTTGCCGAAATAACTCGAAGACATAAATTGGTAGAATTCTCTTGTATTAACAGGAGGGCAGAATCAGTGTTTAAGACGGTTAACAAACTGAGTTTGGGGCTAAATCGGGCCACGCTGCGCCACAGCGTACTCAGCAACAACCTGGCTAACGTTAACACGCCTGGGTTTAAACGGTCAGACGTTGACACCCACAGCGTATTTGCGGAAACCTTGAGCCGTGCTCGGAGCCTCGATCTGAAGCGGACCGATGCCAGGCATCTGCCGGCAGCGTCCTTCCGTTCCCAGATGCAGCCGTCGATAGTGACGGATTACAGTAGTACAATGCGTAATGACGGAAACAACGTTGACTTAGAGCGGGAAAGAGTGTATCTGATGGAAAATCAACTCTACTATGACTCTTTGATCGATGCGGTAAGCCGCAAGCTGGGCCAACTTCGCTCGGTGATCGGAGAAGGGAGAAGGTAAGCGATGAGCGTTTTTAAGACCTTTCGTATTGCGGCGTCCGGCCTGACGGCCGAACGTCTGCGCATGGACACCATCGCCAGCAACTTAGCAAATGTGAATACCACCCGGACTGAAGAGGGAGGCCCTTACCGCAGGCAGGTTCCTGTTTTTGCGGCTGTCCTGGACGAGTCCATGCAGAATGGAGCTGGGGTAAAAGTCCCGTTCCAGCGATCCTTCGGGGGAGGAGTACGGGTTGTTGGTGTTGTAAGTGATCCATCGCCGCCTCGCCTAGTTTACGATCCGCAGCATCCCGATGCCAACGCAGACGGTTATGTGGAGATGCCCAATGTCCATGTTGTGAAGGAAATGGTGGACTTAATCACGGCTACCAGGGCATATGAGGCCAATATTGTAGCCATTAACTCAGCTAAATCCATGGCCCAACGGGCGCTGGAAATCGGTCGTTGATCTAACAGCCTGAAAGGAGAATAGCCGTGAAAGTACAACTCAACCCCACACCTACTAAGCTTTCTCTGGGCAGATCGGCCAATACTGTCCAACCCGAAAAGAGCTTTCAGGCCTATCTACAGGATGCCCTGGAAGAGGTAAACACCTTACAGCAAAAGAGTGATATTGCCTTTGAACGCCTGTTGACCGGAGATATAGAGTTCCACGATGCCATGATCATAGCAGAAAAAGCAAACTTGGCTCTCCAGCTAACAATGGCGATTCGCACCAAAGTTCTGGAGGCCTATCAGGAACTAATGCGCATGCAAGTGTAACTAGGTGGGTGAAACCATGAATAACATTCTGGAGTCTATTAAAGAAACCTGGGGGAAATTGTCACGCCCAATGCAGATTGGGGTGGGTATTTTTGTCCTAGGTGTTTTTATTTCATTGGTTCTTTTAGCGCTGCTCTCCCGTCCCCAATACCAGATTCTGTTCTCCGGGTTGAGCACAGATGATGCGGGAGCCGTTGTGGCAGCCTTACAGGATCGAGGCGTTCAATACCAACTGGCGGACAACGGCAGCACAGTTTTGGTGCCCCAAGAACAGGTAGATGAAACCCGGATTGCCCTAGCTACAGCCGGAATGCCAACCGGAGGGGTGGTTGGGTTTGAGATCTTTAACACTACCCGCCTCGGGGAAACGGAAGCTGACCGTCAATTGCGCTTTCAGTGGGCTTTACAGGGAGAATTGACCAGGACCATCAGGCAGATTAACGAAGTTGCCGATGCGCGAGTACATATTGTCCTGCCCAGACGCTCACTTTTTATCAGCGAAAGCCAGGCGGCCTCCGCTTCGGTACTGCTTCACCTTAGGCCCGGTGCCCAGCTGAGTAGGAACCAGGTTAGGGCCATTGCCAATCTCGTATCCAGCAGCGTGGAAGGGTTAACGCCGGAGAATGTGACCATCGTCGACACACGAGGCACTGTGTTAAGTTCGCCGGCTGTGAACGGTATGGGTGGCATTGATTTGGCCGAACGATTTGAACTGCAGTGGTTGTATGAACAGCAGCTGGAAAGCAGCATCGTGGCCATGTTGGAGAGGATCTACGGTTTCGGCAATGTGGTTGCCCGAGTAAATGCCGATTTGAACTTCTCCTTCTTGGAGGAGTACAGCGAAACGTACGAGCCTGTCAATCGGGGCGAGGGATTAGCTCGGAGTGTACAGACGCTGGATGAAAGCTACCGCAGCAGTCAAAGCGGCACAGGTGGTGTCCCCGGTGTGGACGCCAATATCCCCGGCTATGTGTTCGGGGAGGAGGCTGAAGGAAGCACCGAATGGGAACGGAGCGAAAACACTGTAAATTACGAACTGAACCGAATTGAGACCCATGCTGTGATACCCCCCGGTGGAGTGAACAACATCAGCGTTTCCGTTTGGATTAACGGGGAGTTGGACCAAAACCAACTCTTGTCTATCCAGGAATCCGTCGGGCTTGCCACTGGTTTGCGGGAGGATAGGGGTGACAGTATTTATGTGGCCAGCGTACCCTTTGAAGAGACTCCCTTCTTGACCGAAGTACCGCTGCCTATGGTCGGGCCTGTTATACCTTGGTATTTGATTGTGTTGGTGTTATTGGTCTTGATTGGGGTTGTCCTGCTGGTTGTCTTTGGTCGGCGCCGTACAGTTGAGCCCGAAGCGGTGCCAGTTGCTGCAGGTTTGGATATTACGATAGGCGATGATTTCGAACCGACGCGTGAGTTGACCCCAGAAGAGTTGCAGCGCTTGGGTGTGCGGAAGGCTATCCAAAAGGTTGCAACTGAGAAGCCGGAAGAAATCGCGCTCTTGATGAAGACTTGGCTTACAGAGGAGTAGGAGGTAGAAAATGAGAGCCCAGAGGATGAGTGGGAAACAAAAGGCTGCAATACTGCTGGTCAGCCTGGGGCCCGAGCTTTCCGCCTCGGTTTTTCAGCATTTTCGCGAAGAAGAGATTGAAGATCTGACTTTTGAAATCGCAAGCCTGGGGCGAATACAGCCCGAGGTGAGTGACGCAGTCTTGGAAGAGTTCTCTTATACACATCT
>DGFC01000146.1 GCA_002391465.1 Firmicutes bacterium UBA3910 | reverse complement strand
CTCTCCGGGCTGGTCTGTACTACAGGCTTTTCACCCAAGAGCTCGGCCAAACCCAAGCTCAGCTCCTTTTCCACCGTTTTGAGGATTAACCCCTCTCCAAGCACACAAATGCTGGTCAGCTGCTGTTTGTAGTCACCAAGAACGGGATGATCCCGCAGATGGCTGTAGTTTAGCCAGCATTTGTACTGTTGCTTCTGCTTCACTAACCGCTCCATCCTTTCTATCCTACGGCTGGACAAAGTAATCTGGAAATTCCTTTCTCAGCCTTTCCCTGTCCATAATCGCCATGCGTAGATGTTCTCTCACTACTCGTGCTACCTGTTCCTTATCGCCCTTTCTCAGACCCTCAAATATGGCATAATGCTGCCGGACTATCGTATCCCAGTTGAAATCATGGGAAAGGCGCAGCACCCGGGCCCGGTAGAAGTCGTGGCTGAGCTGGCTCACCGCCTCCCAAGTGCGGGCTCTACCGCAGGCGCGGAAAATTGTTGCATGGAAATGATCATCCAAGGCCAGCATACGCAGATAATCCTTGTTACGGCAGCTGATTTCCTGAGCTGCCAGAGTAGTTTCCAGCCTAAAGAGATCGTCTTCAGATAAACGACCTGCTGCCTCGCTGATCACTGCCGTTTCCACCAGCTCCCGCACGTACCTGCCCTCTTCCAAGTATTCCAGGTTGATCAAAGAGACATAGGTGCCCCGCTGCGGGTAAATTTCCACCAATCCGTCCTGCATTAGGCACATGAAAACCTCCCGCACCGGTGTACGGCTCACCTCGAATCTCTCTGAGACTTCCTGTTCAGACATTTTCGTACCCGGCTTTAGGATCAGGTGTAAAATATCGTGCCGCAAGGCCCGATACACGGTGTCACGGGCTGATTCACGACCTTGGGGATTTAGACTCGAAACTAAGACAGAAATGGCGACCTCCTCCAATGGGGCGGCAGCACGAAACTGCCATACTAGTATACCTTAATGCTAGTTGACTTTTTGTAAAATGTCAACTAATTATCTGTAGATGTCTGTTAAACTACTACCTCGATCACAGCCTCGCCGCTCTCAGCTAGGTTGAATTTGACTGTCTTGCCCTGGTAGCGCAGCTCATACTCGCCCAAAAAGCCGTTGAAGCTGACACTTCCGTCTTCAGCTGTCCTAAAGGTGGTGGGTTCCAGCCACCATTCCCCCTTCACCAGCTTGTAAAGTTCTTGGTAGGCTGGTTTGGGAGTTAGGTCTTTGCGCAGCAACCCGCTGGGTGCGTTCAGCCATTGGCCGTCTACGAAATCCCACCAAGTAATGGCCTCCACTAACGGATGGGCAAGGAGGGTTTTGTAATGGAGAACGGCCTCCTCCGCCTGACGTGCCTCCCCTTCCTCTGTGGTTGGCCAATCATCAACCTGCCAGTCATTCAGGTCCACAATGTGTTTGGGCATCAGTTCACCCGAAACCAGGTTGGTTTCGGTGAAGTGGATTGGCCGGTTGAACCTTTCAAAGCGGGCAAGAATCCGCTCCGTCTTCTCAACGCCCCAGTAGCCCTGGTGCATGTGGGACTGGATACCGATTACATCTATGTCTATGCCTGCCTCTAAGCAGCCTTCAACCAAAATGTCGTAGGCTGGCGAGGTATCAAAGTCATTTATCAGGAGGATGGCGTTTGGATTGGCTTCCCTGGCCGCCTCAAACACCCGGCGCACAGTCTCAATCCGCCCGTATTCTTTGCAGATGCGGGTAACAGCGTTGTCGTACTTATCGAAGTTGGGCATAATCACAACTTCGTTAATCACATCCCAGACATCTACGTAACCTTTAAAATCAGTTACTTCCCGCTTAATCCTCTCCAGCTGGATACGCATAATCTCTTCGTTGCTGTAATCCATAAGCCAATCGGCACAGACCGTATGCCAGCAGAGGGGATGCCCTTTAGAAGGAATTCCCTGGTCTTTGAACCACTTGGCCGTGTTCAAGACCCGTTCCGTGTCTGGCTGTCCCTCAACCGGTTCGAATCTGCCCCAGTAAAAAGGCAGTGTTACAAAATTAAAGAGATCCAGATAACGGGACTTTATCTCTTCTGCCCGCTCCTTGGCCTCACCGGTCAACTCATTGTTAACGTAGGGAATCATAAAGCGGCCCATACTGCCAAGCTGAAACTTGTGATTAGTCTGGGCTATTTCCACTTCTCCCCCGCTGATGGGGGTGCCGTCCTGACTTTTTACTGTAAGCTTCACATCTGCCGCGCGGATCTTTTTAATGGACTGGTCCAGGTTATACATGCTCCATTCCCCTTCCTCCTGAAAGATTCGTATTAACTCCGTTTAAACGCTGTTATACGCCGGAATAGGCGTTGAAGCCGCCATCCACAACAACCACGGAACCGGTCACAAAACGGCTCGCATCGCTGACCAGCCAGAGCAGAGCGCCGATTAGGTCTTTGGGCTCACCAAAACGGCCCATGGGTGTGTTGGATAGGATCTGCTGGCCCCGCTGGGTGTAGCTGCCATCGGGATTCACCAACAGGCGGTAGTTCTGTTCCGCAATGAAGAAGCCCGGTGCAATGGCATTGACCCGAATATTGGGGGAAACCTCCTGTGCCATATAAACCGCCAACCACTCGGTGAAGTTGTTGACAGCCGCCTTAGCAGCTGCGTAAGCCACCACTCTGGTCATGGGGTGGAAAGATGCGGCGGAAGAGATGTTGATTATCACACCGTCTTCCTGCTTGGCCATAACCTCACCGAAGACCTGGGAGGGCAAGAACGTACCCAGGAAATTCAAGGCGAAGACGTCTTTTACTGCACCAAAATCAAGATCGAAGAAGGACTGCTCTTGATTGGTGGTAGCGGAAGGATGGTTGCCCCCTGCTCCGTTTACCAGAATATCAATGCGGCCAAACTCCTTCACTATCTGATCCCGGGCTGCAGCTAAGGCCTCTGCACTCAGAACATCGGCAGCGATACCGATGGCGTTACCGCCCAGTTCCCTAATCTCTGCCACAACCTCATCAATCTTGGCCTGGTTAAGGGCCAGAACCACAACGTTGCAGCCAGCCTTGGCCAGGGCCCGTGCCATTTCACTGCACAGGACCCCGCTCCCGCCGGTTACAACTGCTGTCTTACCAGCTATATCCATGTATTTTGCCATCTCTGTCACTATAAATCCTCCTCGTATGTGGTGGAAAAGGGAGCGGCAGGCAATCCCGCTTGATTGTACAAGTTGCACTTGGGATCGTTTGCCCACGCATAGCGTAAGCCGCAGGGTTCCTTGACCCGTTCACTGCGGAGTAGGACACTGTTCCCCACCACTTTCCCTTCTGCGGGGTAGTACTGACCGTCTGACCCGCAGATTTCAAAGCCTTCCAGTTCCTCTCCGCCCACAACTAAGGCACTGCCAAAGGTTTCGAAGGAAACTAAAAGCTCCTCACCACGCCGCTCAAAGCCAGAGTAAATAGGTCCCTGGGCCACAATGTCCTCGCCGAACACTTGGCGTTTTGCCAAGAGAGCGAGCCTCTGTCCCACCGTTTTTTTGTCCTGGGGATGGAGATCGTTGCCCTCACCCACATCGATGGTTACTGCCATGCCCGTATTGGGAATCTGCAACGATTCTTTCTGCACTTCCCTGAAGATGGACCAGCTGTATTCCTGGGAGAACTCCCACAACTCAGCGGCGAAATTGGGCAGCTGAACGTAGAAGAAGGGAAGGTCAGGCTGCTCAAACTGCTTCCGCCAAAGTTGTACCATGGCTTCAAATTGGGACGGGTACTGCCTTGCCCGGCCCACATTGGACTCGCCCTGGTACCACAGGACGCCCTTGACGGCAAGATTGCGAAGGGGTGCGACCATACCATTGTATAGGCCTGTGGGGGACCATTGGAAAAAGGTAGCATGGGGCAGATTGGACTGCACCGCACCAACCCTGTACTTCCACTCCCCATCCAGGTAGAGTTTTGCCTCCCCGGCTGTAATCGAGTACTCCTTACCGGTGACAAAGCCGCCGCCGGCCCTATTTACAATTACCCGCACAGCCAATGTGTTGCGACCTTCACGCAGCACTCCTGCAGGTAGTTCATACCGCCTGGGCGGGTATTTGTATTCAGTCTTACCAACCAAAACACCGTTTAAGTAAGTTTCGTCAGCGTCAATAATGGCACCAAGACGGAGAAGCATGTCGTCCTGCAGAAAACCAGTTGGAACGTCAAACTCTTTCCGCAGCCAAACTGAACCCGTTACTCCCTCCAAGGCTGTACCCTGCCACACTCCCGGCACCGATATCGTTTCCCAATCGGCGTCATCGTAGTCAGGCTCGGCCCAGCCCTTCAGGCCTAGGTCCTTCTCGTTCAGTTCACCATACCACTGCTGCATCCGTTCCATTTCTGCTTTCATGGTGGACTTAACATGATTTTCGTCTCGCACACGCGCCAAAATGGCCTGATAATTTCCAAGACCCATAAGCGTCTCTTCATCTAACCAGGCCTCAACTGGACTGCCGCCTACGGCCGTTTGGATTAGGCCCTGCGGCACTTTGTATTCCTCAAAAAGTTCCTGAGCGAAGAAATAGCCGACAGCGCTGAACTCCAAAACACTCTGCGGTGTTACGCTCTGCCAGCTACCTCCGGACAGTTCACTTTTGGGGCCGGCGAAGTCATAGACTTGCGGCACAGTAAATTGGCGGATCAGAGGATTCTCTGCCGTGGCCACTTCCTCTGCAAAGAGGTCCAGAGTCCTGCCCACTGGCAGCTCCATATTGGACTGACCGCCTAACAACCAAACATCCCCAATGTAAACATCATCAACAACAAGTTCTTCGTATCCTGAAATCCTCATCCGGTACGGACCGCCTGCTGGTAGGGCTGGAAGGGAAACTTTCCAGTCACCAGCGTGATCACTGGCCGTACTAAAAGTACGGCCAGCGAATTCAATCTCTAATTCAGCATTGGTTTCTGCAGTTCCCCAGACTGCAACTTCTCTGTCTCTCTGCAGTACCATGCCATCAGAAAACAGCGGAGATACTCGGATGGGCACTCTGTTCTGCCCCATTTTACGCCTCCTGATTATTCTCCTGCGATACCAGATGTACCCATCGTCTGAACGATCTGAGTCTGGTTAATGATAAACACGGTAATCGGTACAATCATCAAAATCACGGTTACTGCTGCTGCTACACCTGCCCGGCCGACACCGCCGCCAATGATCTGGCTGAGGGCGTAGGGTAAGGGTTTCAGTTCCTCAGCGTAGAGGAACATTCCGCCCTGCTCGCCCCAGAGGTTCTGGAAGCTCAGAATAATCAAGGTGAGCCACGCAGGCTTAACGATTGGCATCGTGATCCGCCAGTAACAGTCAAACTCGCTCGCGCCGTCAATCCGGGCTGACTCTAAGAGCGACTCATGGACCATATGGTCAATAAAGTTACGCATCAGGTAGACCCCGAGCGTAGCCGCCCACGCCGGTACGATAATGGCAGCGTAGGAGTTGATCCAGTTCAAATAGGCCATGGTTAGATAGTGGGGAATGACGAGCACAGACCCGGCAAACATCAAGGAGAAGAGGATCAGGTTGTTGATCAACCTCTTACCGGGGAAATTGTGTTTGGCCAAGGCGTAAGCACACAGTGAACCAAACAAAACGTTGCCCGCTGTTCCCATAATCACGATGAACAGAGAGTTAAACAAGTAGCGTGTGATCGGAACCCAGCTTTGGGCCATCAATAAGAACAGATCGCTAAAGTTGTCCAAGGTCGGATGCCGAGGGAAGAACTGCGGCGGGAAGATGAACAGCTCATTCAGAGGCTTAAAAGCCTGACAGATGGCGTACACCAAAGGTAGTGACATGAATATGGCTGCCCCGCCCAGAATCAGGAAGATGATTACGTCTCCCGCGGTAGACCTGGCATACCCTTTACTAGCTAATCTAAAACGACTCACTATAATCCCCCCTCTAATCCAACTTGGCTAACAGCCGCTGCACTAGGCGCTGAACAACAACCATGGTGATGAACAACAGTACAGCCATGGCCGAGGCATAGCCCATTTCGTAGCGCACGTAACCGTAGTCGTTCACGTGCTGCATGATCGTCCAGGTAGCCCAGTCAGTTGGCGTGGCCCCTGTCAGGGCCTGCAGCTGACCGGCTGCAGCAAACGAGTTGGTAATACTGATAATGGCACCGAACATGAGGTGGTTCTTCATGGAAGGCAGGGTGATGTACCACAGCTCCTGCCAACGGTTGCGAACACCGTCAATGGCACCGGCCTCGTACAGGGTATTATCAATACCCTGTAGACCTGCGATAAAGGTCAGGAAGCTGACGCCAAGACTCATCCAGAGGACAACCAGGATAACAATGCCCATCATGTAGGTTGGATCCTGCAGCCATTGAATTGGTTTGTCGATGATCCCCCAGTAGAGGAGGATACCGTTGATGTATCCGTAGGCGTCGCCACTGAACATGACTGTCCAAATCATGAAGGCGTTAGCCGAAATACTCGGTGCGTAGAAGAGTAGGGTCAGGAAGGCCCTCAGCTTCGGTTTGAGCTCGTTGATGAGCCAAGCAAAGACGAAACAGAGAATGTAACTGACCGGGCCCGTAATCGCTGCAAAGAACAGCGTATTCTTAACCGCAATCAGGAAAATTTCGTCTTCCAAGAATAGGGTCAAGTAGTTCCCCCACCCGACCCAACTGGGTGGCTGCACCATGTTGAAGTAGGTGAAGCTCAGGCCAATCGAAATCAGAATGGGAATGACCACGAAAATGGTAAATAGGATTACAAAGGGACCTACAAACAGGTAGGAAACCTTATTTTCCTTCATACTCTCCCAGAGAGTGCGGAGCCGCCCTTGTTTGGGCTGCGCTACCTGCGCATCAACCGCAACTTTGGGTTCAGAGATAGTGGCACTCATTCAGTTCCCTCCTCTAGGAGCAGTCCTTTACGCTCCAGAAATGCTCTGTATTGTTCATCCATCGCCTCTGCAGGCCTGTCAAGCCGGTATACGTGAGTGTAGTGATCCCAGTAGAGGTCGATCCATTTCTGGTCAATGTCTTCCAGCTCGGTTGGCAGACCGAATTCTTCCCGTTTTCTTGCCATCTCACGGTTGATCTCCCGGCTGTAGTCCAGAACTGCTTCCCGGATGGGTTCGTTCTGCAGTACTACGGCCCTAAACAGCCAGTCAAACTGCCTGGTGACGTAGTAGCCGCCCAAAACAGGTGGCACACCTTCTACCCACTCCCACTGGGCATTCAGCCGATCCCGTTCTTCCACACGCCAAGGCAGCTGCTGCATGGCCTCTACGTTAGCTGTAGCGAAACGGGCTGCTGGACCGATGAGTGCCTCCATTTCCTGCCCGAAACGGACCTGTGTATCTGTCCTGGTCCACCACTTGAGGAATTCCCAAGCCTGTTCTTGCTTGTCGGACTTTTCAAGGATAATGGAACCTGTGGTACCACTAGGCATGATAACTGCCCCAGTCATATCCGTTTGAATCCGCAGTGCGTCCTGGGCAACGGGTACAGTACGGTTAATCGTTCCGTCTGGCTGCAGAGTACCTGGAATTGGTGCCATACCCCATTCACCGCGCAGCTCGGGCGCAAACACCGTCAAGGTGTTGTAATCCGAGTAGTTAGCGATGGCTAGAGGCATTTCACCCATTCTGAAGCGGTTGATGAAGTTGTACTGCAGCGGCAGACCAGACTGGGTAAACAGGTTGGTCATCCGCGTAAATGCTTCCACTCCCGCTTCCGAAGCAAGGTTCACTTCCACAACGTCCGGGTAATACAGGGCAATACCCTGCTGATACAGGAACTGCACATAGGTGTAAATACTTGGCCACATGCCGAACTCTAAGTGGTTGTTCTGCAGATCCGGCAGAATGGCATATACATCATCCCAGGTTTGGGGAACTTCCAAGCCAAGCTCTGACAAGATATCCTTGCGGTAGAAGAGCATTGGAAAACTCTGTACCTCTGGTAGGGCGAATACCTGATCCCTAAACCTAAAGGCAAGCAGAGCGGATTTCTTAAACCGCTTAGCGACTTCGTCGAAATCAGGGAACTTGGTCAGGTCAACGATGGCTCCACGAAACGCCATATCCATGTTAGCTGCACCGATGGCCACGTCAGGGTGCCTGTTGGCAATAGTAGCCGGGATGAGCAGCTGGTCCATGGTTGTAATTAACTCCAGGTCCACCTTAATACCTGTTTCAGGTGTGAAGGTGTCTTCAATCATCTGTTTCAGAATCTGTGCCTGGTCACGACCCAAACCGATCCAGACCTTGATGCTATCCTGATCAGATGAGCGAGGCGATGTGTCGTCAACAGACGAAATGTCCTGGATGCTCGTGTAGTCATGGGTAAAGGACGCAATGAACGCCCGAACCTCGTGCATGGCGATCTGCCAGAGAGTTGGTGTTGCCCGCGGCATCTCCTGCTCAGGCGATGCAACTACGATGTAGTCGATCTGCAGGGGCTGCTGCCTGGTGTTCATAACCCAGGTACCCAGGTTACCAATGGCATCACGGTACTCCTGCAGCAGGTTAGGAATGGAGTCGGGCCTGGTAACCATCCGCTCAAGCATCCGAGCGAAGTCAGTCAGAGTAGCTGTATGACCACCCTTCTGCCCTGTTATTCTTTCGAATTCTGCTGCCATACCCCTGAGAACTTGAGCTTGACGCTCTAAGCGCTCTATGAGCTGAGGTACCCGTTTATCCAACTGGTAGCTGCGGATCGGGTCCGGCGTAGGTGAAGTGATCATGATAATACTACGGTACAAAGAGTTCAGTTCATACAAGGTCTCCTCCGTTAGGCGAATCAACGGAGCAAGGTCACCCAAAACTGCCTCTAAGCGAATCTCATGCTTACCCTCTTCCAAATAGAACAAGAAGGGTTCATCAATGAGATCTTGGCCAAGTACCTTCATTTGATAGCGATTGGTGAAGTTAAACTGCACAGCGTCAACTTCTGCGAAGGGTACCTTGCCGTCAATAGTCAGTCTGCGGTTACTAAACACACCGCGGTTAATATTCTGCTTACCCTTAATGGCAATCTGGTAATAACCGGATTTGGGTACTTCCACTTCCCAGGCAATCCAATCACCGACAGTCTGCCAGCGGTAGCCGCCGATGGAGTTCAGCCTAATCTCGGCGGGATGGTATGGTTCGGTAGTCGGGTCACCCTGATCGAAAACCGCGAAAAGGGCGGGGCTGGAGCGATAAATGGCGTCTTGACCCTGAATTTTCAAGAAGACATCCCGTACGCTATCAGCAGCATTGCTGGGATAATCCTTCGCCACCTCGGCATAGGGCACGGGCTCATCCGCTTGGTAGAGGCGCAGATGTCCAATGATAGCCGGTTCTGCCCGTCCGATCAGCTGAATAGTGTTAAAACCTGAATTGAAATAGAACTTGTAGGGTTCAGGATGATAGCCCAACGAGTCCTTGAGGTTTACCGCTTGCCACATGGGCTTCTCAACCTGACGAGGCCTGATTTCATTGCCTGCCGCGTCCTTCAAGAACGGGCCATCGTCACCGAAAACCCGCGATAAGACTAAGTAGTCTGCCCCATCAAAGAGAGGTTGCCGGTTGATGCGGATCTCCCGTTCAATGGGGGTATTCCGACCAGATACTGGATAATAAGCTATTTCCAGATTATAAAGACCTTCCTCCGGTACGAAGACAACCCACTCGACGGTGGTTCTCTCGCCTACAAGCAAAGCACTGCCTTCATAACCATAGGGATTCTCTAATACTTCTACTTCCTCATCGGCAAGCCAATAATCGCCGCCAGGAATCAAAATGTCATAATTGGGACGGCTCGCCTCACTGTATCTAGAAAGATACTGCTCATAGCTCTCCCTGTGCATGTATTCTGCAGAGGCAACACTGGATAAGCTCACTACCCCAAAACACACGCACAGCATGAGCATTATGAATTTCGTAAACGCTGTTAGATTTTGGTTCCGCATTCCTAACAATTCCTCCTTCGAACTTCTCCCAGTGTCTTATTGCCCCAGAAAGGCTTGGCGAGCATCCTGCCAGCTAGCTTCATCTAAACCGGCTGCGACCACGCCCCAAAATGCGGGTTTTGCCTGCCCCCTGCTGTCAAACAGCAGTGGGTAGTCACTACGGCCGCTCACGGGGAAATTATTCTTCCAGCTGTGATTGTCCTTAACGCCCCAGAGGGTGACTCGGTCAATCACATCACTGTACTCTTTGAACACCCGGAACACCTGGGTGTAACGTTCCGCCAGACGGGCGCTAACCTCTTCGGGCAGGCCGCTCCGATACGGATTGGAACGATCGTTCCAGGCAAAAACGCTTATATCAAGCTCGGTGATGTGCACCTTAACACCTAAGGACGAATACAGTTCAATGGCTTCCTTAATCTGCTGCGGACCCGGGTAACCCATGTCCCAGTGTCCCTGCATACCAATGCCATCGACCCGAATCCCCTTATCCAGGAGACCCTTAACCATGTTGTAAATGGCATCCCGTTTGCCGGGATCGGTAGCACTGTAATCATTGTAATAAAGCTCTGCCTCTGGATCTGCTTCGTGGGCAAACTTAAAGGCGTACTCTATGAAGTCATCACCAATAATCCGCTTCCACTTAGAGTCACGCAGTTCCCACTTCCCAGTGACAGGGTTCTGTTCCACTGCCTCGTTGACCACATCCCAGCCCTTAATGCGACCTTTGTAACGACCAACCACTGTTTTGATATGGTCTTCCATGCGAGCTAAGAGTTCCTCTCTGGAAAGGTCGTTGCCGTTCTCATCGGTAAACACCCAATCGGGCGTTTGGCTGTGCCACACAAGCGTATGGCCCACCACGTTCATGCCGTTATCCTCGGCGTATTTCACCAAGTAATCAGCATTACCAAATGTATACACTCCGAGGCGGGGATGGATTGCTTCCCATTTCATCATGTTTTCCGGTGTAACGGTATTGAAATGTGCCAACAATGGCTCGTCTAACCAGAAAGACTGACGAGCGGCAAAGCCTATTTCAAAGTGGTCTGCATAAATCTCATGCAAGACGGGCAGATTCTGCCCGTCGGCATACGCCGTCCCACTGAACAATACTGCAATCAGCAGCGGCAGTACGAAAAGACGTTTGTAATTCACCAACTCGCTCCCACCTCCGTTATCCTACGATTCCTGTCCGCTCAACACTCTCTACGAAGTAACGCTGCAAGAAGAGATACATAATCAATAACGGAGCGATAATCAAGATCATACCGGCATTATTGATCAAGGAGTAAAAGTGGTTGTCTAAGAAACCACTGCTGGCAGCGAACTGGTCCGCAGCACTGATGGCACGGTGAATACGCGGCTGAGCAGCTTCCAGCTCCAGAGGCAGGAAACTGTGTCCGGCCATGAAGGTGGTCACGTACAAATAGTCGTTCCACTGCCAAACA
>DGFC01000131.1 GCA_002391465.1 Firmicutes bacterium UBA3910 | reverse complement strand
TTAGAAAAGAAAGCCGAGCCGAAACTCAGCTTTTCTTTCATTTGAGCTCTTTTCATGTTTTCGTTCGATTTTCGTCTGTAAACAATCTTAGGTAATGCACGTTCCGACAACCCATCTCAATTGTATTCTTTTTCAAGATCACTGTCAAGTAATTGGCGCACCACCTGCCACACCACAGACTGGGAAAACCCCCGTCTCTGCAGGGCGCCGTATAGCCGTCTGCGCTTGGCATTCACATCGACCTTGCCCATGCGCTCAAGGTATTTCTCCCCAAAACTTAAGGCGATCCCAAGCTCCTTTTCCTCCGAATTGAGCACCCGCTCGACGATCTCATCGCTCACACCTTTAGTGCGCAGTTCCATCTGGAGTAGGTAATTCCCCCGAGGTCTGAATTCATTGCGGTACGCAACATAGTTCTCAGCGTAGCGCAGATCGTCTAGATACCCCAACTTGGTGAGGAACTCAACGGCATCGTTGACTTCTTCCTCCGAGAAGCGTTTTTCCAAGCGTTCTCGGACCTCCTTACCGCTCCTATCCCTGACAGCAAGAAGACGTAGGGCAGCCGCCCTAGCCTTATTCGTCTTTGTCTCCTGCAACTTCCTCTTCTCCCTCGATCAGGCCTACAGCCTGCCTGATTATGAGCTCTAGTTCATCGGTGAGTTCAGGGTTTTCCCGCAGGAACTCCCGGGCGTTCTCTCTGCCCTGACCTAAACGCAGGTCGCCGTAGGAATACCAAGCTCCACTCTTAGTGACTACACCCAGCTCGGCTCCTAAATCTAGAATGTCGCCGTGGCGAGAAATGCCTTCATTGTAAATAATGTCGAAAACAGCTTCCTTAAAGGGAGGGGCGACTTTGTTTTTCAACACCCGCACCCTGGTCCTATTACCTACGATTTCTGCTCCCTGCTTGAGAGCCTCAATGCGGCGGATATCTAAGCGAACAGAAGCATAGAATTTCAACGCCCGTCCACCCGGTGTAACCTCAGGGTTACCGAACATCACACCAACCTTTTCACGCAACTGGTTGGTGAATATTACGCTGCAATTGGATCTACCGATGGCAGCAGTCAGTTTACGCAGCGCCTGGGACATGAGCCGAGCCTGTAGCCCAACATGGGCATCTCCCATTTCACCCTCAATCTCCGCCCGGGGAACCAAAGCGGCCACCGAGTCTACTACGACAACGTCTACCGCACCGCTGCGCACGAGATGCTCCGCAATTTCCAAACCCTGTTCACCGTGATCCGGCTGGGCGATAAGTAGATTATCAATATCCACACCTAGTTTCCTTGCATAGCTGGGATCTAGGGCATGTTCCGCGTCAATCATGGCCGCTATGCCACCCTTTTTCTGTGCCTCAGCCATAATGTGCAAACAGAGCGTGGTTTTACCCGATGACTCGGGACCGTAAATCTCCACAACTCTTCCCCTGGGGATTCCGCCCACACCAAGGGCAATATCCAGTGCAAGGGACCCTGTGGGGATTGTTTCAATATTAAGTCTGGCGGCAGTCTCGCCTAGTTTCATAATCGAACCTTTGCCGTATTGCTTCTCAATGCTCAGGATTGCCCTTTCTAGAGCCTTTTGCCTATCATCCATTCAATCCTGCCCCTTTCTAATCACATTATAAAACATGTGTTCGCCCCAAGACCATAGAAAAGGGAGAAACTTGGCAGCAGAACAAGCCTCCCCCGGAACCTCAGACCAACCTACCTGGTTAGACTTCACCGGATATTTTCTACATTTACCCCACGATTCCTGCTGTGTTCGATAAATGTTCTCTGCAGCGAGAAACTCGTTCCCAAGCCGGTAATAAACACACTGTCCACCGCCTGCAGCACTAGCTCACCATCGATTTCTTGGAAGTATAGCAGCGCAAGGCTATAGGGCAGGGGTTCATTTGTTTGAAACCCCCTAATTCCAGCCGCACCGGTAGTTCCCGCGTTAATGTAAACCGTTCCTTCAACCTGTTCCACAGCGGAACGATGGCTGTGCCCGCACACCACTATCGGAAACAGACCGGGACGCAGCGCTCTGGCTGTGCGGTGGTTGTGGAGCAAAAAAACATCGGGCAGCTCCTCGGCCTTCTCCCACAGACCATTTAACTCACGGGCCTGGTTGTTGAGATCCGCCAGTGAAGCAGACTCGGGCAGCGGTTCTCCTGCGACCAAATCAGGTACTCCAGCAATCTTGAGGCCAGCCACAGTTTGAATCGTCCCGTCAACAATAATCACGTTCTCAATCGCTGCTAACCGTTCCATTACCTCGGGCGATTCATGGTTCCCTGCGGCAAAAACGTACGGTACTTGCAGCCGCTCAATTCGCGTGGCCACCTCCGCTTCCAGAGCAGTACCCCAATCGGTCAAATCACCCGTATCAAGCACCACACTGACGGGAAAACTTTCGATGACCTGGGCGATGAAATCGTAGGCAACCGGGTTGTTATGGATGTCCGATACATGCAGCGCAACCAGGGCAGTGTCTGCCAACCCCACCTGCCCCAGCTCTTCAAAACGTTCCAGGGCTGAATAGAGGTTCCCAGCCAGAACCCTCGTCCTCTCACCCAACTCTTCCACCTTACCTGCCGCCTCCCAGAAAAGATTCAGTGCCCAAGGTGCAGCCTCAATCACCCCTTCGTACTCGAGGCTTTCAAAGGCAGCCAAATCGTAGGTGAAAACCAGAGTCAGAACTAACAGCGCTGTCACTATGGCGCCTGAGGCACCGGCCCAAAAGAGCTGACGTCCATCCCGCGTGCCTAGGAACACCAAGGCGAACACACCTCCTGCGGCGCCCAAAACCACCAATTTAAGGACAAAAAGGCTCAGCAGCAGGCGGAGTTCACGCATTAATTCGCCGCGCAATGAAGCCAAAGCCTGGGGTGGGGAGTACACAAGAGTGCGCAGAAAGGGCAGGTTTACACTCTTCACCTCCAAGCTTACCCAGATTGGCAGCCAATGGGTTGGGGCGCGGATTTCGCCAATGGGTGGGAGTGCTAAGCGCGTCCTACCCCCAAGGCACCACTTCATCTCCAATCTTATTACGGCGGGAAATAAGCGGTATTCCACTCCGGAGAAAACGTTGATGAATACAATGATTCCCAAGATCACAAAGAGGACCGGCAGGAAGCGCCGCCGGTGCTGCTGTGCTGTGTAAATTGGCACGCAGATCCATCCTCAACTCATAATTCAGCATTTCGACTGGGACCACAAAAGGTACAGGGCGGCCAGCATTGTGCGGTGCTTAATCTCTTCCCTCGATCCCCGCCACAGATGCCGTTCCACGATAGTATCACCCGGGGAGGCTAAAGCAATGTATACTAGACCCACTGGCTTCTCGGCGGTGCCGCCGCCCGGGCCGGCAATTCCGGTCACAGCCACGCCATAATCTGTATTGGCCTGTCGCCTAACCCCTTCTGCCATGGCTTGAGCGACCTCCGCGCTTACTGCCCCATATCGTTTGAGTAGTTCGCGAGGAACCCCCAGTTCATCCTCTTTAGCCCGGTTGCTGTAAACAACAAAGGCACGTTCAAAATAGGCGGAACTGCCGGGTACATTAGTCAGAGTATGGCTGATCAGCCCGCCGGTGCAGGACTCAGCTACCGCAAGGGAAAGGCCTCGCATTGTGAGTTGCTTGCCGATTACCCCCTCAAGTGTCTCGTCATCCCTGCCATAAAAATACTCGCCTGCACGCTCTTTGATCTGCGCCTCAATCGGCGCGATCAATGCTGAGGCCCCCTCAGGCGAATCTGCCCGGGCCGTTATTCGGACACGGAGTTTACCCCCGCTAGCATAAAGGGCCAGTGTTGGATTGGTCTGGGTCGCAAGCAGATCGCCCAGCAGCTCTTCCAATTTGGATTCCCCAATACCCACAAAGTTGAGGTTGCGTGTGACAAGTCGCCGACCACCGCCTAACGACGGCAGTAACGGTTCCACTTCCCGTGTAAACATGTCCCGTAGTTCTCCGGGTACACCCGGCAGGGCAATGAGCTTCTTACCCCCCATATCGAGCAAAAAACCTGGGGCGGTACCGCTCCCATTTCCGAGTATCCGGCTGCCACGGGGAAATTGGGCCTGCCTGCGGTTGTGCTTCGGAATATGGTAGTCTTCACCATAACGTCTGAGAAACCACTGTTCTAGCTCGGCCCAAACCCTAGGCTCTTCCACCAGTTCCCGGCCCGTTGCGGCACTCACAAGCTCCCTGGTCAGATCATCATCGGTTGGCCCCAGACCGCCTGAGATGATGACCAAATCGGAGCGCTTCAGGGCCTGCTGCAACACTCCAAGTCCACGCTGCCGGTTATCGCCTACAATCGATATATAATACAGATTGATCCCGTGGTCCGCCAATTTCCCAGCCAAATAGGGTGAGTTGATATCAACGATCTCCCCCAGCAGCAGTTCGGTTCCAACCGCAATCAATTCAGCCTTCACTACTTTCACCTCAGTTTCCTTATCAGAATTTTCTTCTTGACCCTTTACCTTTTCCAATTGCTTGTGCTATATTATATGTGGGCCCAGGGAAGGAAAAAGGAGGCCCGAAAAATTGAAAAAAGGTGTACTGCGTTTCTTTGTTGTGTCGTTGTTATTGTTCGCCGTAGTAGGCCTAAGTGCCTGCTCTTCCCCGTCACTGCCAACGCTGCCCTCCCTCGGCAGGAGCTCTGTGACCGTTATGGGTGCCATTGATGACCTCTCACTGATGCCAACCGAATCGGGTGAGATTGTGGACGCCCAAATAGTTCTCACCCGCGGTAAGCACAGCGTAGAAAGAAGGGTACCTGTCCAGCAGTACCAGTTCGAAGCAGAAATCCAACTAGCCTTGGGGAAATGGGAGTTGTATGTGCTGCTGCTTGACGGAGAAGGAAGGGTGCAGTTTCAAAGCGCAACACAGGAAATCGAAGTTACACCGGGGAAACCCATCGTGATCGATCTGGTGCTGCGTCCCTCCGACAGCGAGGTTACCGTCAGCATAGATCTCACCGGTTACATCTTACGGGATTTGGCACTGAGAGCTCGAGTCCACTTCGATGATGATATCTACGAAATAGTCCGAGAAGATGTAACAGAACCGCTCCGTAAAGTGCTGTCCATTCCACCGGGCAGCTACGAGTTCAAAATCGAACTCTACACCGAATCGTTCCGCGTAGGAGACAGGTTGGGGCCAGGTGTTTGGGAGATCATAGATATCCCGCCCAATGAAACCATTGAGATCGTATGGAGCCCTCTGGCGATTGGCTTGGAGGTCCGCGGTCGTGTGGAATCGCTACTGCCGGCGCCGGAAAACATGCGAGTATCAGATGCCGATGGCACTTTAATCGTCACCTGGGATCCGGTCCTGGATGAGCGGACGATGGGCTACTTCCTCTTTGCCCAGACAAATCCCTTGGAGCGTTTCGAACTTCTGACACCAATACCACTGGAGCATACCTCATATCACTACGAACTAGATGGAGACACACCCCCAAACGATGTTCTGTTCACAGTGGCAACGGTTAGTCAGAGCGGATTTGTGGGTTACTACTCCCCAACCTATCATTGGTCAAAAAAGGCACAGGATTAATCCTGTGCCTTTTCCCTATAAGCGCTATAGACGCCATACGGCTACAATAATGCCAAGCAGTGCGCCAACCAAGACTTCGAAGGGGGTATGCCCCAGAAGCTCACGCAGTCGCTCAGGATGGAGCTGCCTGCGGTTTAAGTCCTCAATAATGGCATTTAGCACTCTTGCCTGTTTCCCTGCGGCCCTTCTTACGCCGGCCGCATCGTACATAACCACCAACGAAAACACAACAGCCAGCGCGAAAATGGCCGAATCGAATCCTTCCTGGATTCCTAGGCCTGTGGTGAGAGCGGTGACCAGTGCACTATGTGAGCTCGGCATCCCCCCCGGCTCAACCAACCGTCTGAAATTCCATTCTCGTGAGACGAATGCCCAGGAGATGATCTTCAAAAACTGTGCGATCGCCCAAGCTAACAGGGCAGTCCATAGCACCTGATTTGTCTGTAATTCCCTTATGGCGAAAATGTCACCCACCTCTTTCATACCGGAACCCAAGGAGGAATATGATCAACGGGAGGGATAAAATGGACACGGTACTGCCCCTACTGTTAATTTTTGTCATTGCCCTGCTGACCAAGAACAACCTGCTCGCAGCTGCTGCCGCAATTGTGTTCTTCCTCAAACTGATGCGCCTAACCCGTTTTTTCCCATTGGTTCAGGTCAGAGGCATAGAGGCTGGACTTCTCCTCTTGACAGTTGCCCTGCTTATCCCCTTCGCCAATGGTGAAGTTACACTAAAAGAGCTCATCCACTCAATCTTCAGCCCCCTTGGGATGTTGGCAATCGTGGGCGGTTTGTTAGGAGCTTATCTTAACAGTCAGGGTCTAGACTTTCTGGCAGTACAACCCAGCATTATCCCGGGCGTCCTCCTCGGCGTGATGGTCAGCGTTTCTTTTTTCGGAGGAGTCTCGGTGGGTCCGATCATGGCCGCCGGTATAGCCGCACTTCTGGCCAAACTCTTCCTGCGCTGAACTTCTGCTTTTCGATTATATCAGCTTGGATGGTCCGGTACAACCCTAAGACGTAATCAGCTTGCCTCAATATATGAACGGAGTTCTTCACCGCCCAGGGTCTCCTGTTTAAGGAGTCGCTGGGCTGTTTTTTTGATTAGTTCTTTTCTGCTGCCCAGACAAGCTTTGACGGCTACCTCAGCTCCCTGGATGATCTCTGTCACCGCCATATGAAGCCTCTCCTTCGGTAGATGGCTGCCGACTATCCCGAGCGGTGACAAGCCTGCAAATACCATCTTTTCCGCAAGTTCTGTAGCCTTTTCAATGTCGCCCAAGGCTCCTGTAGATCGCTGGCCCAACATCAGTTCCTCACTGACTGCACCAGCAACACACACTTCAATGGCGCTGCATAGTTCGTCCCGGGTGTAGAGGTACTTATCGGCTCCGGGATTTTGCCGCATGTAGCCGAGGGCGTTGCTCCGGGG
>DGFC01000068.1:14852-15190 GCA_002391465.1 Firmicutes bacterium UBA3910 | reverse complement strand
AGATGTGTATAAGAGACAGCTCATTTCCCTCCTTTGAAGTTTGACTCTATTATTTCTAGTTGTTCAAAGGAAAAACCTGCATTAGCTAGAATAAATACCAAAACAGAGGAGGGTTCTAATTATTGGCTGATGATGGCAGGCCAGTTTCCAACAGCGGGGTCTACGTCCTCTGGCTTTATCTGCCTGAGGCGAGGACGATTGCAGTGGGGAGACTTGGCGTTTTTCCTTTTCTAGCGGGTATTTACTCGTACAGTGGCAGTGCTCAGCGCAACCTACAGCAGCGTTTGGACCGCCACGGGCGGCTGGATAAGAAACACCGCTGGCACATCGATTACCTG
>DGFC01000068.1:0-14754 GCA_002391465.1 Firmicutes bacterium UBA3910 | reverse complement strand
TGTATAAGAGACAGTCGATTACCTGCGGCAGGAGTGCTGTTATCTAGGCCATGCCGTTTTATACGACCAGGCCAAAGAAACGGAGTGTGCCTTGACTAAGCAGCTGCTTCGCATTCCTACGGCCCGTTACGTTGTGCCGGGGTTTGGTTCGTCTGACTGCAGCTGTGTTTCCCATTTGATCCACATTCCGTTGGCCCAGCCCAGATCAACTTAATATCTTTTGGCAATGCGATTCATCACATTGATTTGAGTCCGGCAGAGACGTTCGCATTCTTCGATGCTGGAAATGAGATCGCTATTTTTTTTGGGATGTAGATGGCTTATGCTTTCTTCGCAAAGAAGCAGAAACTCGTTCAAACGTTCACTTAAACGCCAGATGATGTCTTCGGGTTGCATGGTGGTCTCCTTTCTCAAATCCAAAACTAATGCTTTGATTATATCATAGAACAAGGGGAGGTTTTGTTTTGCTCAGTGAAAGGATTGTAACAGATGTGCTGCTGGCAGCGTTATCCACTGGGGGTGACTTTGCCGAGATTTTCATGGAAGACACTTACAACACGTCCATCTCCATGATCGATGGCAAGGTGGAGCAGGGGGTAAATGGGCGGGACTACGGTGTGGGTATCCGAATATACCAGGGTTTCCGCAGTGTGTACGCCTATACGAACAACACCAGCAGGGAGAACTTGATGAAAGTTGCCCTTGAGGCAGCTGCTGCCCTGGCCGGTTCCAGACAGGTGCAGAGTATAGTCCTTAACCGCATGTGTGTGGAGAAGTTCAATCCGGTACGGCTTGAGCCCCAGCGGGTCGGGCAGAAAGAAAAGGTGGAAGTGATGAAGCGAGCCCATAACGCCGCTGCCAACTTCCACGAACAGATCAGTCAAGTGGCCATCACTTACCTCGATGTGGACCAGAGCGTTTTCATCGCCAACTCAGAAGGATTGATGGTTGATGACAGGCGTATCCGTACCAGGCTTGGTATCAACGCGGTTGCCAGCAAAGGTAACGAAAAACAGTCTGCTTTCCGCGGCCCCGGTAGACATATGGGCTTTGAGCTTTATGAGCAGATCGATGTGGAGGAAATTGCCCGGGATGCTGCCCAGAGTGCTGTTACCATGGTCAATGCGGATTATGCACCCAGCGGGAAATACCCTGTGATCATCGATAACGAGTTCGGCGGTGTAATTTTCCATGAGGCGTGCGGCCACGGCCTAGAGGCCACGAGCGTAGCCAAAGGCGCGTCCGTTTTCGCAGGCAAATTGGGACAGAAGGTAGCTAGCGAGATCGTAACCGCGGTGGATGATGGTTCCATTCCCAATGCCTGGGGTTCGCAGAACATCGATGACGAAGGCTTCAAGACCAGGCGAAACGTGTTAATTGAGAACGGTATTCTTAAGGGCTATATGATTGACCGTCTAAACGGCAGGCGCATGGGGATGGAGCCTACTGGCAACTCCCGCCGCCAGTCCTATAAATACGCACCCACATCGCGCATGACCAACACCTTCATCTGTGCGGGCGAGTCTACCAAGGAGGAGATCATAGCCAACACCGAATACGCTCTGTTTGCCCGACGGATGGGCGGCGGTTCGGTGAATCCAGCCACGGGCGAGTTCAACTTCGCTGTAGCGGAAGGCTACATTGTGCGCAACGGCAAGATCGAAAAACCGGTACGCGGTGCCACTTTGATTGGTAAAGGGTCCGATGTACTGCTTAAGATTGATATGGTAGGTTCTAACCTGGCCACGGGACAAGGTATGTGTGGTTCATTGAGCGGCTCAATTCCAGCTGATGTAGGCCAACCTACCATCCGGGTTACCGAAATGACCGTAGGCGGACGGAAGGAGGCAGAATAATGGACGTGCGTCAATTTAAAGATAAGGTCTTCCAGGCAGGCAGGGAAGCCGGGCTGGAGGAAATGGAAATCTATGCAGTGTCGTCAAAGGATCTGTCCATTCGTGTTTTCCAAAAAGAAGTTGATGATTACACGTTAAGCGTGGGCCAAGGTGTGGGCTTCCGTGCTAGGTTTGCCGGGAAAATTGGCTATGCCTATGCCGAGACGCTGGATGAGGATTCTGTTTATATGCTGGTAGAAGGGGCTAAGGCTAACGCCCAGATCATCGATTCGGAGGACGAAATTGTGTTCTTTGCCGGAGCGGAGGACTACCCAACGGTCAAAGCGTATAATCCTGAACTTGAGCAGGTAACGCCCGAAGCAAAGATCGAGTACGCCAAAGAACTCGAGAAGGAGGCCTTCGCGGCCGATGAGCGGGTTTCTCTGGTAAACTGGGCAGCTGTGGGGTATCGGGAGGTAGAAGCCTACATTGCTAACACGCTTGGGCTGGAGCAGTCCTTTAGTCGTAATGGGGCTTACACCTATGTGTCCGCCCTAGTGAAAGAGAACGAGCAGGTAAAATCAGGCGGACGTTCCCGCTACAGCAACTCTTGGGCGGATTTCAATGCCCGCGAGCTCGCCAAAGAAGCAGTGGGTGAAGCTGCGTCTCTGCTTAACGCAGATACGGTAAAATCGGGTGAGTACAGAGTGCTTCTCCGCTATGATGTGGTCAGGACGTTTTTGGCCACCTTTGCCTCCGTCTTTTCGGCAGAGGCAGTTCAGAAAGGTCTGTCTCTCCTGGCAGGTAAACTTGGGGAGCAGATCGCAAGTCCTCTGGTAACGTTGATTGATGATCCGCTGCTGGAGAACGGGGCAGCCTCAACACCGTTTGACGGGGAAGGGGTTCCCACCCGGACGAAGGACGTTATTGCTGCCGGCGAGTTAAAGACCTATCTGCACAATCTGAAAACAGCGAAAAAGGATGGCGTTGAATCCACGGGTAATGCTTCTAGGGCTTCTTTTAAGTCGACTGTAGGCATTTCCCCGACCAACTTTTACATTAAGCCAGGGGAGTTGGGCTACGAGGAACTTGTAAGGGAATTGGGCAGCGGCCTGATCATTATCAGTGTTCAGGGAGCTCACTCAGGTGCAAACCCTGTTTCGGGTGACTTTTCCCTCGGTGCCTACGGCTACCTGGTTGAAGACGGCAAGATTGCAAGGCCAGTTGATCAAATCACCATAGCGGGCAACTTCTTCCAGCTCCTACAGGATGTGGAAGCGATCGGTTCCGATCTGGAATTTGGCGGCCCGGGTATGGGTGGAAACGTGGGCGCACCGTCCCTGATTGTGACAAAACTGGCAGTTGCGGGTAACTAGGAGGAAACCATATGCGGTTTTCCGCTAAACAAGCGGCGAATGTAGGTTTACTGACCGCCATTTCCATCGTCTTGACCCGTGTCTTTGGACTGGGTATTCCCATCTTGGGTGCTGTTGGCCTTCGCATTACGTTGGGGGAGGTACCCTTAATGTTAGCCGGTATCCTGTTCGGGCCCTGGGCGGGCTTGGTTGCCGGCGTCATATCCGACATAATCGGGTATTTGATCAATCCCTTCGGCGGCCCATTCTTTCCGGGGTTTGCCGTGAGCGCTGCCTTAACCGGATTTTTACCGGGCTTGTTCCTGCATGAGCGGCGACGGGAGCTGACTGTGCGGCAGATTGGAGCCGCAGTCGTGGTTACGGATCTGATCGCGGGAGTGCTGTTAAACACACTCTGGCTGTCTATCCTATACGATCAGAGTTTCTTCGTTTTTCTGCCGACCAGGCTGATTTCACGTGTTGTTACGCTGCCCATCTACACAGCTTTGATCTTTCTCTTGAACAGAGCCTACCAGATGCAGCGTAAGGGCGCAGTAGACTAAAAAGACGGGCCTCCGCTGGGGGCCCGCTTTGATCATGGAAAGAGTGTTGGTGAGTGAAATGATCCTGAGTCATTTAGGCGAACTAGCCGCCCTGGGAGCGGCTGTCTGCTGGACGTTTAATTCGATTGCCTATGAGAAGGCGGGGAAAAAGGTGGGGAGCCTTTCGGTGAACTACTTAAGGCTCTTTATTGCCTTCATTCTGTCCAGTGTGGGCGCTCTCCTCACAAGGGGTTTACTTCTGCCCGTTGATGCCTCGGGAAGCGCCTGGTTTTGGCTACTCCTCTCAGGCTTGTTAGGATTCGTATTGGGCGATATTTTCCTTTTTTAGGCCTACGTCTTAATCGGCTCACGTATCTCACTGCTCATTATGTCCGCTTCGCCGCCCATTGCAGCCCTGACAGGTTTCCTGTTCATGGGGGAGAGGATTGGACCCGCGGGTCTTGGGGGCATACTCCTAACCATGACCGGGATCGGAACGGTGATCCTAAGCCGCAGTCCAGATGAAAAGAGGGTGCGCTTCAACCGGCCCGGGAAAGGTCTGCTTTACGCTGCGTTGGGTGCTATAGGCCAAGCGCTGGGCCTGACCTTCAGCAAGCTGGGTATGGGTACATACAACCCTTTTGCCTCGACCCAAATTCGTTTGATCGCAGCGTTTATAGGTTTTACGATCATTATTTCGCTACGGAGCAGGTGGCCGGAAATTGGTGCGGCGCTGAAAGATAGGGCTGCCATGGGTCAGATTTTTCTTGGCTCTGTCTTGGGTCCATTTATTGGAGTCAATCTAGTCCTTGTGGCCCTGCAGCACACCGCAACCGGAATAGTTTCGTCCCTCTCATCCACGGCACCAATAATGATTATTCCCGTTTCGATCCTGGCCTTCAAGGAGAAGGTTAGTCTGAAAGAGGCACTTGGGGCAGTTGTTGCCATTTTAGGCATCACACTTTTGTTTAGATGACCTAGTCGAAGGTAAATATCTCTTCAATGGGGGCGTTTACCGCCCGGGAGATCCTAATTGCCAGACGGAGGGACGGGTTGTATTGGCCCGCCTCCAACCTGACGATCGTTTCCCGGCGTACACCTACCGCCTCGGCCAGTTCCGCCTGGGTTAGGCCTGCTAGCAGACGGTATTTTCTCAAATTACAGACGAACTTACCCATCCCTTATTTCACTTCCAAGCGATAGAGTTTCCACACGTAGCCAAAAAACAATGTAAGCCAGACAGCAGTGATTCCAACCATGAGAATCTCCAAGGAGGGGAATATGATGGCGAGGATAAATAGAATAGTCATGGTGAGAAAAGCGAGTTGACCGGTAAAGGCCATTGCCGTTTTTACGTTGTCGGCGTAGCGCTCATCTGACTTAGTAGTGGAGATGCGGCCTAGCCAGAAGTTGGCGAAAAAGGCGAAAAAGCCGAACCACATCAGCCAGCGCGGATCACCGGTGGTGAAGAATCTGAGGCCGAAAAGGCCCACAAAGCCGAGAACACCTTGATACATCTTGACCTTATTTCCATTTTTCTTCTTGTTTTTCATTGTTAGACCTCCTGGTGTGATGTTTGTATCACTATTTGTGATAACTATATCACCGTAGGGAGAATTTGTAAAGGATCTGTCAGAGCAGTGCAGGGAGGGGAGTGTATGGTCAAACAGCCAATAGAGCCGGGGGTCAAGACTGGTTTTTTTGTGTCCGGCGTAACGATGACCTTGGCAATCCTGTTTGCGGTAGTACTGCAGAAACGGTGGGGGATGGCAGGTGTAGTGCTAACTCAGTTGAATTTCGCTGCCCTTTCCCTACTTACTGCCCATTTTTTTGACTGGGATTTCAAGGTAGTCTTTCCCTGCAAACCTCCCCGCCTAGCCCAGCTCCTTGGAGTACTCATCCTCTGGCTGGGGAGTAATTTAGTGGTATCTGCCGTTACTCAAATACTCGTCCGTCTTTTCCCCGCCGGGATGGCGTTTACGGCAGAGCGGTTGTCGGAGGTTATTGGGAGTGTATCCCTGCCCAAAGCGATCGTTATCATCGGAGTGCTGCCGGCGGTCTGCGAGGAGATTTTCCATCGCGGTCTGTTGCTCTACAGCTTCCGTTTCAAACGGCAGTGGCACTTGGTTGTAGTTTTGGCGGTAATTTTCGGTATCTTCCATGTGAACGTATATCGCTTTTTGCCCACGGCAGTTTTAGGGGCAGTGCTGAGTTATATAATGGTGAAGGGTAGAAATCTGGTTCTGCCCATCTTTTTCCATCTGTTCAACAATGTCCTAGGTGTGCTGCTGATTTTCGCAGACCCTTCCTACAGCACTGTCGGTGAGATTCCATCCACTTCGTTGAGCCAGGCGTTTTATTGGGCGGCGTTAGCACCACTGTTCTTGTTGCTGGGAGCTAGACTGCTCGTTTCAAAGGAGGAGCGAGGCGAACTGACGAACAGAGCACTTTGGCTCACTGGCCTAGCCATGCTGGTGCTGTATGTGACGGCCAACATATTGCGCTTTGCCCAGTAGTCTGGATACCGACTTGCCCCGAGCTTGTCTTTGTGCTATTATATGTCTAAATAATATTCATGGAGTGTGAGGCTTGTATGGATGCTGACCCGCTGAAACGCTGGCAGGTGCTGAAGCTGAGATGGTTGAGGCGGCTGCCGGGGGAACCGCGAAAAAAAATTAAGCGGCTCATGCAGAGGGGAGACGAGTTCATGCAATTGGGTCAACCTGAACTCGGCGAATACTGTTATCAGCTGTCCCGGGAACTGGCCCAAGAAGCGGGGACAATTCATCTATTGAAAAAGTTAGAACAGCGAGTGGAGAACACCTTGTCTTAACGAGGTGTTTTTGTTTTTATTGCCCTCGTTAGTGAAATAATGTACAATCTCCTTAAGAGAGTGTTCGTAGGGAGGGTTGGGTGTGACCCACATTCAAAGATCCGCCCAGCGCTTTCAAGTCTTAGCCGATCCCATCCGCCTCAAAATTGTGCTGCTTCTCGGGGAGAGGGAGATGTGTGTTGGCGAGCTTGCGCAGTGCTTGGGTATGCCTCAACCAAAGGTGTCGTATCATCTCAAACGCATGCTGGAAGAAGGATTAATCCATCGGCGTACAGAACATACGTGGTGTTACTATTCGCTGTCTACTGACGTGCGTACCTGGGTGAACAGGGAAGTGGATTATCTGCTGAAAGTCAAGGGCACAAGCGGGCGTGGATAGGAGCAATCCGAGTTAGGGAGGCAACAGATGTTGCGTGAGATAAAGCAGTTAACACAGAGCAAATGGCCGTGGCAGGCAGCGCGGAAGATTTGGTTGGCCGGGTTAGCAGCATACAAAGAATGGTCTACAGTGGAAGAACTTAAGGCAGCAAAGGAACGTATGGAGAAAGAGCACTTGGAAAACGCTCGGCTCGTACATGAGTACGAAACCAAGATTCTCGCGATTGTGCGGGAAAACGAGGAACTCAAAAAGCAGAACAAAGAATTGGAACGGGTATATCACATTCTGCGCAGGGAAAATGGTTGGCTGAAGGATGAGATTTTCAAGTTGAAGGGTATGAAATAACGGTGGGGGAGCTGCGCTCCTCTGTTTGTTTCTCGCTAGGGGACGGGAGAGTGACTGGATTGAAGGCGAAACGATTGGTTCAAACGGGACTTTTGGCGGCGGTAATAGCAGTGACCACCATGGTTGTCAATGTGCCTCTGCCGGGCGTTAAGGGTTATGTCAATGTAGGGGATGCGGTGGTGCTCCTATCCGGTATTCTGCTAGGACCGGCGGCGGGCGCTTTCGCCGGTGCAGTGGGCTCAAGCTTAGCCGATCTGCTGTTGGGCTACGCCCATTGGGCACCTTGGACGTTTATTATTAAGGGCATAGAGGGCTTTCTCGCAGGCTGGCTTGCCTTTCGTCCCCAGAAGGGAAGCACATTCCTCGGTGTGTTTGCTGGCGCTGTGGTAATGGTTGTGGGCTATTTACTGGTTGGAATGTTGTACTACGGCTGGGCAGCTGCTGTTGTGTCCCTACCTGGGGATCTGCTCCAGGGCGGAGTGAGTGCACTTCTGTGCGTGATTATAGCTAATCCCCTGCGTAAATATCTTAAGCTGGGGGATTAGTAGGGGCACATTTTCATTCCCCCGGGCATAGAATGAAAAGCAGTCTGCACAGGGGGTGTGCCAATTAGTGTTTCCTGCATTGCTGAGTGCTTTGGTTACTTGGCTCGTTGACGGCGTGGGAGTACTGGCATCGTTTGTGACCGGGGGTGGGGCTTTTCCAAAACCGCTCCGTCCCGAGGAAGAGCGGGAGCTGCTGCTGCGCAAGGAATCGGGAGACGAAGAGGCTCGGAACATACTTATTGAGCGCAATCTTCGTCTGGTCGCCCATATAGTAAAGAAATTCGGAAATACGGGGGAAGACAACGAAGACCTGATCTCCATTGGCGTGATCGGGCTGATCAAAGCGATCAATACCTTCGATCCCCAGAAAAAGACCCGCCTGGCAACTTACGCCGCCCGGTGCAATGAAAATGTTAATTCACTGTCAAAGGGAAATTTTAGCCTGAACTAATTGCTTCAGTTTCTCGAGGAGTTCCCTCTGGTTTACATCCCCAAAGCCCGGTAGGATCAAATCCGCATCTGCTAACGTGTCGGGCTCGCCGATTCCCACAACGGGCATCCCCGCCCGCTTAGCCGCTTCAACACCCGCTGTCGCATCTTCGAATACCACGGCCTGTTGAGGCTCAACACCGAGTCGTTCGGCAGCGAGCAGAAATCCTTCTGGATCGGGCTTTGCTTTCTTTACAGAATTACCATCTACCACAACAGCAAAGCTGGAAGCGAGTCCGAGCTTGTTCAAAATCAGTGGTGCATTCTTGCTGGCAGAACAGAGTGCCGTTTTTATACCTTCTGTATCCAGCAGTCTCAAAAAAGACAGAACCCCCGGTAGAATTTCCTCTGCAGTGAGCTGGTTAATGTAGTCCACGTACCAGGTGTTCTTAAGTTGGGCCAGCTCTTCCATCTCCGTCTGGGATTTTTCCAGTCCACCCAGCTCTAGAACTATCTCTAAAGAACGCACCCGGCTTACGCCCTTCAGTCGTTCGTTATCCTCTTCTGTGAAGGAAATACCCAGCATAGCAGCTAATCGCTTCCAGGCTAGGAAGTGGTATTTTGCCGTGTCTACGATTACACCGTCTAGATCAAAAATTGCCAGTTTCATAATCCCTGCCTCCTTATGTGCCCATTCATTATAACATGGAAATGGTTCCGCAGGCATAGATTTCAAGCGGCGGAATATTGCCTGAGGGGGTGGCTGGTTTGATCGCTATTTATGCCCGTGTGAGTACTGAAGAACAGGCTAAACACGGCTTTGGCATAGCGGCTCAGATCCGGGCCTGTAAGGAAATGGCCAAGGGAGAAGATGTGCTCGTATTTTCCGATGAAGGGGTATCAGGCGAAACCCTCAACCGTCCCGCCCTGGAAGAACTGCGGCAGGAGATTGGAGTCGGCCGCATTTCCACAGTGATCTGCCTCGATCCGGACCGCCTTTCCCGTAAGCTTCTCCATCAACTGCTCTTAACTGAGGAATGGGAGCGACTAGGCGTTGAGCTGTGTTTTGTGAACGGAGATTACAGTAAGACGCCGGAAGGGAACCTCTTTTACGCTCTCCGGGGCGCCATTTCCGAATTTGAAAAGGCGAAAATTACGGAGCGCATGTGCCGTGGCCGCAGGGAGAAGGCAAGGCAGGGCAGGGTGCTGCGGGATTTTTCTATCTACGGTTATGATTTTGATTCTGATCGTGAACAGTTGGTGATCAATCATACCGAGGCACGTATTGTGTGTCAGATATTCGCCTGGTTTCTCAATCCTCCCCCCGGCATAAGGGGTATGGCCGGTATAGCAAGGGCTTTGACTTCTGCCGGAATACCCACTAAGCGGGGGGCGCCCAAATGGCATCGCCAGGTTGTGAGGCAGATCTTGGCCAACCGTACCTACATCGGTGAGTTCTATCAGAATAAATGGGATGCTTCTGTAGGCAAGGTACGCTTGAGACCACAGGAAGAATGGATTCTGATTCCCTGTCCCGCGATCATAGACCGTTTAACGTTCGCCCGGAGCCAACTGCTCCTCGCTCAGTCTAGGCGGCGCTCCGCGGGTAATGGGCCACGTTACTTGTTGAGCGGTCTTCTGCGCTGTAGCTCCTGCGGCGCTCCCATGAAAGGGCGGCTGTGGGGGAATAGTGCCGTTTACAGCGAGGAGCCTGGCGTTGGTTGTGGTTTGCGTGTCTCCCAAGCGGTCCTCGATGAAAAGGTGTGGGCTTGGTTCTGCACAGAGGGGAACACAGCTCATTTTCCTGCTCCAAAGGGGGAACTGGAACGGCGAGAGCTTTTGCGCATTTTCGTTCAAGAGATACTAGTGGGCGAAGGCGGCCAATTCGTCGTGAAAACCTTTTGACAGTGAAATTGAGATTTTGATGCACCTGCGCTCCACCAAACGCAGCCGCAAAGAGGTTAACCTATTTGATCCCATTGGCTGTGATCGGGAGGGCAATGAGATAACCCTTATGGATATTCTCAGCTCCGAGCGGGATGAGGTTGTGGATTCGGTGGTGCTGCGCCTGGATCGGACAAAACTTGCCGACAAGCTAAGCTGCCTTACTAAGCGGGAACGCCTAGTGTTGGAACTGCGCTTTGGCTTGGGGAATAGGGAACGGCTGACCCAAAGGCAGATTGGTAGACAGCTGGGGATTTCCCGCTCCTATGTCTCACGCATTGAGAAAAAGGCATTGGGCAAACTCTTAAGTGAAATGGGTTCCTCCTGAGGAGCCCGCTTTTTCTTTACACCCTGCTGTGGTATAATATACCAACAGGATAAGGAAAGATGGGGCAGTCATGGGACTTTTGCAACCGGATTTTATTGTGGAAAGCGTTTTAGATATTGACCTCGGGGCGCTGCGTGAAAAGGGGATCGCAGGCCTTTTAGTGGATATTGATAATACACTGGTGGCCTGGGCAGACTCCTCCATAGACGAGGCCTTTGCCGCCTGGATTCGCCGCGCGAAGGAGGAGGGTCTGCGTGTCTGCATCGTCTCTAACGCCTTAGAGGAGCGCACAACTACCTTGGCACGGTCCTTGGGCATCCCAGCGGTTGGACGGGCTATGAAGCCTTTGAAACGGGCTTTTCTACGCGGTTTGGCCCTGCTTGAGCTGCCGGCCGAGGAGGTGGCTGTGGTGGGAGATCAGCTGTTTACGGATATCTTTGGTGGCAACCGTCTGGGCATGCTCACTGTTTTAGTCAATCCGTTAAGCAGACAGGAGTTTGCCACCACTAAACTGGTTAGGAAAATCGAAGAGCGGGTACTCCGGCGTATGGTTAAGCGGGGGAGACTTAGTTCCGATGCCATTGAAACTAGGTTGGGGAGGAAATAAATGGATAGAGGCTATTGTCAAGGCTGCGGAGCCCAATTTCAACATGAAGATGAGCGTGCCTACGGCTATTTACCTGCAGGGGTAGAAGTGAAGGGGACCACTCTGTGCCAAAGGTGTTTTCGCATCAAACATTACGGTCGAGACGAACAAGGACCCGTTTCTCGCCAGGAGGCTCTGTCGGCCATCAGAGCGGGTTTAGCTTGGTGTGATAGCGTTGTGCTCGTTGTTGATCTAATTGATTTTGACGCAAGCCTGCCCGAGGAACTGCTCGGACTATTGCGCCAGAAACCGGTACTTTTGGCTGTGAACAAAGTGGATCTGCTGCCCAAACAAACTCCCATTGAGGAAGCGGAAGTCTGGGTTCGCAGACGCCTGAAAGCGGCAGGATATCCGGGTTTGGATGTGGCCATGGTCAGTGCCGTAAACGGCTTCGGTTTTGCTGGCTTAGCCGAGCGTTTGGAAGAATTAGGCCCCAAGATTTTGTTTGCAGGGGTGAGTAATACGGGTAAGTCGAGCGTGTTGGAGCGCCTGCTGCAGATGCGCATCGGCGGTGGGCGGCAGAGTAAGATTAAGCCCACAGTCTCTCCCTATCCAGGGACAACCGTAAACGTAACGCGCTGGCGCTGTCCAAACGGGCTTGTTTTTGCCGATTCACCTGGCTACGTTGTGGGCAGCAGGGTGAGTGATATGGTCAGTTCCCAGTGTGCCAGGAAAATAATTCCCCACAAACGCCTTTCTTCCCATCTGTACCCGTTGACCGAAGGTGATTTGATCTACATCCCAGGCCTCTGCGGAGTAGAATGTCTCAGCCGGGGTGAAAGCGTTCTCTTGGGCTACGCCGGTTCTGAGGTTAAGTGGAGTAAATCTAGTGTCAAGCACATAGAGAAGTGGCTGTTTGAGTTTCAGGGACCTTGTACTGCCCAAGCATGGGAGAAAAGGGAGATTAAGGTCGCGCCGGGCCAGGATCTGGTTATCAGCGGTCTGGGCTGGGTTTCGATTCGGAAGGCTCCCGCTGTTTTACGGGTACATTACCCGGCGGGGGTAAAAATTTCGGTCAGGCCCAATTTGATCGGCTCGAAAAAATAAGGCTTTTTTTATGCATAATACTTGTCCCCTCAGCACATACTATTAATATCATAATATGATGCTGGGGGAATTGGGATGGGTTCTTATGTATACGAAAAAGTACTGCAATCGGCCTCCAGTGAGCAGTTACTGACCGATCTGCGCAAGACGGTGAGCGAGCTGCGGCGGTCAAACCCAGAGCTGCGCAACTGCTCTCTTGCGGACTTATGGCTGCGCCGGGGCCGGCGAGAGATCAATGCTACCCTTTTGTTCGAAAAGAAGCATTGAGTTAACCCCTACGGGGGTTTTTCTCATTTAGGCAAGAGGAGAGGGAAGGGTTTCCAGAGAAGGAATAGAAAACATTGTCTAGGTGAAAAAGGAGGTCGCTTATGAAACGAGTGAGGCGCATTAGAGAACAGCTATCAGCCCACGGAGCGGACGTTTTTTTGTGCACTAACCCGGTTAACAGGCGTTATCTGACCGGTTTTACCGGTTCAGCGGGTACTGCCTGGATCTCTGCGGATAGGCAGATTATCATGACCGATTTTCGCTACATAGAACAGGTAAAAGCGGAGAGCCCAGATTGGGAATTGGTGAGAATTGAGAATCTGAACGAGACGCTGAAAACGCTCATCGACGAGAATGATATCGGTAAAATTGCCTTCGAGGCAGATAATGTTACTGTGCAGCGACTGGAACAGTGGAAGGAAAAACTAGAGGTGGAGTTCATACCTGTCAGTGGTTGGGTGGAGGAACTCCGGTCAATCAAAACGGAACAGGAGATAGAGAACATCCGCCAGGCAGCGAAAATAGGCGATCAGGCCTTTGCGGAGCTTCTACCAAAGATCCGATCCGGCGTCAGTGAAATTGAGATCGCTTTGGAGCTGGAATTCTTGATGCGCCGGGCAGGAGCCAGCGGCATGTCCTTCAGCCCCATCATTGCTTCTGGTCCGCAGAGCGCACTGCCCCATGCAAGGCCCAGTGAGCGCATTCTAATGTACGGCGATTTTGTGGTGTTTGATTTCGGCTGCATCGTAAACGGCTACTGCTCAGATATGACGCGAACCATTGTGATCGGCGAGCCGGAAGAACAGCATTTATTGATTTATGATTTGGTATTGAAGGCCCAGCTGGAATCCTTGGCCGCCGTTGCACCGGGAAGAAAGGGCAGTGAAATCGATGCCATTGCCCGGGACATTATTACGGATGCTGGTTACGGCGAGTATTTCGGCCATGGGCTTGGCCACAGTCTGGGACTTGAAATCCACGAGAGTCCTCGGCTGTCAAAGGCTGACCACACTGTGCTCCAGCCAGGTATGGTGGTGACGGTGGAGCCCGGTGTTTACCTGCCGGGGTTTGGTGGAGTGAGAATTGAGGACCTGGTGGTAGTCAGGGAGGATGGCCACGAGGTTTTGACCTCTACTTTCAAGGAACTGTATATTGTTGACTGAGGAGGGATTCCATGATTTCTGTCAATGACTTTCGTACGGGAACAACTATTGAATTGGATGGCGATATCTACGTTGTAGTGGATTTTCTCCACGTTAAACCTGGGAAAGGTGCAGCCTTTGTCCGCTCCAAACTGAGGAATATTCGGAGCGGTAACGTTGTGGAGAGAACCTTCCGGGCGGGTGAACGGGTAGCGCGAGCTCACATTGAACTGAAGCACATGCAGTACCTGTACAGTACCGGCGATGAGTATTTTTTCATGGATACGGAAACCTATGATCAAGTCTCTCTGAATGCGCAGGACTTGGGCGATGCTCCCAAGTACCTGTTGGAGAACATGACCATCGGTATCCAATTCTATCAGGGTGAAGCAGTTGGCGTAGATCTGCCTTCTGCAGTAGTGTTGACGGTAACCCATACCGAACCTGGTTTTCGCGGCGATACGGCCCAGGGAGCCACGAAACCTGCTGAGTTGGAAACGGGAATTAAGGTGCAGGTGCCGCTGTTCATTGAACAGGGCGAAAAAATCAAAGTTGATACGAGGACGGGAGAATATCTATCCAGGGCATAAAACTAGGGGGTGGATTGTTTGGAAACCACACGGGAAAAGATTGCCTATCTAAAAGGCATCGTTGATGGGGACCCTTCGCTGAAAGAAGATCGCATTCGCTTTCTCTTTGGGAAAGTCCTGGAAATCCTGGAGGAAATTACCGCTGATATAAATGATTTGGCGAAAGCCCAGGATGATCTAGACGACTACCTGCAGGAACTGGATTATGATTTAGCCTATTTGGAAGATTCACTGGACGATGAAGAGGACGACTGGGGAGAGTGGGAGGACGAACCTGGGACCTTCCTGGAAGTAACCTGTCCCGATTGCGGCTATCCGGTGAGCTTCGAAGAAGAGTTTGTGTTTGATTCTGGTGTCCAGATCTGCTGTCCGCGCTGTGATGCGGTGGTTTTCCAGAGTGAGGACTTCGAAGATTTGGAGGAGTTGGACGACCTTCCCCAGCTTGACGGCTCGGAAGACGACTAGAATGGTTTAACGTATTTGGTTTGAAAGACTGCCTTTAACGGGCAGTCTTTTTTTGTCATAAC
>DGFC01000117.1:5757-5962 GCA_002391465.1 Firmicutes bacterium UBA3910 | reverse complement strand
CGCCCAAGTATCCACCTGTCGTTTCCACCGCCACATTATGGAGGCCGTGGTCATCGAGCATACGGCGGGCTACCTGTGCACCAGTTAGCCCAACATAGGCACGTTCACGCAGATACCGGTTAAACGTAGATTTCACCTTAAACTGGGCATAAAAGGCCAAAAGAAGAGCAGGAAACACGATAATATAGGTGGCATCATAGAAAAA
>DGFC01000117.1:5346-5629 GCA_002391465.1 Firmicutes bacterium UBA3910 | reverse complement strand
ATATAGGTGGCATCATAGAAAAACATGGTTGTCATCCTCCTTTTCGTCAATTCTAATCGATCAGATCGCCCACCGCCAAACGGAGACCATTGGCAAAGTCACGGCCGCTCACCCGCTTGGAGTTAGGCCTCTGAAGTTCCTTTAGTAACAACGAACCCTGCCCGCAGCCTACTAATAGTCCTTCGTCAGCGAGAGCTAATATCCGTCCGGGGCTACCCCCTTCTGGGCGCGGTTCACTCCGCCAAACTTTGCAGCTCTCAGCCTTAACAACAGTATGGGCACC
>DGFC01000117.1:0-5159 GCA_002391465.1 Firmicutes bacterium UBA3910 | reverse complement strand
TCTACACTATCCTCGTCGGTGGCAGCGTCAGATGTGTATAAGAGACAGGCCTTAACAACAGTATGGGCACCGGGCCAGGGATTCATCCCCCTCACCAGGCGATCGAGCTCAACTGCGGGACGAGCAAAGTCTAAGTAACCATCTTCCTTCGTCAGTTTCGGTGCATAGGTGGCTGCGCTGTGATCTTGAGGGATCCTAGGAGCTGTACCTGCATCGATTTGGCGTACCGTCTCCTTCAAGAGTCCAGCACCAAGCACCATCAGCCGATCGTGAAGCATACCAGCCGTATCCTCGGGCCGAATGGGCTCCTCCGCTTGCAGAATGATATCCCCCGCGTCCAGCTCCACATCCATGTACATGGTTGTAACACCGCTCACCGTTTCTCCGGCCGTAATGGCCGCATTTATGGGTGCTGCACCCCTGAACTTCGGTAAAAGGGACGCGTGCAGATTCACACAGCCAAGGCGGGGTACGTTAAGCACCCGGGCGGGCAGGATCTGGCCAAAGGCAACCACTACGAATAAATCTGCCTCCAAGGTTTTAAGCTGGTCAATGACCTTCCCATCCCCAATCCGCTTCGGCTGCAGGAGTGGAAGATCATATTCCAGCGCCTTTGCTTTCACAGGGGAATAGGAATACTTCTGTCCCCTGCCCCGCCGTTGATCGGGTTGCGTTACCACTGCCGCTATATCATATTCGTCGGCCAATACCTCTAAACTAGGTACGGCAAAATCGGGCGTACCCATAAAAACTATCCGCATTTACTCACCAGCCTCTTGCACAACTTCCCCTTCCACTTCACCGAGCATGCGATCGAGGATGAGTACGCCATCCAAATGATCGATTTCGTGCTGCAGGGCCCGGGCCAGCATACCTTCTGCCTCAATCCGTACGGGCTTACCCTTTTCATTTCGGGCCTCAACAGTAATGGTCTGGGCACGCTTCACGTAAACCCAACGTTCCGGGATGCTCAGACACGCCTCAACATCGATTTCGCTGCCATCCGCCTCGGTAATTTCCGGATTAACCAGAGCCATGGGGCCTTCCCCCACGTCTAGCACGATAATACGCTCGGACACCCCCACTTGGGGTGCTGCCAGGCCAACGCCGTTAGCTTCATACATCGTTTCTATCATATCGTTGATCAGTTTCACAGTTCGCTTAGTAATCTTCGTTACTTCCTCCGCCCGCTTTTCCAACACGGGGTCGCCAACCGTGACGATATCTAATACTGCCATAACCGTCACCTCTATTCTTGTCTCATTCCATTATAGCACATTCACATCAGAAACAGCGGATCAATGTCTACAATTACTCTCACTTCAGGGTCCACGGCCGGCAGTTCGTGCAAGAGTTCGCTTAAGGACTCCTCGCTTTTTAGGACAAGCTGCCAGCGGTACCTCCCCTTCAGCCTGTCAATTGGCGCAGGGGCGGGACCTAAGATGTTATCCCGGCTGACACCTCGGCTGAGCAGAAAACGCTCAATGGTCAGTGCCGCTTCCTTCGTCTCCTCAGCCGGCCCACTGCATAGTATTCTAATCAGCTGGGAAAAGGGAGGGTAATTGAGTTTGCGGCGAAAACTGATCTCCTGCCGATAAAATCCGGTGTAATCATGCCGCTGGGCACACTGGACAGCGAAATGGTTGGGCTCATACACCTGAACAATTACCCTACCGGGGAGATCACCGCGCCCGCTCCGCCCAGCCACTTGGGTCAAGAGCTGAAAAGTGCGCTCTGAGGCCCGAATGTCGGGGAAATTGAGGGCTAAATCAGCACTTAATACACCCACTAAAGTGACATTTGGGAAGTCCAATCCCTTGGCCACCATCTGGGTACCAATCAGGATCTGAGCCCTCCCACTGGCAAACTCTTTTAGGATGCGCTGATGGGCTCCCTTCCGCCTCGTTGTGTCGCTGTCGAGGCGGACAGTGCGCAGTTCGGGAAACTCCTCGTTTAGAACTGACTGCACCTGTTCAGAACCAACCCCAAACTGCCGCAGGTAGCGGGAGGCACAGCGGGGGCAGTTGGGGGGTAACACCTCCCGGTGCAGGCAGTAATGGCAGTGGAGGCGGTTATCACTCCGATGCCAGGTAAGGGAAACGCTGCAGTTTGGGCATTCCATCACATGGCCGCACTCGCGGCAGAGGACAAACGTGGAATAACCCCGCCGGTTGATGAGGATTATGGCTTGGTTTTCTGTTCCAGCCAGGCCTGCTATAGCTTCCCGCAGCGCTCCACTCAGCATGGTACGGTTGCCTTCCTCGAACTCCCGCCGCATATCCACCAATTCCACCGCCGGCAAGGGCCGCTCTTCCACTCGCTTAGTCAACTGAACTAAGTTGTATTCTCCCTTGAGGGCCCGGTGATAACTCTCTAAAGACGGGGTGGCACTGCCCAAAATGAGTTGGGCCCCAGTAAGCTCACAGCGCTTTTCGGCCACATCCCGCGTCACATAGCGGATGGAACCCTGTTCCTGTTTGTACGTACCCTCATGCTCTTCATCCACCACAATTAAACCTAAATTGGGCGTTGGTGCAAATACGGCTGAGCGGGCACCAATTACTACCGAAACATCGCCGTTGTAGATTTTCCACCACTGGTCAAAACGTTCACCCAAAGAAAGGGCGCTGTGCAGAACAGATATCCTATCACCAAATCTAGCACCAAAACGACTCAGCATTTGGGGTGTGAGGGCAATTTCAGGCACTAAGACTATCGCCTGTCTGCCCTCTTTGATAACCTCTGCAATAGCCTGGAGGTAGATCTCCGTCTTGCCACTCCCGGTAACACCGTGGAGCAAAACAGGACGCCTACTCCCCTTGCGCTCTTTGTTGATCTCCCGCAGGGCAGCAGTCTGCTCCTCAGTCAAAACTAACGTGGGATCGCTGACCGGCTCCCACGCCACTTTGCGCTCCAATACCTTATCTTCAATCTGGACCGCTCCCAACTTCGCCAATGACTCCAAGCTGGAATAGCTTGCCCGGGCCTTTTTCACTAACTCGGAGGCGAGAATCCGCCCCTTGTCCAGCAGTATTTCCAGCATCCGCCTTTGGGCTGTGGCATTGGCCCTAAGTTCAACGTCGGGGTTTACTAAAGTGACCATTTGCTGTTGTTTAAAACCGACCCGCTCTTTTCCGTAGCGGTTACCTGGGGGCAGCATAAACTGGAGAGCTTCAGAGAGAAGCCCAACATAGTGATTGCGCAGCCAACGGGCAAGCTCCATCTGGGCAGGTAAAATGATGGGCTCTTCGTCCAAGAGGCGGATAATGCTCTTCAGGCGGTCCGCACTGATTTCCAGTTCACCGCTGAACTCCACTACGTAACCCTCTACCCGTCGGTGTCCGAAGGGGACCAACACTCGGTGGCCAAGTTCGAGCTTCCCCGCTAACTTGTCGGGAATGGAATATTGGAAAATGCGGTCGACGGCTTCTGCCCGAACATCAACGATCACACCGGCGTATAACACTTCCCTCTGCACAATCTCACCCCCCTACGACAAAACGACCTGTGGCACCACCACAGGTCACATCTATAACTACCCGTTCTTCCTTTGCTGCCAGCGGATCTTGCCAGCTTCCAACTCTTCCAAGGCAATCGGCACCGCTTTGGTCGCCGACGGCTCAATTACGGGCTCATAACCATCGATCAGCTGCCGGGCCCTGAGTGATACCGCCACGACTGCGCTGTACCGATTTGTTTTCTGTATCTGTTTCAATCATTTAGGCCCCCTTTCCATGCCTTTTCTAACTCCTCTAAGTTCAGACGGTCTACCCTAGACCATTCACTTAAGATGATCATGCGCAGCTGTTCCGCTGCGTTGCTGAGATCATCGTTGATTACAAAATAATCGTAATCGGTAATGTGCTTAATCTCTTCCTGGGACTTCGCCAAGCGCCGCTTAATCACTTCTTCCGAATCGCTGCCCCTGTGTCTTAAGCGACGGCTCAATTCTTCCCTAGTGGGCGGGAGCAGGAAAACAAAAATGGCTTCTGGCATTTTCTCCCGAATCTGTGCTGCACCTTGAATATCAATATCCATTATTACTGCATTGCCCTGCTCTATTTGCTCCAGCACAAATTCTTTCGGCGTTCCGTAGCGATAGCCCACAAAGGTGGCCCACTCTAACAGATCACCGTTTTCGATCATGCGGTCAAATTCCTCATCAGTGCGAAAAAAATAATTAACCGCCTCAACTTCTCCAGCCCTAGGCGGCCGCGTAGTAACGCTGACTGAGTATTTAAGGTTGGGGATAGTGGGAAAAACGGCATTCATGACGGAATTTTTCCCGGCACCGCTCGGTCCGGATAACACAATAAGAAAACCCCGTTTTTTCAATCCACTATCCCATACCCCTGTGAAAGAACCTTTCAATTTGGCAGACGCCCCCTATTTTTCGTTAACTTCGAGATTGTCCTTGGTGGATAATCGATGGGCAACTGTTTCGGGTTGCACTGCCGATAAGATAATGTGGTCGCTGTCGGAAATGATAACCGCTCTGGTTCTCCGACCATATGTGGCATCAATCAGCATACCTCGTTCCCTTGCTTCCTGAACGAGTCTTTTAATAGGTGCTGATTCAGGACTAACAATGGCTACTATGCGGTTAGCAGCAACGATGTTCCCGAAACCTATGTTAACTAACCTGATGCTCATCTAAACCAGCCCCTCCGTATGTTACCCGAGTCTTTCCAGCAGTTCACTTCTCTGGCGCTTACCCAGACCCCTGACTCGGCGATTCTCGTTGATGCCGATCTCCTTCATCAGCTTCTCCGAAGTTACCTTACCCACTTGAGGTAGGGACTCAAGCAGATACGCAACGCGCATGCGGGCAATAACCTCATTATCTGCCGAATCCAAAACCTCCTGCAGACTAATTATACCCTTTTTCAACTGGCGGCGCAATTCCGCCCTCCGGCTGCGCATCTCCTGGGCCTTCTGAAGAGCTTGCATTTTCTCTTCGCGGGTCAAAGTTGGCAGTGACATATGTTCACCTCCTTCAGTATCGAACTTGGCTTCTTCCGTCATTCTATGTTCTGCACTTGTTCGCGCATCTTTTCCAGTTCGCTCTTGAGTTCAACAACACAGCCCGCGATATTCACATTATTGGCCTTGGAACCGATAGTATTTACTTCCCGGTTCATCTCCTGTATCAAAAAGTC
>DGFC01000020.1 GCA_002391465.1 Firmicutes bacterium UBA3910 | reverse complement strand
AGATGTGTATAAGAGACAGTGCTTGTTCTGATCGGTGTCTCGGTTCGGGTCACCCCCTGTGGTGCCAACAGCAAACCGTCCCTTGTCTGTGTCGCGGTCGTTTACTACAATGCGGATGTACTCGTTCCGCAGCTCTATATTAGCAGCCTCCGCCCCAACTGTGAGCAGAACTGATGCAATTAAAAACATCGTCAACACAGCCAAGGATCTTCGCCTTCGCATTTGTCTCCACCCTCCTTTACGGTTCATTCACATTCAGCCACTGAATTTCGCCATACTCAATGTGAGTGTTGAAATCACGGAAAATAATGGTCATATTCATGGAATAATCAAGTTCTAACGGTATGGGACGCCAATCCCTTTCCATGTAATTACGCACATAATCATCTAGAAACGCATCGCCTGAGGGAAACACTATGAAGAAATCAAGGAGTCTTCCATCGGTAGAAACATGAACAATCACACCCACCGATCCTTCAAGCCTGGTGTGGGCTGCATCTTTTGGAAACACGGGTCCGCCACCGCCTGGGTAGATTGAGTTTCCACTGGCAGGAGGCGCTGGAATAGGCGGCGCTGATTCAGCTTCCCCTTCACCCGATTCGCTGGCTCCACCCTGATCATCTTCTCCTGCTGCACCCGTACCAGAGCCACTGATGCCTCCTGGCTCGGTCTCCTGTTCAGAGGGCTCTGGTTCCAACTCTTCCGTATCTACTACAACTTCAGGCCCGTCTGGGCTGGTCAAAAGTTCCCCCGGTTCTTCCGAGCTGGGGGTTTCCCTTACGGTTGGTTCAGGTACTGTGGGAGGTTCGGGCGATACGGGTTGTCCCCTTTCAACACCCACCTCGACTTCTATCTCTTCCACTTCAGGTTCTTGGGTAGATGCCACTGCCTCCTCAGGCGTAGTCTCCGGCTCTTCCACTTCAGGCCTAGGCCTCGGTTCCGTTACCCTAGGCGTAGTGAACTGGGATTGGGGATCGACGATAGGAGACTGACGGGCAACTGCGGAACTCTCCACGTGCATGATCTGAACCACTCCGCCCCCGGCCATGCTGGGCAGATTTGGCTCGAACACGGACTCAACGCTGGGTAGCACAACAAAAAGCAGTGCGTGCAGAAGCACTGATACCAAGAGAAAGCGATTTAAGCCCGGCCCATCTCCATAGGGGTTAAACACTGGCCTCTCTCCTTTCGCCTAATCCTTCTGGACTGCCAAACCCAGTCGATAGCCACCCACTCCGCGGATGTGATCCAATGCTTCCACAACGTGTTCGTAGCGAGCAGCTTTGTCAGCTTTGACGATCACGAAAAGATCAGGGTTAACCTTGAGACGATCCCCCACATAGGAACTGAGTTCGTTACCGCTAACAGGCTTCCCAGCTACATAAAAGACACCGGACTTGTCTACCAACACCTCGATGTTCGTAGTATTCTGAGCACTGCCCGAAACTGCTTTGGGTAGTTCCACATCGAGGCCCACGGGCGTCGTTCTTAGCGTAAAGAAAACCATGAAAAAGACGAGGAGAAAGAACACAACGTCGATCATGGAAACAATGTCCGGGCCGCGGTTAAACTGCTTGGTCCGGCGGAAATTCATTAGACTTCACCCCTTGCAGTGAGAAGATCGAGAATTTGGTTAGATCTTCTATTCAACTCAGCTACCTGGGCGTTAACAATACCGTTGAGATAGGCGTTTAAAGCCACAGTTGGAATGGCAATAATCAGTCCTGCAGCAGTAGTAATGAGGGCTTCCGCGATACCAGCACTCAAGGCACCGGCATGTCCTACTCCTTCCAAGGCGGAAAGGACGTTGAAGCTCTGAATGATTCCGGTAACGGTACCCAAGATACCAAGCAGAGGAGAAATCATGCTGATCATTTCCAGAATACCGAGGCGCCGCTCCATTTTAAATACTTCCTGTTCGCCAACGACCTGCATATGTTTACTGATAGTTTCGGGATCCTTATCATAATGTGCTATGCCAGCAGCGAGTACTGCAGCCACCGGACCACGGGCCTTTTTCGCGATCTGCATCGCTTCCAACAGCTTGCCTTGGCCAAGCGACAGGCTGACCTCTTCCATTAGTTCCTCGGTATCGATTCTGCAACGGAGCAGATACCACAACCTCTCAATCCCGATGGCTAACGCAAAGACGGAGCACAATAGCAGCGGAATCATAACTGGGCCGCCTAGTTTGATGATTTCAAGCATAAATTACCCCTCCATTTACTTGAGCTGAGTAAAATTCACCTTTACCAGTTCGACATATACCTGTAAAATCCTTGCCAGTGAACAGTTACGTTATAAGATTCGAGTGGACATGCCCATTGTGGGGGATAAAAGAAAAGAACCGCAAAAATGCGGTTCTAAACAGCTTGAGGTTCCCCTTCCCCATTAGCCAGAAACTCCTGTTTGCTCAGGCCCATGAGGTAAATAATCTCCCGGGTGTCCCCGCCGGTGCGCCTTTCCAGGCGGCCCTCCTTTTTGAAGCCCACCTTCTTGTAGCAGCGCATGGCGATGGTGTTACTGGCGTGAACTCGAAGGTAAATGCGCCTCAAGTTCATCCGGAAAAAAGCCTCTTCCAAAAGGGCAAGAATGGCCGTGGTACCATAGCCTTGGCTATGGTGCCTTTCTTCATAAATAGTGATCTTCAACTCCGCTTCACCGCTGCGCCAAGCAATCTGATCCAATGCAAGCTCGCCAATGGGTGTACCCCGTTTAATAATCTGGTACAGAACACGGCATCTCTCTGGTTTAACCAACTTAAGAGTAATGTTCTCCTCCGCGATCTGAGACATATCCCCAACTCCCTCAGGTGCATATTAGCTGCGACTTCTGACCCGTTTCAGGAGACTTTGTTATTCAGTTCGAGGAAGGGAGCCAATGCCCTGCAGGGAAAAGTCACCAACGGGCTTCCGACAGCGCTTCAACCCACGCTAAAGGGATGGTATACCTGCCGATGAACAACTCATCTTTCCCTCCGGGACCATGACAGTCCGATCCACCCGATGGCAGCAGATTCCATTCTTGAGCCAGCTTGAGATAACTCTCAGTCTGCTCTGGGCTGTGGCTTGGATGGACCACTTCCATGCCGACTAGGCCGGCATCGACTAAACGGGGAAGAATGTGGAGACTTTCCAATAGGCCGGGATGGGCCAAAACGGGCACTCCACCTGCTGCCAAGATCAGTTCTATGGCCGTCTCAGGCCTAAATTTGAGCCGCGGCACATAGGCCGGAGCCGTTTCGCCGATATAAGCCTGGAAGGCTTCTGCCTTGCTGTTAACCACACCTCGATCAACCAAGGCTGAAGCCACATGACTGCGGCTGATTACGTCTTTGTGGGCGTATTTGGCCACTTCCTCAAAGGATAGGGCAATACCCATTTTTCTGAGTCGATGGAGTATTTCCTCCATCCTCCTAATCCGCGAGGTTCTCATCAACTCGAGCTGTTCCTGCAGACTGGAAGAGTCTACGTCAATCCAGAGGCCGAGCATGTGCACCGATTCAACGTTAGCTCCGCCGCAGCTCAGTTCGACTCCCGGTATAACCTTCAACTCCGCCGGTGCCGCTTGTACAGCTTCTTCTACACCTGCCGTTGTGTCATGATCCGTAATGGCTATCACTGCTAGGTTGTGTTCGGCTGCCTTGGCTACCAGACGATCTGGATTCCAAGTACCGTCCGATTCATTCGTGTGGAGATGTAAATCTGCAATCAATCTAATCAACCTTTTCTAAATCTCATGGCGCAGTCGACGTACGATCCGCGCTTCAATGCGTGAAATTTGGGCCTGCGATACCCCCAGTTCCTCCGCAATTTCAGTCTGGCTCTTTTCGGCGAAATAGCGCAGAAGAATAATTTTCCTTTCTAGGGGTTCGAGGCTCTCTAATGCTTGTTTGAGCATAACATGATCTTCGTTGGTGGGGCTGGCAATAAAATCTCCCAGTTCGAGCGAGTCATCCTCGCCTGGATCGATCGCCGTCTGCAGCGAAGTAATGGGCTGGACCGCCTCCAGAGCGGCCACAACTTCCTCCACAGGAGCTCCCAAACGATCGGCAATCTCCTTGATTGTGGGTGTACGGCCCAACTCCACGCTTAGTACGTCTTTGGCTGAAATAGCCTGTGAAGCCAACTGCCGCAGCGAACGGGCAACACGCAGCGGTGATGCCCGGCGAAGCTGCTGCTTTATCTCACCCATAATCTTTGGCACCGCGTAGGTGGAGAAACGGACATCATAGTTGAGATCAAAGTCCCGCACAGCCTTCAAAAGCCCAATAGATCCGATTTGAACCAGGTCTTCGTAATCTATACCTCGCTGCACGAACCTGGCTGCAATGCTTTTTACCAGCGGTAGGTTTTCTTCAACTAAACGGCTCCGCGCCTCCAGATCGCCCTCTTGCGAGCGACGAATCAGTTCCCTGGTTTCCTCCGTACCTGCCGACATTTTAATCTTCTCGCTCTGGGACCTTTTTTACCATTCTAACTCTGGTACCTTTGTCCACTTCCGAGTAAACCTGAACCTCATCCATATACTCGTGCATAAACGTGAATCCTAAACCCATGCGCTCCTCCGGCACACTGGTATAACCCGTCTCCCTAGCCAGTTCGATGTCGGGTATGCCCACTCCGCTATCTTCAACCAGTATCTCTAAGGAACTTCCGTCGTGGGAAACCTCCAGCTTGACCAAACCTTCTTCGAGACGATAGGCATGAATAACGCAGTTGGAAACGGCTTCCGAGACAGCTACCTTTATGTCTTCCAGTTCATCCAACGTCCAATCCAGTTGGGAAGCGAACAGAGCCACAGCGGTGCGGGCAAAGCCCACATTCCGCGAGTCACTGGGAAACTCCAGCTTGATCCAATTTCTGTTTTCCATTAGAGCTGCCCCCTTATCCATGCCAACACCTCTTCTGTGGAATTGGCAAACTCTGAGATTTTCTCAAATCCCGACAATTGGAGAATGCGCTTAATCTGGGGATTGGCCCGCACGAAAAAGAGCCGTCCCCCCTTCTCCTCAATTTCACGGTAACGCCCGAGAATGACCCCTAATCCGGAGCTATCAATAAAACTTACTTTTTGTACATCGAGGATTAAGTGTTTCAACTGCGGATATTCTGCAAAAACCTCAGCCATACTCTGCTTGAATTTCGGAGCGGAATGGAGGTCAAATTCACCTACGAGCGAAGCCACAAGTGCTTGTCCCTGCCTTTCGATGCTGAAATGCACACTGCTCCCTCCCCTTTTCCAATTGTGAATATTTTCGAGGGCAAACCCAAGTTCCCCTGCCTGAAAACGATAAATAGTAGAAATATGGCTCCAATTCCGCCTAATTGTAGATCGCTTGGGCTAGCCAGCGGCTTACACGCAAGATCAGGGCGCCGAGGCCGGCCTTTTTGACCGGTTGACCGAGCACGAGTAGTCCTTCTCCCACCAGTTCTTCCCCGGACAAGGCGGATATTTTCCCAACTACTTCGTGTTCAGGCAGCGGTATCTCTAGGTCTTGTTCCAGGACAATGCGCGTTTCCAAGTCCATTTCAATGCCCGTTTCCACAGTCACATAAAGATCCTCTGCCACAACCACTGGCGCAATACGCGGATTCCCACTCGGGCATTCCAATGTTGTCACTTCTGTTCCCTGGGAGTAAAGGAGAACACTCTGGTACTTGCGAAAACCATAGTCCAAAAGGGCCCTTGCCTCCTGTTCCCGGTCTTCTTCCGTTTTGTGGCCTAAAGTGACTGCGAGCAGGCGCAGATTGTCCCTCTGGGCCGTAGCTGCTATACAGTAACCCGCTTCAGTGGTAAAACCCGTTTTCATTCCATCCACTCCGTAGTAGCGGCGCAGAAGCTTATTCGCATTCCAGAGAACTGGAATCTTAGTGGTCTTAGGCCGCATGGTGTACTCGTAAGTGGAAACGTATTCCATCAGGCCGGGCACCTGCATTGCGTGCCTGGCTAATACCGCCACATCCCTAGCACTCATGGTGTTTGGCTGTCCCACTTCAACGGGCAGGCCGGTACAGTTCACAAAAACGGTTTGGCTGAGACCCAGTTCCTTCGCCCTGGCGTTCATTAGTTCCACGAAAGCTTCTTCACTGTCCGCTATGTACTCCGTCACGGCTACCGCCGCATCATTGGCCGATCCTACCGCGATGGCATAGAGCAGCTCCTCCAGTGTGAACTGTTCCCCTGCTTCCAGCCAGATGCGGGTACCCCGTTTACTGGCTGCATAGGGACTGGCTGTTATAATGCTCTCCAGCTGCAGCTCTCCCCGCTCTACCCCTTCTAGAATTAGAACCAGCGTCATCAGCTTGGAGATGCTGGCAACAGGTAAGGGTTCGTCCACGTTGTGTTCTAGAAACACCCGGCCGCTGTACGGATCCATCAGCAGAGCAGCTTTACCGCTTATCTCTAAAGCATCGACGCTTATAGCTAGGGATAGAAACACAGCAAGGATAACAACACCAAAGGATTTAATGCGCAAGGCCTCCCCCTCCCCACTACAATAAATATGGGGCGCAGGGCCCCATTATACATCTTTTGTAGTGATTCTCCTGTAAATGAGAGGTAGCCCAGGTGCCTCACTGTCTCCAATCGTGAAGGCCGCAAGCACCTGTTGCTGTGCCACTGCCAACTTATCTTTGTCGTTAGCGTGGATCGTCACCAAGGTCTCCCCTGTCTTGACGCTGTCGCCAACCTTCCTTTTAACCTCAAGGCCAACCGCAAGATCAATCACAGTGTCTTTGGTAACCCTGCCCGCACCGAGTTCCATGGCGATTTCTCCCAACATGAGGGGCTCAACCGTATGGACATACCCAGCGATAGGCGCTTTCACATCCACAACATACTCAGCCTGGGGAAGCAGGGAAGGATCCTCGATCACCCGGGCGTCTCCCCCTTGGGCCTCAATGAGCTTGCCGAACGTCTGCAGCGCTTCCCTGTTTTTCAGCTTGCTCTCCAAAAGATCCCTGGCGACAGCTTTATCGTCCGAATGGCCGGCCAAAAGGAGCATTTCTGAAGCCAGTTCTAGACTGAGCTCTGTCAGCCTGTCAAAACGTTCACCGCGGAGATGAGATATGGCTTCCTTCACTTCCAGGGCGTTGCCGATGGCAGAACCAAGGGGCTGATTCATATCGCTGATAACGGCACTGACAGATCGGTCCGCCAGCTTGCCGATGCGCACCATCGTTTCTGCAAGGGCAATCGCATCCCGTTCAGTTTTCATAAAAGCGCCAGCACCTGTTTTCACGTCTAACACAAAGGCGTCTGCGCCTGCCGCTATCTTCTTGCTCATAATAGAGGAGGCAATGAGCGGTATCGATTCAACGGTAGCTGTCACATCCCGCAACGCGTAAAGGAGTTTGTCGGCGGGAGCAAGCTCCCCGGTCTGTCCCACTAGGCAGGCCCCTATCGTATTCACCTGCTCAATAAAGCGCCGTGGCTCAAGTTCCACCTGATAGCCTGGAATGCTCTCCAGTTTATCAACTGTACCACCGGTGTGACCAAGGCCCCTTCCGGACATTTTCGCTACGGGAACACCACAGCTGGCGACCAGGGGAACGACTAAGAGGGTTGTGGTATCGGCAACCCCGCCTGTGGAGTGCTTATCCACCTTAACGCCGTTAATGCCGCTCAGGTCGATAGTGTCACCAGATTCGGCCATGAGCAGAGTGAGATCGGTAATCTCCTCCGGCTCCATACCTTGGAAATAGACTGCCATACTCCAAGCGGACATCTGGTAATCGGGGATCGCTCCCTCAACATAACCTCGCAGTAAAAACTCTAGTTCAGACCTTGTTAGACGTTTTCCGTCTCGCTTTTTGCGGATTAAATCAACTGCCAGCATCCGACAACCTCACCTGCTTTCCGTTATTTGCTTTAGGAAACTCTCGCCAACTGTTTTGTAGTCCACCGCGAAAAAGTGGGCAATTGTTGCTGCCACATCGGCGAATGTCCTGCGTACTCCCAAGTTAACCGGGCGTACCTTAGAACCCACGGCCAGCAGCGGCACATACTCCCTGGAGTGATCCGTACTGGGTGTAGTTGGATCGCAGCCGTGGTCTGCTACAATTAGCAGGAGATCATCTTCGCCCAGCTCCGCTAGGATTTCGGGCAGACGCAAATCAAACTCCTCTAGACCCTTAGCATAACTCTCTGGGTCGTTGCGATGGCCCCAAAGCATATCAAAATCAACCAAGTTAGCAAAGATCAGACACTCTTCCCGTTTCTCCTGCATCAAGCGCACCGTCTCATCCACGCCCATGGCGTTGTTCTTCGTTGGGAACGAGTCAGAAACACCCCGTCCGGCGAAAATGTCCTTGATTTTCCCAACGCCATAGACGGGTACTCCAGCGCCAATCAGGGCATCCAAAACGGTCGGTTTAATGGGCTCTAGACTGTAATCTCTCCGGTTCGCGGTGCGAGTAAACGAGCCTATCTTACCCACAAACGGCCTGGCTATCACTCGGCCTACCCCATGTTTGCCCTGAAGCATGTCCCTGGCAATAGAGCACCATTCATATAAGGTATCAAGGGGAACCACTTCCTCATGGGCTGCGATTTGGAAGACGCTGTCTGCAGAGGTGTAGACAATGGGATAGCCAGTGCGAATGTGCTCCCCGCCCAACTGCTCAATGATGACGGTGCCTGACGCTGGGAAGTTCCCTAGCGTTTTGCGACCTATGCGCCGTTCAAACTCATCCATAACCTCCGGCGGAAAGCCTTCGGGATAGGTGGGAAACGGAGTTTCTAACACCAGACCCGCCAGCTCCCAGTGTCCGGTGGTGGTATCCTTACCTACCGACATTTCACCCATTTTGCCCCAAGCAGCCTTGGGCTTTTCGGTTGACGGCACGCCCTCTATCTCAATGATGTTTCCCAACCCTAAGCTTTGGGCATTGGGCATCTTCAAGCCGCCTACAGCTCTAGCCACGTTTCCCAGCGTATTACTGCCTTCATCGCCATACAGATGGGCATCGGGTAGCGCCCCCACACCCACGCTGTCTAACACGACTATTATCGCTCGCTTCATTATCTACTCTCCTTCCGGGCTCTGGGATGGGTCCGTTTGTAAACATCGCGGAGTGAGCCCATATCTAAGTGTGTGTAAATTTGTGTAGTAGTAAGATCGGCATGCCCCAACATTTCCTGAACAGAACGCAGATCGGCGCCGCCACGGAGTAAATGGGTGGCAAAGGAATGGCGCAGCATATGGGGGGAAATGTCTTTCTTAATACCCGCCTGCTTTGCCCAGTGCCTCAAGATCTTCCAAAAGCCCTGCCTGGTCAAGCGCCCGCCACGGGTATTGAGGAACAGAGCAGTCTGCCGATGGCTGCGCTGTAGTTTTGGCCTGGCGAACTCAATGTATTTCATGGCAGCCTGGAGGGCATAGGTCCCCAAGGGGACTATTCTCTCCTTACCTCCCTTACCTAAACACCGCACAAAGCCCATCTGGTCAATATCACCCACGTCTAGGTCAACCAGCTCAGATACTCGCAGGCCAGAACCGTAAAGCACCTCAAACATGGCTCTGTCCCGGTAACCGGTGAGCTTGTCCAAAGTGGGCGCAGCAAGAAGGGCAAGTATTTCGGCTTCTGTCAGGATGTCAGGTAGCTTTTGCGGCAGCTTAGGTGATGGCAGATAGGCGCAGGGATTATGGTCTATTTTTCCTTCCCCTTGGAGGTAGTTGTAAAAACTGCGTAGAGAAGCGACCTTCCTCGCCTTTGTCCTGGCAGAAAGTTTCTGGTTCTCCAGGACAGACAAATACGCTTCAATATTTTCCACAGTAACAGCGGACCAGGCCAGAGCATTCTTTTTTAAGAAGGCACCGAACTGTCTCAGGTCACTACCATAGGCATTCACACTGTTCGGTGACAGTCCCTTTTCGATCTGAAGAAAAGCCAGGTACTCGTCTAAAACCTGTGCCCATTGTTTCACGCTGCTTGAACCTCCTTAGAAAACATAACCACTTGCCAGACTGATCAGTATGGGTGTTAGGTAGACCTCTATCAGCGACGCCCCCAGCAGCAGAATACAGCTGCAGATACAGATAAAGCTGGTACTCAAAAACTGTCCATGGATTTTTTTCTGCGAGAGTCCGACCATCGTTTGAAAGGCGGTAGAGGCAAAAGCTAAAGAGCCGGCCGCCCCAATCATAACTGCCGGAACAGCCAGGAGATTATGGGGCAGTACGGCTGCGGCAGCTAAAATAAGTCCATTGAGCGCGGTTTCTTGAACCAGAAACCCAACAGTAAACCCGAGGACAAAACCTCTGAGAAACACCAGACCCATAATCAGCGGAGCACCGATAACAGTCAAACCCAAAACAAACAAGAGCAGCGCTGTCTTGAGAACGTTGTCCAGTATGCTCTGGTAAAAAAGCTGCGTCCCGGCCCCTGCATGGGAACCGTTTTGGGCAATAGAGGCCGAAATATTGGCTAGGAAATTACTCAAATCCTCCCGTTGAGTTGGTGAAAGTTTCTGCGGTGCCAAGGCGCCAAAACCAACACCCAGACTGAAGAGCAGAAAAAGGGCTAAATACAAAGGGAGGTTGCGGTAAAAATACCCCAGAACCAATTCTCCCACAGCACCGACTATGTACATGTCTCTCAACCTCTTTCCTCCAGCGGATCATCTAAGCCTATGCCGGTAGAAAAGGGATTATGTTAGCCCAGGTGATCGGTGGAGTTGAGGCAGCTCACTTCCCAGAGGCACCCCCTATCGTTTCTGGTGTAGGTCAGTCTAGACACGCCGCCATTACTCACCCTAAAACAGTAGGATTTCTCCAGGGGCATGTGGAGAATGCTGGCTATGGCCAGTCGGAGCGTTCCTCCGTGGGACACAAGTACTATAGTCTCTTCCCCGTGTTTGGGAAGATGCTCGTCCATAAAGTCACGAAAGCGTGCCACGACTTCATGGGGTAATTCTCCACCGGGCACGCGCGTTGACAACACATCTTGATAGCGGGTGTAGTAAATCTCCGGATACTGCTCCACAACCTCAGGCCGGGTTAACCCTTCCCAAACCCCAAAAGCCATTTCCCGCAGGCGTTGATCGGGTTTGGCCGCCAGCCGGTGAGGATCAGCGATTATCTCCGCCGTCCGCAGGGCGCGCCCCAGATCGCTGCTGTATACGGCAGTGATGGGCTGTTTTGCCAGATACTCTGCCGTCAGTCTTGCCTGTTTATGGCCGAGTTCAGACAAAGGACTGTCTAACTGCCCTTGGTAGCGATGTTGCTGGTTCCAGAGCGTTTCACCGTGGCGGATCAAAATCACTGTTGTCATTGTCTCACCTCTTCAATCCTTTCGTTACCCTGCCATATTTTCCTCCTCCCCCCGGCAGAAAGGACAGCGAGCCAGCGCGTACGGCAGCGATCTGATCCGCAATCACCGATCCGACCTTGGCGGCGATTTCGTCTAAAGGCAGACGATACAAAACATCGATTTCAGTTCCCACTTCCCCAATCAGCTTAGCGTACATCTTGGGTCCAATGCCAGGCAGGAGGCGGAGCGGTACATGGGCTGTATAAGGGGGCTTGGCCGGCGTTACTTGCGGGTGGTCAGAGATACTTTGCAGGCGGTCCCAAACCCCAGGTACCATGGGGTCTTTGCAGTAAGGACACTCAAAGGTAGGTGTTTCATGGTCCGCCAATCGCTCACACCTAGGGCACCAACTGCGGTAGTATTTCCCTAAACGGGGCTCGAGACCGTGTGTGGCCCAGATGCCCCGGCCCCCATCCTCTAGAGCAGAGCGCCAGGCGCCGAAGTTCAGTTCCGGGAGATTGTAGACAGTGAATTCTCGCCCAATGTTCTGGAGGGAATGGGCGTCCGAATTGGCAAGATAGGCGTAGGGATGGGTATCGGACACAGCGAGTGCCATTTCAGTGTTGGCACTTAAGCCAAGTTCAAGGGCGCTGACCTGACTCGGCTCAGAAAGCATCTCCTCAAGCCTCTTGACGCAGCTGCCGTAGACTCCTTTGTGGGGAGTAAAGGCATGGGCAGCAATGGCCACCCCCTCGAATTCCTTGACTAGTTTCAGCCAGTTAACGGGACTGACCCTTAGCCGCTGGGTTGAAAGGGACGGATTTGTCACATGGGGTTTAAGTGCCGCAGCATAGCCTTGTATGCTTGCCAAATCGGCGAAATAGGCAAGAAAATGGGCCTCCTTCCCCGTATCCTGATGGACTAGTTCCACTTCACTACCAAGAAAGAGGGTAACTCCGTTGAGTAAAGCTCCGCCCCCCACTATGGGTTTGAGTTGGCCCAGTTCATGCAGGGACTGTAAGTCTTGCAGCACACCGCTGCAGGCAGCGTCAACAATACCTACCAAGTCAAGTCCCTTCTGCCCTTTAGCAGTCTGGGTGATACGCTCGAGGGTGAGTGTCCTGGAAGCGGTTATTTTCACCGGTGCACCGCTATTGGTACTACCAATATGGATGTGCAGATCACCGTAAAACAAGGCCAAAGGGAATCCTCCTAGTTAAGCTGAGCCACAAGGGTCCGAGCCGCTGCCAATACGCCGTGGAAAAAGAGGGGATCCTCCTCCACTCCCCGCCCCATAGTACTGAGTGGCAGTCCGGATCGACCGAGACCGCTGAACAGTTCGTCCGTTTCCTCCCAAAATACTTGATGGCGCTTTAACACCAGTTCATCCTCTGCCTGTAAGTGCCTTTCGTAACACCTAGGCAAGGACAGCACGACACTGCCATCCACAACCCTCGTTAGGACCGTTCTGGTATGGTGACTCAGGCCAAAATGCCGCTGGCGTTGATCGCCGTCACTCAAGCGGGGAATGGCAACGGGGACACCGTCTATATGCCGGACTGCATTGAGAAAGATGCCCTGTTCGATGGCAGTAGTGCCCCAGCGAGTGCCTGTACCTACCACACCTGGCCCCATGGCGATCACGGCCAAATCTGCCTTTACCACCAATTTGGCAGCGAGAAGGGCACTGTAAACGTTCACAGCTTCAAAATCGCCGCCAAAGGCATGGCCAAAGGTGATAGCTGCCGTAATTAGGCCCATTTCCTTGAGGCGACGCACCGTCCGGCTGAAGGCGATGGGGAGCGCAGCCCCATCACTCATAAGATACACCAGCCTAGTGCCGGGCCGAAGCTTCCACACGGCCCAGCTGAGGGGTGCCAGCATACTGTGGAGGCTCCCCACTGCCACGGGAAGCCCGTCCAGTGAGTCAGCAGCTGCCAAAAGGTGATGGTACGGGCTTCCCTCTTCTTCCACGCTTAAAACACGGCCTTGGAGAGGCGTATAGCGAAGCTTGATAATATGGCCCAATTTAGAAAGACTACGTTCCCGCCCACATATGGCGAGAACGTAGTGAAAGCCACCGGTACCCAAGCAGAGCTCTTCTGCGGTGGTATTTAACATAACTTCATCCCCGGGCTGACAGGGCCCCGTCAGATCCGGGTAGTTTATTGCAACTGCGTTTCCTTCAGGCAGCTCTACAGTGAGCTCCTGCAGGCCTGGAAAACTGCTTACACTTTGCACAATTCCCTTACGGATGGAACATTCCAATTGCAGTAACCCTCCTCACAAGGACTCTGCTATTGGTATTCCCGCCCCCGCTCTAAAGCTTTCATGTTCAGGGGAATTAGGTGATGGTGGCGCTCAGACAAGACCTGCTCAAGCGATTTTTCCACACTTGCGTCATTTACCAGACCGGTGTTGGCCAAAAACGATCCCAAGAGCACCATATTGGCCACCCTAGCATTGCCCAACTCCTCCGCAATTTCGTTAGCGGGGATAGCCACTACCCGGATATCATCGCGCTCTGGTTTTTTGTCGATGAGGGTGGAATTGTAAATGACAAGGCCGCCTGGGATCACTTCCGGTACAAACCGATCAAAGGATGGAGAGTTCATGATTATAACTGCATCGGGCTTTGTCACTATTGGGGAACCAATGTCTTCCTCGCTCACAACCACGGAGCAGTTGCATGTGCCCCCCCTCTGTTCCGGACCGTAAGAGGGGAACCAGGAGACTGACTTATCTTCCAGCATTCCGGCGTAGGCGATCATCTGGCCTAAGACCAGCACACCCTGACCACCAAATCCGGCGATAACGATTCCAGCCATCACTTGCCCTCCTCTGCCGTTATGTCTTTATACACTCCCAAGGGGTAATAGGGGATCATGTTCTCCGCCAGCCACTCCATACTTTTGGCCGGCGTCATACCCCAGTTCACTGAACAGGTGGACAAGACCTCAACCATGGCAAAGCCTTTATTCTGCTGCTGCATTTCGAACGCTTTTTTGATCGCCCTGCCCGCCTGAATAATGTGCTTAGTATCGTGACTGGACACGCGGGCTAGATAGGAAGGCCCATCCAACGTTGCCAAGAGTTCGCACATCCTGATGGGATAACCTGTTTCTGCCGCCGAACGGCCCCGGGGCGATGTGGCAGTCTTTTGACCAACCAGGGTTGTGGGTGCCATTTGGCCGCTGGTCATACCGTAAATGGCGTTGTTCACAAAAATAACGGTGATGTTTTCACCCCTGGCAGCCGCATGCACAATTTCTCCCATGCCGATGGAGGCCAGATCACCATCACCCTGGTAGGTAAACACCATTTTGTCGGGCAGAACCCGCTTGATTCCCGTTGCCACAGCAGGGGCACGGCCGTGGGCTGCCTGCTGCATATCAACGTTAAAATAGTCGTAGGCAAAAACGGAACAGCCAACACTGGCAACACCTATGGTCTGTTCCCTGATTCCCAGACTATCAATGGCTTCAGCCACCAAACGATGGATCACACCGTGGGTACAGCCAGGACAATAGTGCATGGGACTGTCGGTCATTGCTTCCGGTTTTTCAAAGACCACGCGCATTAGTTACCCCTCCCTTCTAGAATGCTTTCTACTTTCTCCAATACTTCTTCTGGTGTGGGCACCATACCGCCAAGACGGTTAGTGAAATGAACCGGGCTGCGCCCATCCACCGCCAAACGGACGTCTTCCACCATTTGGCCGCCGCTCATTTCCACAACCAAGAACTGCCTCTCCGCCTTTGCTAGCTCGCGAATCTGCTTTTCTGGAAAAGGAAAGAGGGAGATTGGCCGAAACAGGCCCACTTTGAGCCCATCTCTGCGCGCCTGCTCCATGGCGGAACGGGCCACTCGGGCTGAGGTGCCGTAACCGACTAAGATCAGGTCCGCGTCTTTAACGCCCACGGCCTGCCAGCGCACTTCTTCTTCCTTGATCCGTTCATATTTAGCCAACAGCCTGTGATTCACTCTCTCCAGCGATTCCGGCACGATATCCAGGGTGTTAATCACATTAGGTTTGCGGTTCACCGCTCCCGTGGTGGCCCAAGGTTTTTCCACCGGTTCGCTTTTCGTCTCCGCCGAAAACTCAACCGGTTCCATCATCTGACCCAGCGTTCCATCCGCCAGAATCATAACCGGGTTGCGCCATTTGTCCGCTAGCTCAAAGGCGAGCATGGTCAGATCGGCCATTTCCTGCACGCTTCCGGGCGCCAGGACAATCAAACGGTAGTCGCCGTGACCGCCGCCTTTCACCGCTTGAAAATAGTCGCCTTGGCTGGGGTGGATTCCGCCCAGACCGGGTCCGCAGCGCATTACATTCACTATTACGCAGGGCAATTCGCCAGCGGCAATGTATGAGATACCTTCCTGTTTCAAACTGATGCCTGGACTGGATGACGAAGTCATGACCCGTGCTCCAGCCCCCGCTGCACCGTAAACCATGTTTATCGCGGCAACTTCGCTTTCCGCCTGGAGAAACACACCGCCCCTCAAAGGGAGATGTTCAGCCATGTAACCGGGAATCTCGTTTTGGGGAGTAATGGGATAACCAAAAAATGCCTTACAACCAGCCCGAATGGCCGCTTCAGCCAGGGCTTCGTTTCCCCGCATTAACATTCTTGCCATAGGATCACTTCCTTTCGGGACGTTTTCTCATTATCGTCAGGGCCACATCGGGACAGATTGTGGCACAGAATGTACAACCGGTGCAGTTCTCGGGTTGATACGCTTCCACTGGATGGTACCCCTTACTGTTTATGGCCGCCGAAATTCTCAAGACATCATGGGGACAAGCGGTAATGCAAAGACTGCACTCTTTACACCGCTCCTGATCAACAATCACTTGACCCCTCATCTGTTCACCCCCTCCGCACCGTAATCACGTGCTTGTTCTTCACCACTAATCACGCGCCAGGCACCAAAGGCCAGCGCTTCCAGTTCATTCTCGCCAGGCAGTACCCTCACCGGGGCGATATACTCCACTCTCTTGGAAATCTCGCTCACTAACAGGGCAGAATAGGCAAGCCCACCGGTTAAAATGATCCGATCTACCTCGCCGGAGAGCACAGCACTCATCTTTCCTATCTCCTTCGCCACCTGGTAAGCCATGGCTTCTAAACAGAGTCTACTTGCTAGGTCACCTTCCTCTATTCTACGCTCGATCTCACGGCCGTCATTGGTCCCCAAATGGGCTACCAAGCCGGAGTTGCCGATCAGCTTACGCATTATTTCGGCCTTAGTCATGCCAGTATGGAAGTAGTAATCGATGAGCACCCGAGGGGATATGCTGCCGCTTCGTTCGGGGGAAAAGGGTCCATCTCCGGAAAGGGCATTGTTCACATCCACAACCTGGCCCCGGGCATGGGCACCAACTGATATGCCGCCGCCAAGATGGGCCACAATCAGATTCAACTCGTCGTACCTGCGCCCAAGTTCCACCGCCAACCTTTTAGCGTTGGCCTTATGGTTTAGAGCATGGAATATACTGCGGCGCTTAATCTGAGGCAGTCCGGTCTTCCTGGCTACTGGCATCAACTCATCGACCACAACCGGATCAACGATGTAGGCGGGAATATTGAGGCGGACACTCAAATCATAGGCCAGCAGGGCTCCAAGGTTGGAGGCATGGCTTCCGTATTGAGCTTGTTCGAGCTGCCGCACCATAGTCTCATTCACACGGTAGGTGCCTCCCGGGATTGGCGCAAGTAGACCGCCCCGGCCCACTAACGTAGTCAGACTGCTGAGCGGTACACCTATTTCCCCCAGCCAGCGTTCTATTAACTCCTCCCGAAAAGCACGCTGGTCCACAATTGTGTTGTAAGGAGCCAGTTCTTCGTTGGAGTGATGAAGGTTCACGTAGTTAACCTGCTCCGTGTTCCTATAAA
>DGFC01000099.1 GCA_002391465.1 Firmicutes bacterium UBA3910 | reverse complement strand
AGATTAGCTTCTTGGATCGAAGTCCGGATACTCGCGCCGTATTGCCTGGCCTAAATGGGCCAACAGCAGCCAACCGTCACTATCCTCTTCAGAGGCCTGGTAAGCACTGAAGACAATATTTTCCACCGGCGTTCCGCCAGGCGATGATTCATCTATCTGCTCGGACCCGCCCGAAACAGCTAGGTTTTCGAGATAAATAAAGCGATTGCAGGAACGAACTAAAATACTCTTTGTTCCCTGTCGGCCTATGCCTGTCACATACATTCCGTGCTCCCGTAGGCGCAGCGCTAAACTGTAATAATCGCTGTCGCTAGAGACGATACAAAAGGCATTGACCGGGTTACGGTTAGTAGAAACTATCTCTATCGCGTCCATGATCAGCGCCCCATCTGTGGCATTCTGCCCATAGCGGAACTGCTGAACGGGACGCACCGGATACCGCCGCAAAAGCTCTTTCCATCCCGACATATGCGGTTCGGTCCAATCCCCGTAAACTCGGGTAAGGATGATGTCGCCCGAACGATTGATCTCGGCCAAAATCGGGCCTAAAAACCGAGGCGAAATATTCTCCCCATCAACTAACACTGCAAAACGATGCTCTGCCATTCTCTCCCTCCCTTCCAGTGGATTTTCTTGCATTTATTCAGGATCCTGCGCCGCACTTAAGCGGCGCAGGAGCACTAACAAGTTTCGTTCAAACTTCTCGTCAAGCTCTTTTGTGCGTGCAGGTGGGCCTTTAGTGCGCTTGCCGCCCCTTCTCTGGCGTGCCTTCAGATAACGCTCTTCCAGGAGAAAGTCCATTGTCCGCTCCTCGTAGATTCGCCCAGCTGGAGAGAGGGCATAAGCTCCCTTGGCCAAGACAAGTGCGGCCAAGCCCCAATCTTGAGTCACTACAATATCGCCGAGCTGAGTGTTGTTTAACACGGCGGAATCGGCGGAATCCGCTCCCCTACCCACCGTAATATGATCTTCGCTATCAATCTGATGATCGATGGAAGCGATGGTGAGGAGCCTGTAGTTCCACTGTCCTTTGTACTGGCGCAGGATAGCCAGACACGTCCTTGGACAGGCATCTGCGTCCACAATTACAGTCAGCACATCCTTCCCCCCAGCCTGCTCGCCCAGCCTATTCCCTGGCTGCCATTGGCCCGGCTAGCCGCACTTCTTCCGCCAAATCAGCGTACTTCTCCGAATAGTTTTTCTGAAAAGCCTGGGCTAGCTCCCGCGCTTTTCGGTCGTAGGCCTCCGGGTCAGCCCAGGTCTGCTTGGGATCTAAGATCTCAGCTGGAACGCCCGGACAGCTCAGGGGTACTTTAAAGCCAAAGACAGGATCGATCCGTGTTTCAACGTTATCAAGTTCGCCGGCCAGGGCCATAGTCACCATCTGCCTTGTGTATTTAAGGGCTATCCGTTCACCCACCCCGTACGGGCCACCGGACCAACCAGTGTTGATCAGAAAGACCTTTGCTCCGAATTGGTTCACCTTGTCCTTGAGCATCTCAGCATATTTAAGTGGACTGAGGGGCAAGAATGGTTCACCAAAGCAGGCGGAAAAGGTTGCTTCCGGTTCCTCGATACCCCGCTCTGTGCCAGCCAGCTTGCTGGTGTAGCCAGAGATGAAGTGATACATTATCTGTTCATCCTCCAAAATACTGATGGGTGGCAGTACACCGAAGGCATCGGCAGTGAGAAAGATCACTGTACTGGGATGGCCGGCAATACTGGGATCAACTCGGCCGGGAATGTAATCCAGCGGATAGGCGCCCCGCGTGTTTTCGGTGAGGGAGCCATCGCTGAAATCAGGTACCCGATCCTTTGGATCCAACACTACGTTTTCCAACACAGCACCAAAGCGCAGAGCATCCCAGATCTGGGGTTCATACTCCCTGGACAGGTTGATGCACTTAGCGTAACAACCACCTTCCAGGTTGAAGATTCCCCCATCGAACCAGCCGTGTTCGTCATCACCCACCAACCGGCGTTTTGGATCGGCAGAAAGGGTGGTCTTACCCGTACCGGAGAGGCCGAAAAACAGGGCTGTTTTTCCGTCATCGCCCACGTTAGCTGAACAGTGCATGGGCAGAACGCCCTGCTGCGGCAGGAGGTAATTCATAACAGAGAAGATTGACTTTTTGATCTCACCAGCGTAGGCCGTTCCACCGATCAGAACAACTCGCTCGGTAAAAGAAACAATTACAAAAGCCTCTGAGTTGGTCTGATGAAGCTCGGGATCGGCCTTGAGACCAGGCACTCCAATCACTGTAAACTGCGGTTCGTGGGCAGCAAGCTCTTCCTTGTTAGGACGGATAAATAATTGCCGTGCGAACAGATTCTGCCATGCGTATTCGTTAATAACACGCAGAGGCATTCTGTGTGTTGGCTCTGCCCCCACATAGCCATCGAAGACAAACAGCTCGTCCCGCTCTTCTAGATAATCCAGTACCATTTGGTAGATTTCCCAAAAGCGTTCTTCGGGAAACGGTACGTTTACCGGACCCCAAGCCACCGTGTCCCTGGTCAGATCATCCAGTACAATGAATTTGTCATTTGGCGACCGTCCAGTGTACTTTCCGGTGGTTGTGGACAAGGCTCCGCGGGAGGAGAGTTTTCCTTCACCCCGGATCACAGCCATCTCAGCCAGTCTCGCGGCCGAGAGATTGTGATTGGTCGTGGTCCGCTTGAGAACAGCGTCTAAGCGAGAGCGCAGGTTTTGATCAGTCATGTATTTATCAACCTCCTGTTAAGAATGTCCCACTCCTTAGCCTGAATCTACGGGTTTTTTGGGCACAACATATCTGATTAAATAAGGCGAATAACCAGACTTATGTCTGGTCAGCCACTCCTCCGCCCATAATACTGCTGTTATATTAATTCACCATAACCTGTTAATATCCTTTTAATAACGTTCCATTTCAACCCGCACAACTTCCCAGCGTGGTTCGGCATCCAGAAAGTTGATAACCAGCTGTAGCTGCCGTTGAATGTGATCCCAATCGTCTCCCACCATGCTTACCCCAATCTGGGCTCGCTGCCATTTGTCCTCGTTGTTCACCTCGGCGATGGACACGTTAAAGCGATGCTGCACCCGCCGCACCACGCTCTTTACAACCTGCCTCTTTTCCTTGAGCGAATCTGCCCCGGGAATGTAGACCTCCACGAACAACGTGCCCACTACCATTTTCTATCCCCCTACCAAGCGCTCTCGATAGTGCCTCCGCCTAAGCAAACTTCACCGTCGTAGAAAACAACCGCCTGTCCCGGCGTGATTGCCCGCTGCCTTTCCGCAAAAAGCACCTCTGCTCCCCCGTCGGTTAGTTTAACTGTAACCTGCTGATCAGGTTGGCGGTAACGGAACTTAGCGGTACACTCAACACGCTGACCGGGCGCTTCACCGCTCACCCAGTGCACCTCTCCTGCGGTCAAACCGCGGCTGAAAAGGGCAGGATGGTCGCCGCCTTGCACAACTAGAAGGGTGTTGCTTTCCAGGTCTTTCCCCGCAACGAACCAGGCTTCGCCCTGACCGCCAATACCCAAGCCTTTGCGCTGACCGATTGTGTAATACATGAGCCCATCATGCCTGCCTACTAGTTCTCCGTCTACTGTCCTGATTTCACCCGGCTGGGCGGGTAGATATTGGGCTAGAAACTCCTTGAAGTTCCGCTCCCCAATAAAGCAAATGCCGGTGCTGTCCTTCTTTTCGGCCGTGGCTAAACGGGCGCGTTGGGCTAACTCGCGCACCTCCCCTTTGGTCAAGTTGCCGATGGGGAACATAGCCTTGGCCAGCTGCTGCTGACCCAAAACATAGAGAAAATAAGACTGATCCTTACTGCGATCCTTTCCCCGCAGCAGCTGAAACGATCCGTCCACTTGACCAACTTGGGCATAATGGCCCGTGGCCAGATAATCTGCATCCAGCTGCAGCGCTTTATCGAGAAAGGCTTTGAACTTGATCTCTTTGTTACACATCACATCGGGATTTGGTGTACGGCCCTTTTTGTATTCATCTAAAAAGTAGACAAACACCCTGTCCCAGTATTCCTGTTCAAAATTCACTGCATAATAGGGAATCCCGATCTGATCGCAAACGCGGCGGACATCTTCATAGTCAACATCTGCGGTGCAGATACCGTTCTCGTCCACCTCATCCCAGTTTTTCATGAATACGCCGATAACCTCATGACCGGCTTCTTTGAGCACCAGGGCCGCTACGGACGAATCCACGCCCCCTGACATGCCTACTACCACCCGTGCCACTACATCCACCTCTTATTTGTTAAAAAAATATCATTATACGCTTGCCTTTTAATATTGAACATGTTAATATTACGTTAATATTACAATCCCAGAAGAGAAAGGGGAAAAGGATGCCCTCACTCAAAGAACCCTTCTATTACCCCGGCAGCACAGTGGGCTGCCTGCTAATCCACGGCTTCACAAGCACACCAGCGGAAATGCGCGTTATTGGCGAAATGCTCGCAGCTCACGGCTACACCAGCAAGGGGATCCTCCTTCCCGGCCACGGGACCCAGCCAGAGGATTTAATGGAAGTCACCTACAAAGACTGGATCAATGCCGCCCAAGCAGGCATTAATGAACTCAAAAAGACCTGCCAAAAGATCGTGGTGATTGGCCACTCCATGGGTGGTCTCTTAGCCCTGCAGATGGCGGCTCGCAATAAGGTGGACGGCGTTGTGACAATCGCCGCCGCGATTAAGCCTTCCAACCGCAAGGCCCATCTGGCCTGGTTGTTCAAGCACTTCAAACCCTTTGTTGCCGGTGCCAACAAGGAAAGGCCAGCAGAGCAGCGGAAATACCTGCTGCACTACCCCTATTTCCCTGTGGCCTCCGTCGCCGAGCTGATGCGGTTGGCTGCCCACACCCGCTCTATCCTGCACCAAATCACCGCGTCCGCTCTGATCATCCAAACCCAGGACGATCAAACGGTACGGCCGGAAAGCGCCCAGATCATCCACAAGACAATCTCCTCACGCCACAAAGAGTGTCTCTGGCTCGAGGAGGGAACCCATAACGTCCCGGTTGTTTCCCCTTATAACGAACAGATTGTCCAGAAGATTATTGATTTTATCGAGCGTCCTCGGGCTAGCTGACGTCTGCCGCCAGTTCAGCCGCGAATTGACTGTTATAAAGTTCTGCGTAAAAGCCGCCGCGAGCTAATAACTCGTGGTGGGTACCCTGCTCCACGATTTCCCCGTGGTTAATAACCAAAATCCGATCCGCATCGAGGATGGTGGACAGGCGGTGGGCAATAACAAAACTCGTACGCCCTTCCATCAGTTTGGCCATGGCCTGCTGAATCAGTCGTTCAGTGCGGGTATCCACCGAACTGGTCGCTTCATCGAGGATCAACACGGTGGGATCGGCGAGAATGGCCCTGGCAATGGTAATCAACTGTTTTTGTCCTTGGGAGATCCCCGCGGCATCCTCCGCTAAGATTGTATCATACCCATCGGGCAAGGTGCGAATGAAATGATCGATACAGGCGGCTTGGGCCGCTTTTTCGATCTCGTCATCTGTGGCATCCAAACGTCCATAGGCGATGTTTTCCCTAATGGTGCCCTCAAAGAGCCAGGTGTCCTGGAGAACCATACCAAACGCCCTGCGCAGTTCACCCCGCCTATAGCGCCGAATGTCTTGCCCATCAAAGGTAATACTGCCCTCGTTTACATCATAAAACCGCATTAGGAGGTTGACCAAAGTGGTCTTTCCTGCCCCCGTTGGGCCTACAATAGCCACAAGCTGGCCCGGCTCCACTGTTAAATTCAGGTCTTTAATTACCACTTGTTCATCTCTATAACCAAAACTCACATCTTCAAGGGTGATCGCCCCACGCCCGTCCCTTAAGGCAAGGGCATCGCTGCTGTCCGCTGGTTCTTCCTCTTCGTCGAGAAGTTCAAAGACACGCTCTGCCGCGGCAACAGTTGACTGGAGGACATTGACGATGCTTGCCATCTGGGTAATGGGCATGGTGAACTGGCGGCTGTACTGGATAAAGGCTTGAATGTCACCGATTGCAATTGAGCCCCGGGAAACAAAGACGCCGCCCAAGACCGCTATGGCCACATAACCAATATTGCCTACAAAACGAATCATGGGCATAATTGTGCCCGAAATAAACTGAGCCTTCCAGCTGTTCCCGTATAGTTTCTCGTTCACTACGTCAAACTTCTCGATTGCTTCCTGTTCCAAACCGTAAGCCTTGACAATAGTGTGCCCGGTATAAATCTCTTCCACGTGACCATTTAGGTCACCCAAAATGGCATGCTGTTCCCTGAAATACTTCTGGGAACGGGATGCAACAATCACACTGATTACGGCACTGGCAGGCAGCATAGCCAGGGTAATCAATGTGAGCACCGGGCTGATGGTGAGCATGATTATTATCGCCCCTGAAACGCTGATCACTGAACTAATCAGCTGGGTAATGCTCTGCTGCAGGCTCTGGCTCACCGTGTCCACATCGTTTGTTACGCGGCTGAGGATGTCCCCATGGGCTGTGGCATCATAATACCTCAGCGGCAGGCGAGCCATCTTCTGACTGATCTCTTCCCTCATCCTGTACACGGTCTTTTGGGACACGTTGACCATAACCAGCTGTTGCAGATAGCTGAAAATGGTATTGGCCACATAAACCCCGCCTAATACAAACAGAATCTGCTTTATTGCCCCGTAATCAATACCGGCACCGGCCACACCCTGCATCCTGCCCACCATTCCCTGGAACAGAATGGTAGTGGCCTGGCCCATGATCTTTGGGCTCAAGATGCCGAAAAGGGTGGATAGGATGGTCAACAAAAAGACTACCGCCAAGCTAAGCCTATGGGGACGCATATACCTTAGGAGGCGTCTCACCGTACCCTTAAAGTCTTTAGCCTTTTCCACCGGACGGCCAATGCCCCGCGGACCATAGCCGCCTCCCCTGCCCCTAGGTCCTCTGCCGGGTCCGTGTGCCTGCTGAGTCTGTTCCTGTCTGTGTCTGCTCACGATACTGCCTCCTCACCCAGCTGGGATGCTGCAATTTCCTGATAAACTCGGCAGTCTGCCAACAGTTCATCATGCCTGCCTTTACCCACAATCCTACCGTTATCCAACACTATGATCTGATCCGCATGGAGAATCGTGCTTACCCGCTGGGCAACCACAATCACGGCTGCATCAGCTGCATATTTAGCGAGTTCCGTCCTCAGGCGGGCATCCGTCTTGTAGTCAAGGGCGGAAAAGGTATCGTCCAGGAGGTACACCCTGGGCTTGCGGGCGATTGCCCTGGCAATGGACAACCTCTGTTTTTGACCACCTGAGAGGTTTGTCCCTCCTTGGGCAACATAGCTGTCAAATCCACCATCCCGCTCCATCACAAACTGCTCCGCTTGCGCGATCCGCACTGCTTCAGCCACTTCAGCTTCGGTGGCATCCTGTTTCCCACCCCGGACATTAGAGGCCACTGTGCCAGAAAAGAGTACTGCCCGCTGGGGCACGTAGCCCAGTGCTTGGCGCAGCTCTGCCTGGCTTAGATCCTTGACATTCACCCCGTCCAGCGTAATCTCCCCTGCTTGGGGATCGTAAAAACGGGGTATGAGATCTAAAATGGTTGATTTCCCAGACCCGGTTCCGCCGATGATGGCAGTCATTTTACCTGGCTCCGCTCTGAAGGAAATATCGCTGAGCACAGGCTCTTCTGCTCCTGGGTAAGAGAAGGTTACATTCTTAAATTCCACAACGCCCTTCACCTCGGAGAGGACCACAGGCGTCTCCGGATCCATAATGGTTGGCTCCGTTTCCAATACTTCCCATAGGCGCTCAGCCGAAGCCATGGCTCTTGGCAGCATCACAAACAGCATGGAAAGCATCATTATTGCCCATAGAATCTGCATGGCGTACTGCAGGAAAGCCATCATATCACCAACCTGCATTGCACCTGCATCGATACGTTGGGCGCCGAACCATATGATAGATATGGTGGTGAAATTGATGATCAGGCCATTGAGGGGCCCCATGGAGACCATCAACTTATTAACCTTCAAGGCAGTGGAGGTCAAATCGCGGTTTGCATCGCTGAACCTCTCCTGCTCATACTGGCCTCGATCAAAGGCCCTGATCACGCGCACACCCATTAACTGCTCCCGCAGCACCTGGTTGAGCCGGTCCAACTTTTTCTGCAGGCTTCTGAACATGGGCGTTCCTTTGGCCATGACCAGACCTACAATCAAGAAGATTAAGGGAGTCACTGCCAGTAAAATGAGGGCCAAACCGGGATCCTTCCTAACCACCATCAGCACCCCGCCGATCGCGGTGAGAGGTGCCCGCATGGCCATACGCATACTCATTAAGAACAGCATCTGCATCTGCTGTACGTCATTGGTCGTGCGGGTGATGAGCGAGGCTGTACCGAAGTTGTTGAACTCCTGGGGAGCAAACTTCTCCACATGGGCAAAAACGGTTCCCCGCAAGTCCCGCCCAAAGGCGGTGGACGCGCGGGAGGCAAGGAGATTACCCGTGATTGAGCAGACTATACCGGCCAGTGCTACCAGGAGCATTATACCACCGGTACGCCAGATTAGGTCAGTGTTACCCGCGGCGATACCCTGATCTACGATTACACTCATTAAATCGGGGAGTTTTAAGGTTGCCATTACTTCCAAAAAGACGAGCACCATCACGATTATAGCCGATGGCAAATACGGTTTTACATATTCTCTCAATCTCCACATTCGTCTGTACCCCTAGCCTCATTAGTTTTTCGTGAATCCATAAACTGCCTAACCCTTTTCATAATCCGAAGTAATTCCTGCGAATCCCCTTCACCCAAATAGTCAATTAGATCCCCAATGTTGGTGGCAAAGTTGGCCTGGGCTTCGCGGACAAGCTCCATGCCGCTTTCGGTGGGTCTGACATAAACCACCCGTCGATCCTCTTCGTCGTTGAGCCGCACCACGTAGCCCTTCCCTTCCAATCCATTAACCATGGTTGTGATGGTTGGCCGCGTCAAGCGCAGCCGCTCCCCCAGCTCCGAAGGCTGCATCCCGACAGAATCGGACGGTAGATTGTGTACTAGATACATGAGCAGCATCATTTCGTTTTTGCGAACCGGAATGGAGTGATCGCGAAACCAGCGCCGATAACGGCGCAGGCCTTCAAACATGGCGATAAACTCCATCACCTTGTCCTTTCTGTCCATTAGGCTCATCCCCCAGAAAAGATTCCAAAATAGTTAGTCTTGCAAACTATTTTACTCTCTAATTACCCCCCAGTCAACAAAAAAGCTAGGATTTCTCCTAGCTTTTTCAGTACTTTTTTCCTATCTTACAACCACTCGGTGGTAGACCTTCTTACCTCTTCTTAGGATTATCTCTCCCTCGGAAAAGTCGGATAGGGTTATCACCTGCTCAAAATCGGTGACTTTTTCCCCACCGCAGGTGAGGCCACCCTGTTGAATCAAACGTCGGCCTTCACTGCGGGTTTTCACCAATTCGGTCAGGGTCAAGAGCGTAAGAATGTCCATGCCTGAGGCCAATGCCTCCGTCTCCACTACGGTGGTAGGCATATTTTCATGCGTTCCCCCACCGCCAAACACTGCCTTGGCCGCTTCTTGAGCCTTTTTCGCCTCTTCCTCACCATGCACAAACTTGGTGACCTCGAAGGCCAAAATCTCCTTAGCTTGGTTGATCTCCGATCCCTCCAGGGCACCCAGCCTACGTACCTCATCCATTGGCAGTAAGGTCAGGAGGGCCAAGCGCTGCTCCACATCTGCGTCATCCACATTTCGCAAAAACTGGTATAACTCGTAAGGGCTGGTCCGGTTCGGATCAAGCCATACGGTACCAGCAGAAGTTTTACCCATTTTGGTTCCCGCAGCGGTGGTTAGCAGGGAAAGGGTTAGGCCGTAGACCGATTCT
>DGFC01000150.1:523-9848 GCA_002391465.1 Firmicutes bacterium UBA3910 | reverse complement strand
TACGAGTTGGGGATCAACTCCTTTGACTCCGCCAACGTGTATGAGCGAGGCGCAGGGGAGCGGGTAATGGCTGAAGCTCTGAGGCCATTTCCCCGTGAGTCGTATGTTGTAACCACAAAAGCCTATTGGCCCATGGGAGATGGCCCGAACGACAAGGGGTTATCCCGTAAACATGTTTTTGAGCAGCTCCATGGCAGCCTCAAACGGATGCAGCTCGATTACGTGGACATATTCTACTGCCACCGCTACGATCCGGAAACACCGGTGGAGGAGACGCTGCGTACCATCGACGACATGATTCGCCAAGGAAAAGTGCTCTATGCTGGTGTAAGTATGTGGACCGCAGCTCAAATCGAAGAGGCAGTCGCCATAGCCGATCGCTACCTGCTAGACAGGATAATCGTCAATCAACCCGCTTACAATATGCTTGACCGCACCATTGAAGCGGAGATTATTCCGGTCAGTGAGAAGTACGGGATTGGGCAGATCGTCTTTTCACCCTTGGCCCAAGGTCTTTTGACGGGTAAGTACCGCGGCGGTAACATCCCCGCAGGCTCCAGGGGCGCCAACCCTGAGATCAACAGATGGATTCAGGAAATGATCGATTCGGGCCAGGTCGCCAAGGCAGATGCTCTGCAGGATCTAGCCGAGGAACTGGGCATTTCCCTGGTGGAAATGGCCTTGGCCTGGATTCTCAGACAGCCCAACGTGGCCAGTGCTTTGGTGGGGGCAACCCGCCCAGAGCAGATCGAAGCCAACGTGAAAGCGGTTGAGGTTGAGCTCAGTGAAGACACGCTGGCCAAGATTGAGGAGATTCTAGCATAAGAAAGAGAACAATTGAGTCTAGACAGGCTGTGCTGAATGCACAGCCTGTTTTTTTGCCAAGAAAAGGTAAACGTATTGAAAACTGCGGGTGAATTCCAACAATTCACTACAGGACTTTACGTTTAGAGACAGAATAGTGTTGTGATCAATATAACAAGGAAATGGATATATCTTTTTGTATGAACTCCTGGGAGGTCTTAGCATGCAGAAATCGATCCTGCCCGAGAGGCTGAGGGAGCAGCAGAAGAAGCGCAGAAAGACCGATTCTAATCGGCAGCTCAGTCTAATCATTTTTACAGCGCTGGCCATTGGGCTGATCGCCTACGGAGCCTATTATTTCTTCCTACCAAAACAGGAAAAATTTGTCCTTGGTTTTTATACGTATGCACAAGTGGATACCCGGGACTTCTTGGAAACGTTGTCTGTGCAGGGTACTGTTGTACCCAAAAACGTAGAGATTATTTCAGCGAAAATTGGCGGTACATTGGAAGAAATCTTGGTGGAAGAAGGCCAGGATGTGGCCCAGGGAGATCCCCTTTTCCGCCTTTACTCCGCCGAGGTAGTGGCGGAGAAAAACGCAGCCGAGACGGAACTGGGCGAGGCCCGGGCCAAGCTTGCCCAGCTGGAAATGGATCAGGAAATTGAGCTGGCTGCAGAACGAATGAAAATCCTCAATGCCCGTGAGCAATTGGCAGCCGCAGAGGAGCAGCTGAAGCTGCAAGAGATCTTGTTCGAGTACGGTTCTATTGCCAAGGTGGATCTGGAAAAGGCGGAGCAGAGCGTGGACGCGGCCGAACGCCTTCTGGCCCAAAGCGAGCGGGAGCTGGAACTTCTTACCCGTAGGCATGAAGCCAATCGGGCGGCAGCGGAGAAGGCAATTGCCATAGCGGAAGAAAAACTGGCCAAGGCGCTGGAAAACATGGAGCATTTCACAGTAACCGCCCCCAGTTCTGGCCGGATTTTGTCCCTGAAAATCCCCAGCAACCGTATTGTAACTGCCCATCAAGAATTGGGAACTTTAGCAGATCTGACTGAACAGGTGGCGGAACTGAATGTTGCGCCCGGCCAGACTGAACGCTTCGGTCTGGGCAGCCCGGTTACCATCAGTCTGGGCCAGTCAGAGTATAGCGGTGTGGTAGCCTTCGTTGCACCCCGGGCTGAACAGGGTACCGATGGTTCGCGCGTACTTGTTCGCGTTGAGTTTTTGGAGGAAGTGACTCACCTACGGCCCTATAGCTCGGTTATGGCCCATATCCACCTGCAGCTGCAGAAGGACAGTTTGTATCTGCCCCGGGGAGCCTATCTAACCAGCGGGCAGCAGCTTTTTGTGTATGTAATTGATGGCAATAAGGCGCAGAAGAGGGAAGTCCAGTTCGGCCTTTTGGATGGGAACGCGGTGCAGATTCTGCGCGGTTTGGAGCTGGGTGAACGGGTAATTATCAGCTCTTACGATGCATTTCGCCATCTGGATGAAATAGAAATCCTGCCTGAAGGAGGGCATGCATTGTGATCAGGTTAGAGAAAGTGAGCAAAGTGTACTTCATGGGTGATGTGGAGATTCGGGCATTGGACAGCGTCGATCTGGAAATTGCACGGGGCGAATTCCTCTCCATCATGGGCCCCTCCGGCTCGGGCAAATCCACCCTCCTCAACATCTTAGGGGTGCTTGATAAGCCCAGCGAAGGTAGTTATTTCTTAGAAGACGTGGATATAACCCTCTTGAAAGACCGGGAGTTGGCCAAGGTGAGAAATCAGCATTTTGGCTTTATCTTCCAGAGTTATAACCTCTTCCCGGAACTGACCGCTGTGGAGAATGTGATGGTACCACTTGCCTACGCCGGCACACCCAGGCGTGAGCGAAGGGAACGGGCAGAACACCTCCTGGCCTCAGTGGATATGGATCACCGCTTCAACCACCTGCCCACCCAACTGTCAGGGGGGGAACAGCAGCGGGTGGCCATTGCCCGGGCACTGGCCAACGATCCAACGCTCATCCTTGCCGACGAACCCACCGGTAACCTGGCCACCGATCAGGGGGCGGAAATAATGGAGATTTTGCAGAAGCTGAACGAAAACGGTACAACGATCGTAATCGTTACCCATGACCCTGCCATCAGCACCTACGGGAAACGCCTAGTTCGGCTGCGGGACGGTGCCATTGCCAACGATGAAGTGAAAGAAGGTGCTAGGCATGCTTAAACGTTCAAGCAAGCTGCTGATCATCCTGACCTGCCTGCTCCTAACTTCTGTTCCCGTTTGGGCAGAGACCTTAGAGTTGAGCTTGGCAGAAGCATTTGCATTGTCTCTTGCAAACAACCTCAGTTTTCGCCTGCAGCGGATCGACTGGCAGGCAGCCCGGGCAGATTTAGAACGGGCTGAAATTGTGGGCGACAGTGAGATGCTAAAGGAAGCGTCTGAAGCCTGGGAAAAGGCCAATCAGCTTTATTTGGACGAAAAGGCAAGCCTCTACAGTTCTGTGCGCAACAGCTATTACCAACTGTTGGAGAAGGAAACCTCCGTTGCCAACGTTTTGAAGGCAAAAGAACGGGCGGAGAACCAACTGGCGGTGGACAAGAAGAAATTCGAAGCTGGTCTCCTTTCCACCCTTGATATCCAGCGATCGGAAAACAGCTTGTTTGAGGCGGAATACCGGTATGAAAAGGAATTGATCGGGCTCGAAACGGAGCGGATGAAATTCAACGAGCTGTTGGGCCTGCCTTTAGATACCCAGATTGTTTTAACCGAGCGGATGCTGCTCGAGTTTGTCCCCTTTGAGTTGGACTTGGCTGCCTGTGTGGAGCTGGCATTCAGTGTGGATGGGGGAATCGCTGCTGCCAAGGAGAGACTGGCGAAGGCTAAAGAGGCAGTGAGCGCTGCCCGCAGCCCATTTTCACCTAGAGTGGAGCTGGAGCGGGCCTTGGCCGAAGAGGAGAAGGCTGAAATAGCGCTGCGACAGGCGGAGCAGAACCTGTATTTCAAAATCCGCAGCAGTTTTTACTCCCTCCTCGATCAAGCCCACAACCTTGAGGCTTTGGAACAGCAGATTGAACTGGAACGCAAAACGCTCCAGGCAGAGGAGGCGAAGTACGCGGCAGGGGTGTTGAGCAATGCCCAGATCGTGTCCCAGCAGGAGAAACTAGCTGATTTAGAGCGCAGCTACAGCAGTTCTCTCTTGAGCTACACCCTAGCTAGGCTGGACTTGCTGCGCACTATCGGTTTGGCGGAAGAGCCTTGGGAGGCTGCCGCTGATGACTAATAGGACAAAACGGCTGGTTGTTGCCTTCCTCTGCTGCCTCATGCTCAGTACCGCAGTCTTTGCAGGGGAAGACAGGCGGGTGATTACACCCCTGGAAGCGATCGGCCTAGCCTTTGAACGCAACTTAGAACACTCCTTCTTCCTGTGGGAGCAGAGTTTGGCTGCCAAGCGGGAAGCGCTGGTCAAAAAACCCGTTATTGCTGTGACAGCTGAGCCCATCAAAATTGACAATGGCAGGCTGCAGGAGCCTTCAGGCAGTCTAACCTTTAAATTGCCCCTTGACTCAGGCGCAGCCTTGGACGGAACGCTGAACCTAAGGTTGGATCAGACTGGCCTGACTACCTCAGCTAAGGGCGATTTGAGTCTGGAGTACCAGTTTTTTGCGACAGGTGAGCTGCCCACAGGTGAACTTTCGGCGGAAGAAATGCAGCTTAGGCAGGAAAACAACCTGATTCTGCAGGCTTTGGATTTGCTCATTCGCTTACGGCAGGCTTTAGATCAGAAGTCTCTGACAGAGCAGGAACATGGGCTTTTAGAGCGTACTTTCCAGGCGGCCATGCAGACGCCCGGTTACGATACGGAACCCATTATCAAAGAGCTGAAAGGGTCGGAAGAACGCTTGGCGCAGCAGCAGTCCGAGCTTGCAGAGCTCCAGCTGGAACTGGCGCGGTTTTTAGATGAACCGGACGGTACTGCCTATGATCCTTTGGTTGAGTTTTCTGATCTCAATGCCTCCTTTCAAGCAGATAAACTACGGCAAGAATGGTTTTCAGCTAGCACTGCTTGGCGGAAGGCGGAAGCGGATCTGAAAAAAGCCCAGGCGGAGCTGGAATACGAGCAAAAAACGATGGGCTGGCAGGTGGCGGCCAGTGGCGGTATTGATCAGGATCTGAAGTGGGATGTTGGTTTAACCGCCAGCAAGACCCTTTATCCCAGATCTGTTGTGCTGGAAGAGTTGGAACTGGCCCTGGCCAGGGCGGAACGGGCATTTGAGACCGCCGAGATCGAAGTTTCTAAGAGCCTTCAGGCTGCCCTCAAAAAGGTGTCCAGTGCCCAATCACAGCTGCTTGCCAGTCAGGAAAAACTAGAGGAAATGCTGGAGAAATGGGAACTGAGCCAGCGCCAATTGGCGGCAGGCTTAATTACAGAACTGCAATTGGAAGAAGTTCGCTTGGCACTGTTAGAGGCGGAATATGCCCGCAGCCACAGGGAACTTGATTTAGGAATTGCTGTCTTAGAGCTGTTGTCCGGCTGCGGCAGGCCGCTAGCCGCAGTCCTCTTGGAAGTGTTGGAGTAAAGAGGGGGTGGGCACGTGTTAATCTTGGATCAATTGAGCTGGTCTTGGCGGCATTCCCGCCGCCACTTGTTTGAGTCTATCTTGATCATTTTGGCCATTGCCCTAGGGGTAGGGGTGATTGTAACTGTATTTTCCCTGTTCTTTGCCACGAATACGCAGTTTCAGCAGATCACCGAACAGGACTATATGCGCACCCTGCAGGTATTGGACAAAACGGATGTAATCGGGCGCGGCGGTGCACCCATTGTGCTGTTGGGTACGGAACTTCCCACTTCCCGTTGGTATAGCACCCTTAGTGAGGTGGAGGAACTGCAGCGCAGCCTACCTGAGACAATGCACGTTTTTGTAGAAACGAGATGGTCCGGTACAACAGCCCTGTTGGAGGGGGCTGAACTACCTGAAGAGTTGGCCATGTTTCCCTGGTTGAGTGCAGAAGAAGTGAGTTTTGCGGGAACTTTGCCCGCCTACTTCGCTTTTAAAGGGCTGGAACTGGTGAAGGGAAGCCTTTTCCTGCCAGAGGACATTGAGAACGGCAGCAGGGTTGCGGTGCTCCCCGCTCGCCTGGCCCAATCCCTCTTCGGTGATGAGGATCCCATCGGCAGGGAAATTCCCCTCGACCTCTGGAATGATTCGGTCATTTTCACCGTGATCGGGGTAGTTGAGCCCACACGGGAAGAACCGTTGGGCAGTTTTCTGGCCTTTGAAGAGGGGCGCAGTGTCTACGCACCTGTTACCGCTTCCCCCTACGAGGACAGTGATAATTTCTACCAAGTTTCCATTGGGGTGGATCCGGACGTTGATCTCTTCCTTGCCAAAGAGAGGGTAGAAGAAGAAGCTCGGTTGATTTGGGGAGACAGTGCGGCGGTGCAGAGCCCGCTGGAAGATTATGTGGAAAGCCAGAGACTTCTTAGACGCTACGCGGTTATTGTCGGAGTGTTTGCCTCCTTGGGCTTGGTGATTGCGGTAATTAATATCCTCAATCTGATGTTGGCTCGAGTTTTGAAGAGGACCAAAGCGGTGGGCCTTTCCATTGCCCTTGGGAGCTCCCGGGGTATGGTGTTCCGCCAGTTTATGGGTGAAGCATCACTATTAGGTATAATCGGTGCTCTGCTGGGTGTTGGTGTTTCTTATGGGCTGAGCGCCCTGCTTAAGGCGGCCCTGGGAGGAAACATGGATGCCATGACAGGGATCAGGCTCCTGCTTGGAGCGGGGCTTGGCGTTTTGATCAGTCTGCTGTTTGGTGTATACCCCGCCTTTTTGGCCTCCAAAATTGATCCGGCAGATGCCCTGCGCACAGATTAGGAGGGGAGTTCATGCTAGAGACGTTTTTATTCACCATTAGGATAATGAAAAAAAGACCCTTGCGTTCCCTCCTGACAATACTGCAGTTGGGCTTGGGTGTTTGGGTAGTTGCGGTCTTGTTGTCCCTCAATTTCCAAGCGGCCGATATGGCGGGAGGCGGCCAAGGGCAGTTGTCCGGCTCCTTGGCAAAACTGACCGTGTCTGAAGTGATGGAGATGGAGGGGGGCGGCTCCTCCACCAGCAATTTCCGCCTTGAGGACTTGGAGCGCTTGAAGGCGTCCGATTACATCGATACTGCCTTCATTTATGAGTTGGGTTGGGAGCGGTCCATCTTAGCAGACGGCTTAGCCTACAAAGTGCTTACTGTGGCCAGGACTAATCCTGAGTTTAGCCAGGCTGTCAACTTGGAAATGGTGGAGGGGCATTTCTTTACCCAGCAGGATGCGGCTCAGGGAAATCAGGTGGTGCTCATTTCCGATGTAGTTGCCCAGCAGCTTTACCCCGACCAGAGTGCCTTGGGGAAGTACATCAAGCTAGGTGCCTACCAGGACGAGGGGCCCGGGTTTGAGGTGATTGGTGTCTACAAATGGCCCGGCGCGGTCCTTGGCTACTTCCTGATGGAAAGCCATATGATCTTTCCCCTTGGTGTAGACCTGTACCGTTTTCAGGGTATGGGAATGGATGGGGATACGCGGCGCTATTCCGAAATCTATATCGTATCCCAGCCGGATAAGGTATATGATGCGGTTGCTGAAGCAGAGATTATCCTAGCGGACCGCAGCATGGAGAATATGACCGTTAGGGGCGAGTATTTCGCCGAAAGCAACTTCCTGCAGCAGCAGATTGGGCAGCTGACAATCTTCTTCGGTGCCTTCGCTTTTATGGCCATTTTAATCAGCGCCATCGGCATTTTAAGCATTATGCTGGTGAGTGTGGTGGAGCGTACCCGGGAGGTTGGGCTGCGCAAGGCTTTAGGCGCCTCCAGGAGTGTTATAGTGCGTCAGATTCTGCACGAGTCCTTTGTCTTCTCGCTTCTGGGTTCGTTGATTGGGCTGATCGCAGCATTCTTCAGTGCCGATGCGGTGGGCTCCATGCTCATTCAGGAGCTGGTTTCCCAGGATGTTGGCTCAATTGGGGGGCTTCATCCCCTGGCAGCGCTGTTGGCCGCTTTACTGGCGATCCTAATCGGCCAGGTTTTCGGGCTTTACCCAGCCGTACAGGCTGCAAGGCTCGACCCGGTCAGGGCACTGGGTTATGAATAGCAAAAGAACCGGTCAGCGTACCGGTTCTTTTTTTGTGTTAGTCAAAAACAATGATTCTTTCCGGAACAGTCCGGGCAGGAATGCTTTTTGTTGAAGTGGTATAAAAAACAACGAGTCTTTTCCCCGCAAGTCCGGTGACGGGCTTGCCCTTTAGATCTGTCACGCTGGTCTCAACGGATAAATCGATCTGCAGCTGACCGTCACTGCTCATAAGGTTATCATCGAAAACTGCCACATGCACAAATCCCGTGTCTTGGCCGGAACGGACCACTACCACTTCCGGCGTGAGCTGGGGCGGCATGCTGAGAGCCACAACAGTGTTGGTGGGATAATAGGCTGTAATGTGGGTGCCCAGGCTGAGCGTATCGCGTCCGATTACAGATCCGGTCTTACCATCCAGTACGACAACATCGTCCGAAATGAAAAAGACAGCGGAGTTGTCCTTATTCTCCCTATCTTGAGTAAGAACGGCGAAAGAGGTGCCGTCGTCCCTGACACCGGTGATTGTGCCGGGGAAGTAAAGGTAATCGAATATTTCCTGCGTCTCCGGTTTGCTCTGCTGCAGGCCGAAAAAGAGTAAAAGGCCGATCAGGCCCATGGTAATTGCTTTGTTCATTATTAGTCCTCCCGTTCAGATTATATCTGTTCTGGCTGGGAAGGGCAAAGTGAAGTTCTGGCGAAATGGGCAGAAGACGGCAGATTTGGTAAGTAATTTTTGACATCCGCGATCGATTTATTTATACTAATCATACAGCTACATTTAGTGTTGCAGGAAGGAGTTCCTTGTGAAAACACCCTTACTGAGCTTAGAAAAAGTAAATAAGTATTTCGATGACGTCCATGCTTTGAATGACATTTCCTTTGACATCAAGCATGGCGAATTTTTGACCCTGCTCGGTCCATCCGGTTGCGGTAAGACAACCTTACTCCGCTGTATTGCCGGTCTGGAGAGGGTTGATTCGGGAGATATTCTCCTGAATGGTAGTTCAATCAAGGACCTGGCTCCCAACAAACGCAACATCAACACCGTTTTTCAAAACTACGCCCTTTTTCCCCATCTCAACGTGTATGACAACATCGCCTACGGTCCCCGGGTAAAAAAGACAATGGGTCCGGCTGAACTGGAGAAAAAGATCGGGGAAGTGTTGGAACTGGTTCAAATGACGGGCTATGAAAAACGCATGCCTAACCAGCTTTCCGGGGGTCAAAGGCAGCGTATTGCCATTGCCCGGGCAATGATCAATGAGCCGGGATTACTTCTTTTAGATGAGCCGTTAGGCGCTCTCGATCTAAAGCTGAGAAAGCACATGCAGACAGAGCTGACCCGGCTGCAGAAACAGACCGGAACCACCTTTGTTTACGTTACCCATGACCAGGAAGAGG
>DGFC01000150.1:0-287 GCA_002391465.1 Firmicutes bacterium UBA3910 | reverse complement strand
CCATGACCAGGAAGAGGCCTTGAATATGAGCGATCGGATTGTGGTGATTGATCACGGCGTACTGCAGCAGCTGGGGACCCCCAGGGAGATATACAACAATCCCGCCAATTTGTTCGTGGCAGATTTTATTGGTGAACGTAATATGCTGCGGGTGGAAACTGTGGCTGTGGGTGAGGAACGTTCCAGCGTTAAACTGGGCGAAGACGTGGTGGAAGTGCGGAATGTGCAGCAGTGTCTTCTCCGCACCGCTGAGGAAGCTGTTTTGGCCCTGTCTCTTATACACATCT
>DGFC01000073.1:286-8654 GCA_002391465.1 Firmicutes bacterium UBA3910 | reverse complement strand
AGTTGGCCGCCAGCCTCCACTACACATCTTGACATAACAGCACAGCCTGGGTTCGGCCCAGGCTTTTTTGACATTATTTTCTCCCAGGCGGGCAAGCTAAGGGCAAACCGCTTTGGGAGGCAGTGAGATGTCCATAACACTGACAGACAAGCTTTCAGTACAGGAACTGGAACAGGAGATTTTCCGCTTTACCCGGAGCCAAGATACGGGTGCACTGGGTACACGGGGGCCAGCCGGCCTAAGGGTAAGCCCGGTTCGGTATTTTCTCGATGGGGAAAACAACATCTACATCCAATCGGAAGGAGGCAGCAAGTTCACCAACTTAGAAGCAGACAACACTGTTTGCCTGCTCGTCTCCTCCACCTTCGAAGGGGACTGCCGTAGGATTAAGGGCGTACAGTTTTTTGGCCACGGGGAGGTATTGGCCCAGGATAATTCCCAGTACAAAACGGCCATCACCTTAAGCCCATGGCCCACAAACGACAATACGAAGCTGATCAAGTTGCACTGCAAACGGGCAGTATACGTGGATCGGATTGGGCACGAAAACCTGAAGCAGGAATGGCTGCCCCGGTAGGGGAACTTTCCAGCAAATAGGAGGGATCGGGATGGGTAGGAAGTGGATTTTCGTTTTGACAGTAGTCTTGCTTCTCTGCATCGCACCTATAGCCGCAGCAGCTTCGTATTGGGACAGGATGGGGAGCGGGTTTCCGAACCGCGAGCAGATTTATTCCCATGTGTATGAGTACGAACATCCGCTGTTAACGTTCAGCATCCGCATCCCCCAGCTCACAGGGGCGGCCGCTGGGGCTTGGCAGGCACAGTTTAACAAAGAAATCCGAGACTTCGCAGAGAGTTTTACGGAGGAACTAAAGGAGATTGTGCGCAGTTCAGAAGAGGCGGGGATTGAGTTTCGCGCTCCGTACCAAGGTCTGATCGATTTCGCTGTGAAGCTGAATAGGGGCGGACTCTTAAGCGTGGTAATAACCGCTTACAACTACACAGGTGGAGCCCACGGCATCACAACACGGGATTACATCAACCTCGATCTAACCACAGGAAAAACGATCCAGTTCGCCGATCTGTTTCCCACCGAATCGGAGCGTGAGCGGGCGGCGGAGGTGGTGAACGCCCGGATCCAAGAGGATCCGGACTGGTTCTTTATCAGCCGATTCACACCTGATATGTTCCGCAGCGACCAAGGTTTCTATTTAGAGCAGGAGCGGGCAGTGATCTGCTTCGAACTGTATGAAATCGCGCCCTACGCCGCTGGCATTCAGGAGTTTGCTGTCTCCGCACCGTAGGGTATGAGTTGGAGAATGTCGCCGTGTTTAATGGAGGTGGTAAAGCCTGTCTCAACTCCATTGAGCAGGATAATACCCCCTTTAGCCAGGAACTCTTCTTCTGGCTCGTAAACGCGGAAAATATCGGTCACAATGAAATGATTTAAGGTCCCAGGTGCCTCCGGTGTGAATTCTACCCGGTCGTGGGGCCTTATTTTATAATCAAAAGAAACCTTTTGGCCGTTTACCACCGGATCGGGGTGTTTGGGCTGCAGCGTTACTTTCCGATCGTTGATCGTCACTTCTATACCTTGCATCTGCTTTTCCTGTGGGTTGAGGATCTCACGGAGGCTGAGTCCCTTCCGTTCATATTCCACCGAGATTCCATCCCTAAGCGGCGTGTTCAGGGGATGCTGCACCCCATCTATCCTGATCTCCAGCCTCTCCGCTGCTGTCTTTGCCACATTATTGAGGAAGAAGGTAATCTCCCTCTCCAACGGAATCTGCAGGTGGTCAAAAAGACCCTTGAAATTCGTTATTGGCCGTACAGTGATAGTGTCCCGATCCCGCAGGACGTAATTTAACGGGCGGGGATTGCCGTTAACCAAAATCTCCGGTTCCACCTTTAAGGGTGAACCATTGAGTGTAATTTCATAGGTATAATCCCGCGCTTCAGTAAATTCACCCAAGGTGATCTGGGGTTCGTGCCCCGGTTTACCTTTTCTGACCGTGATCTGGTCACCATCGTTGATGGGGGTATCCAAAGAGGCCTCCTCTCCGTTTTTAAGCAGGAGGGGAGGATTACCCAGAGTTCCGGCTAGGGTGATGCAGCGGCCGTTGAGTTCCACTGTGTAAGCGGGACCAGGCCGTCCGGCGAACTCGCCGGGGACAATGCCGGCATAAAGTAGGGAATCGCCCACGGTTGACGACGTCATCCTCAATACCTGAAGTCTCTGTTCATTCACCGTTACCCGAATCAGCTGCATACCACCGCCCCCCAGGTGGGTGGCGCCGATGCCGATGGGTGTAACCGCCTGGGGCCCAGCAAATTCAGGCACACCGGCAACGTTCTCCAGGCTGTCTCGGCTGCGTACCCGCACCAAATTGGCGGGCAGGCCCAGGCAGCGAGCTAGGGCTGTATCAAACCCCGGGGTGAGGCTGCCGCCCCCGATCAGGATTACCCCTTTGGGCGCTGTGCCGTTCAGCTCCAAGAGTCTTTCGCTTATTTTCTCCGCCAGCGTTTGTACCCGCGGTTCAATAGCCTCCAGCACTTCTTGGTAGGTGAGGGAGAGGGTATTGCCTAACACGTCGGTGCATTGGCACCTTTTCTCGGGGCTGATCTCTACCTTAACCTTCTCCGCCATTTTGGTATCCAAGAGAAAACTCTCTGCGATGCCTGCAGTAATTGCGTCGCCCGCATAGGAAACCATACCGTAACCCTTAATCGTCCCCTCGGCCGAAACGGCCAGGTCCGATGTGCCCGCCCCAACGTCCACCAAGGCGATGTTCAGCATACGCATGGTGGGGGGTATAACCACTTGCATGGCTGCAATGGGTTCGAGTGTGAGGGAATCCATAATTAAACCAGCGTCCTCAAGGGCAGTACCTAAGGAGTCAATCACTATGCGGGGCAGGAAGGTGGCGATAACCTTAACCTGTGCCTCTTTGCCTTGATGATTGAGGAGGGAACCGATGGGTTCACCATCTAGATAGTTTTGGATGACGCTGTAGCCTACGCAGAGGTAGCTGTCCATCACTCCCCGACCGTCCAGGCCTGAGAGTTTGTTGATGGCATCCCAAACTGCGTCCAATTCCAGCGTGCGGATTGTGTCGGCTGTGAAAGTTTGGCTGATGGGGAACGTGAGCGTGCTCTGGCCCGTGGCAGTAATCAGGGAGCGACCTGCGGCCGCCACCGCAGCCCGTTCCAAAGGTGCACCGTAGGCTTCTTCCAGTTCGGCCTTTACTTTGCCAATCACCCTGGCAACTGCCGCGATGTGGTGGATCTGGCCATCCGCCATTGCCCCAGGCAGCTGCTGGTGCATACTGGCGTGTTTAATCACATACCCTTCCTCACTTGGCGCCATGATCAAACCGGCAATTTTTCGCGTTCCGATATCTAGGGCGAAAATGTCTCCAGTACTCATCTACCTCACCTCGCCCCATATTTCCACATCCAATGGGCAGGATCCTGTCGGTTTTCTAGTGAAGTGTTGCGATCAAAAAAAGGGCTGAGCCAAAAGGCTGCCCTTTTCGTCCTAACTGACCCGCGGAACCGATGCCCTGATTCCCAGTGAATCTAGGGTAGCCCGCAGCCTGTTCTCATCGAATTGTACGCGGCCTGCCCGCCAACAGCAGAGGGTGGGTACGCGGCAGTTGATGGTGGCCAGATCCCGGTAGAGCAGGACCTCTTCCTGCCGTTCCGCCAAGTTTTGACCTGCCTTACCCCGCAGGAGATGAACGTTAGCTAAGATTCCCTGGAGTGAACCATAGGTGTGCAGCCATTTCAAGGCCGTTTTTGGGCCCACCAAGGGTATACCCGGGATGTTATCGCTGGCATCGCCCATGAGCGCTTTCAGCTCCGGAATCTGCTGGGGGGCAACCCCCATCTCATAGGTTACCAACTCAGGCGTGTACATCTTGTTCGCCTTGGTGTTGAGGGAAATTACCGTCACGTCATCGGTCACCAGCTGCAGTGTGTCCTTGTCGTTACTCACAATGTAGCAGTGAACACCGTCCGGTGTGAGCCGACTGAGGGTGCCAATCACATCATCCGCTTCGTAGCCAGCTACTTGCACAACAGGTGCCGCCAGGCTGTCAATTAATTCCCGGATCAGGGGAAGTTGACTGCGAAGTTCTTCGGGCATGGGAGGTCTTTGGGCTTTGTAGTCCGAATAAAGAAGGTGACGAAATGTGGGCTCAGGATGATCGGCCGCCACGATGAAATAAGAGGGTTGGAACTGCTCTAAAAGGGAGCTTATGGTATTGTAAAAGCCTAAAACGGCGTTGATTATCTGTCCATCCTGCCTCTTGATGGAAGTGGGAAAACCAAAGAAAGCACGATACACTAGGGAAAAGCTGTCGACGATTAGGCAGGTTTCGGGCAAAGTTATTCTCCTTCAAAGTGCAATTTATCTCATATTATATCACACTTACATACTTAAACAAAGAAAGGGGTTTGTATGTGAACACTGCTATTGAAAAGGCTCTGCAGTTGAAGAACGTTGCTGTGGTCGGTGTAAGTAGGGATCCGGCCAAGGCGGCCCACAGTGTTCCCCGGTACCTACAGCAGCATGGGTACAAGATCATTCCGGTCAACCCTTTTGTCCAGGGAGATCTTTTGGGGGAAAGGACCTACGCCAAGGTAAGTGAAATCGATGATCAGGTGGATCTAGTGATCATTTTCAGACCCTCAGCGGAGGTTCCTGCCGTAGTTGAGGACGTTTTGAGCAGAGAGGATGTACAGGCCGTTTGGCTGCAGGAGGGTATTACCAGTCAAGAAGCACGGGAGTTGGTTGAGGCCCGTGGGCTGATCTATGTTGAAGATAATTGTGCTTTTAAGCAACACCGTCGATTGAAAAAGGAGCAGAAGTTGTGAGAAAAAAGGTGATGGGCCTGGCCTTAGCCCTGGCCCTCCTTTGTCTTGTATACAGCTCCCCGGTGGGAGCCGCTGCAGCTGGATGCCCAACCCCTTTAGCCCTGCCGGGGGATAAAGTAATGCGCATTTCCCGAGATTTTGTGGAGTTCGAACACCACGGGCAGCTGCCCATCGCGGCGGAAGTCCAGTGTTTCCACCACTGGGAAGACCAGGTGTGGGAAGTGCCCCTGGCAGCTGTTTTGGTGGGTTTTGAGGATGTGGTTGCCACCGTTTTTAACGGGGAGATTATCAGGTTTGATGTTTATGATCCCCTTTATATCCGTACAGTCCGTGTTGCCATCACTACAGATAATTTCGCCGCTGTAGAACACAAGGAACTGCGCTTGGAACCCACATCCAGGCTGTACGTAGAAGAAACGGGAACGGGACGTGGCTTTGTGGCGGTGGCAGGCCAGGAGGTTGTGGTCTCGGTCCAGGCTGGCAGGCTTGTGTTGATCGATGGGGAAGGGAACCCCTGGGAGTTTGACCGTAGGCTCTATCTTTGGGCAGATGAGGGTGGTATGGTTCAGATCAACTCCTTCCAGCGGGGTACGACCAACAGGTTTTTTCCCCGCTACCGCGGCCGTTTTGAGCTGACGGTTGTGGACGAAGACTCTTTTTTAGCTATTAACGAAGTGGATTTGGAAGAATATTTGTATCAGGTTGTACCCAGTGAGATGGTCATCAGCTGGCCCATGGAAGCACTCAAAGCACAAGCGGTGGCATCCAGGACCTATGCCGTTGCCCAGGTGATTTATTCCCGCCAAGGGCATTTAGGCTTCCATGTCAGTGACAGCACCAACTCCCAAGTTTACAACAACCAACCGGAGGCGGCCAGTGCCACCCGGGCGATCCAGGAAACGGCGGAGCAGATCTTGGCCAAGGAGGATGACACCATCGGCTCCACCTACTTTTATTCCACCTCGCCCCGGCGGGTTATGGATAGTAAACAGGCATGGAATGACTTGAGTGAGCTGTACCTGGAGGGCAAGTCCCCCTGGTACCGCTGGCAGTGTTACTTCAGTGCGGAAGAACTGGCGGAGCTCTTTAGGTCAAACACCGATATACCGCCAGGGGAAGTTCTAGCCGTGGAAGTGGGGGAGCGTGACGAACTAGGCCGAGTGGTGGTTTTGACGGTGAAGACGAGCGGCGGAACAGGCACCATTGTGGGTGAGCTGAATATCCGCCGGGCACTGAAGCCGAAGCGGCTCCAGCGTATTAATGACACTGTAACCGGTCTTTCCCTGCTGCCCAGCGCCATGTTTTTCGTCGAATCCAAGCGGGATGGGGCGGGTAAGCTTTTAGGGGTAACGCTGTTTGGTGGAGGAAGCGGCCACGGTCTTGGTATGGCCCAGTGGGGAGCCAAGGGTATGGCGGAAGCGGGAAGCGATTACCTGACCATACTCCGCACTTATTATCCCGAGATGCAGTTATTTACACATTCAGATCAGTTGAGGTACTAAGTAAATGGAAGAAGATAAAAAGTTAAATTGGAAAATCCCGTGGAGGGGAGTCGGGGTCGCCTTTGGCAGCGGCCTTCTCGCCCTGTATCTTGTTTTCAGGAAGGTGGCCCCTCCTGGAGAAATACTGGACGAGTTGAGGGTTTATCCACTCAGCTATTTTTTTGTTGCCCTTGGTTTTGTGCTGGCAGCCTGGATTGTGGACGGACAGCGCATCGGCATGCTTGTTCGGGCTATGGGACGGCGTATTTCGTGGTGGCAGCTAGCGGTAGTGTTGGGCGCCGCTAATTTCCTTTCCTTGGTGACGCCCTTTGCCGGGGGCGGAGGAGTCCTGGTAGTTTACTTTCTCTACAGAAGCGGTTTTTCTGCCCCCGCTGCCACTGCTGTTGTGCTTGCAGGTGGTATGGCGGGGCAGCTGAGTCTGGTCCTCCTTAGTGTGGTACTCTTCACCTTGGTTAGAAATGTGCCTACCGATCTGGCCCAGGTGTTCCTGTATGTAAGGATATTCGGTACAGTCTACATTGGGGCTGTGATCGGCTTGATGTTTTTGATTGTCAAGAGCGATCGTTTCTTTGAGTGGGTGTTTAAGAAAAGGAGCAAAAAGTCCAGATCGGCCCAGTGGTTGACCGAGTTCCGGCGTGCGTATACCGTGTTGGTGACGAGGCGGCGGGCCCATCTTGCTGCCTGTATTTTTGTCGCCCTAAGTTATTACGGGATTTATTACCTGGGCGGTTTTACCCTGCTCAGTGGTTTTTCTGTTTACCATCCCGTCCTGCGCTACGCAGTGTCCGTCATGTTCGGTCTGGCACCTGTTTTTTCACCCATTCCCGGCGGTGCCGGGTTATCGGAAGGGATGGCGTATTTGGTGCTTGACGCCCTGCCCGATGATGCCTTGGCTACCTTCATCGTGCTTTGGCGCACAGTAGTTTTTTACATACCCATTTTATTGGGCGGCGGTATCTTCGCCATGCTCGCTTTCCGCTGGGCTCTCCGCAGTCCGGGCACTTCTCCCGATTCTGTAATATTATCTGAGACGGAAGATCATAATAGGTAATATAACGACAAAGGGGGATGGCCATGGGTTATCGGGAACAGCTGCGGGAGGCCAGGGAGATTCTGCAGAAGGAAATCCAGGAGCTCCACGATAATCTCGCCTCCAAGGAATATGCACTGCGTAAGATCGAAGGAATTCTAAAGGGTGAAGAGGGAAGGAGGGGCAGAAAGCCTTCCTTGACAAGCCAAATTGTTGAAGCCCTCTACCATTTATCCCAAGAGCATGGAGAAGGCGTCCCCGCCAAGGCGGTCATCGATGTATTTGCAGTTAGAAGGCAGGACGTCAATCCTTCTACGATCCGCTCCACTTTGTATCAGGTAACACGCAAACAGAGGCCAACTGAAATTGCGGTGGGCGACGGAGTAAAAAGGGTCCGCGTGTTGAAAAACGGACCCTTGTATGATGTGGAGTTAGTTAGCCCGCAGGCGGAGAAGGCTTGAATAGGTCAGCCAGTTCATCTAAATCGCGTGTAAAACGGGCCGGCGGCAGTGATTGCAGGAACTGCCTGCCGTAGCGGCTGGTTAAGATGCGTTCGTCTAAGATAACCACACCGCCCACATCTTCCTTGGTGCGGATCAGGCGGCCAAAGCCCTGCTTGAGGCGGAGAATTGCCTGGGGAACACTGTATTCCAGAAAAGAATTGCCCCCCGCAGCTGCAATGGCATTCAGCCTAGCCGCAGTTACCGGATGATCGGGAACGGTAAAGGGCAGACGGGTGATTACCACCGCTTTGAGGGCGTCGCCCGGTAGGTCGATCCCTTCCCAAAAGCTGTTTGTGCCAAAGAGGAGGGACTTAGGCTCGGCCTGGAAGTTCTGGATCAAGCTGAGGCGGGGCCCGTCGCCCTGAATAAACAGGGAGTATCCTTCCTGTTCCAGTTTGGGGGCGATGGAGTCTGCCACTTCATCCATCAACCGGTAGCTGGTGAAGAGGGCCAAA
>DGFC01000073.1:0-163 GCA_002391465.1 Firmicutes bacterium UBA3910 | reverse complement strand
AGGGCCAAAACCCCGCCCTTGGTAAGGGCCGCGGTTTTTAGAATCAGATAACTTACGTAATGGGCGTAGCGGGGATGGTTGGGGTTTTTTGCTTCGGCCGGTACGCAGAGTATCGCTTGGTCCTCATAGTTGAAAGGGGAGCCTAGGATCAACGTTGAGGCAT
>DGFC01000002.1:7783-18845 GCA_002391465.1 Firmicutes bacterium UBA3910 | reverse complement strand
AGTCATATCACAGCCTTTCAAATACGTTTTTCGTCACGATCTGCCGGTAGACGGCAGATCGTGTTATCAAGTACACCTATACTAATACTCCGGAATCGTCATTTATCCTGCTAAAAACTGATAATCTTTTTTTCGTCGCGACACAAAGCGGAGTTAGTGCGATTAAAGGCTACGAAACCTGTGCCTTCGGATCCAGGGCGTCCCTGATACCGTCACCAAAGAAACTGTAGGATAGAACGGTGATGAAGATGAAAAACCCTGGAATCAAGAGCCACGGATAACGGGTCAGCGATACAAGGTCAAGTGCCTCAGACAGCATGTTCCCCCAGCTTGCCAAGGGATGCTGGATACCCACGCCAATCACACTCAGGCCCGATTCAGAAAGGATAAAACTCGGGATGGAGAGAGTAGCGCTGACAATAACGTAGCTCAACGTGTTAGGCAGAATATGCCGAATAATGATCCGCGGCTGCGAACAACCAATTGCTTCTGCCCCTGCCACAAACTCAGTCTGCCTAATGGACAGAACCATGCCCCTGATCACCCTGGCAATACCGGCCCAGCCAATAAATGCCAGAATAAAGGTGATCATCATAAATCGGACGTCTGATGGCAGATTGGGCGGCAGCACCGCACTGAGCGCCAAGAGCAAATAGAAGCTGGGAATCGAGATAATGATCTCGGCAATCCTCATCATAAGGTTATCGATCCAACCGCCGAAGTAACCAGAAACACCGCCGTAAATCAGACCGATTGTCATACTGACAACTAGACCAATCACCCCGATAAAGAGCGAACGTCTACCGCCGTATGCCAACCGAGAGAAAATGTCCCGGCCGTAACGGTCTGCACCCATCAGGTAAATCCTAGCCGGTGAATCTACGCCAAAGAGACGGATGTCTGTCTCAAAACCAAGAATCTTATACTTGTCGCCGCGGACAAAGAACTTAATAGGATACATTTTGCTCGTATCTTCTTCGTAACGATTGCGCAGAGCATCAACCCGCTGGTAAGCATAGATATAGGGTCTGGTCAGTTTACCTTCCGGCGAAACAAAGTGAATCTTCGTGGGTGGATGGTAACTACGTCTCCGATCAGTGTTTACTTCACTGTAAGGCGCAAGAAAATCTGCAAATATTGCAAACAAGTGCAGGATTATCAAAACCCACATGCCCACCAAGGCAAGCTTGTGTCTCCTCAGCTTACGCCAGGCCATTCTCCACGGAGATCTAATGGCACCGCCGTCTTGGTATGTGACTTCGTTTTCGTTTTGAACTGTGTCTTTCCTCGTGTTAGCCACTGCCTTCTCCCCCTATTCGTACCTAATCCGTGGATCACTTAACGCCAATAGGATATCAGCAGTCAAGTTGCCCAAGATGAGCATTACACCACCAATGATTAAGTTACCCATAACCAAGTAATAGTCTAGACCGCGAACTGCATTGAGCATGAGACTTCCGATACCGGGCCAGTTCAAAACGATCTCAGTCAATGCCGCTCCGCCCAAAATGCCGCCTAGCTGGAAACCAAAAATCGTAATAAGCGGGTTGATTGCGTTACGTACAGCGTGTTTGTAAATGACTACCCGCTCGCTCAAGCCTTTTGCCCTAGCGGTGGTAACATAATCCTGACGCAGGACGTCCAAAAGGCTGGAACGCATATAACGTAGCAAGGAGGCGACCGTTCTAGTACTCAAGACGATTATAGGTATGAACATATGCCTCGACAAGTCCACTACTTTTTCCCAGAAGGTGAAGTCGGCAAAGTCGATGCTGGTCATACCTCCCACTGGGAATCCCCATCCCCTGGTTACGTTAAAGTAAAGAAGCAAAAGTCCAAAGAACCAACCAGGCAGGGATACACCCATAAAAGCGAAGAAAGTGAGCAGCTTGTCACTCCAGGAGTATTGGTTGACAGCAGAGTGAATCCCGATAGGAACAGCGAGAAGCCATGCGATAGCCGTCGAGGTGACGGTCAGAATTAAGCTGTTGAATAGACGTTGCTTGATAACCCAGCTCACAGACGCGTGCCATAGGAAGGAGTAGCCCAGGTCACCTCTGAACAGCTGTGTAATCCATTTAATGTATTGCATATGGGCTGGTCGATCAAGCCAGAACCGGGCACGGAGAGTTTCCATCAACTCAACCGAAACGTCCGGGCTTAACTGCATCGTTGTTAAGGCATCACCGGGTGCCAGCTGCATAATGAAAAAACTCAGTGATGAAATCCCTAACAGCATTGGAAAAATATAAAGAATTCTACGAACGATGTACCTAAACATTCAACATCTACCTCCTAATTTGCGCAACGCGGTGACCATCCTGACCCATGAAGGCACCGTAAAATCTTGGCGGCGCACGTCTCAGGTATTATTCGTTCCCCAGCGGAAAAATCCTGCTATCCTAGGAAATTTGTCTACTATCATACCACACTTCATAGTAACAGCGCAAATGGGGAAGTCTTCTGAACAGGAGGCTTGATCATGCACTCGCTCTTAATGCCTTTCACTACCATGAGCAAAAGTGGATCAGATACCAGACTTTTGCGCACAATAGACCTCCCCTATTACCGGGTGGAGGTTTTAGCCGATGGGTTGCAGAGCCTAATACGGGAACTACGGGCCAAACGCTTTGATACTTGGGCCTGGTACAGCCTGGCCGAAGCGGCAGACCAGTTAGCTGTTCAGCAGCAGGCACCCGAAGAGTTGGTGGCTGTGGGGCACCTCAAGGAGCGGTGGAACCAGGTTGGCGTCATTCCCTACCCTCACCAGTTGAGTACCGCAAAGCGGGTTATATTCGAAATGCAGGGACAGGCCATTCTAGCCGACGAAGTTGGCCTCGGCAAAACGATTGAAGCGGGGCTCGTGCTAAAAGAATACCTCCTTAGACGCCTTGTCAAAAAGGTCTTGATCCTAACGCCCCCTGGGCTTGTCTGGCAGTGGTACTACGAACTTATGGAAAAATTCGATATCACCGCGGGGATCCAGCGGACCCAATGGGACTGGGAGTATGCCGACATACTCATCGCCTCCCTGGATACGGCCAAGAGGGAGCCCCACGCTTCCATAATAACCTCCATCCCCTATGACATGATCATTATCGATGAAGCACACAAGTTGAAAAACAGCGCTACCGCAGCGTATCGTTTTGTCAACAGCCTGCAGAAAAAATACTGTCTCATGCTTACCGCCACACCCGTCCAAAACGATTTGAAAGAACTCTACAACTTAATCGGCCTGATTAAGCCGGGCCAATTGGGCAGCTACCGCTCCTTCAAAAGCAATTTCGTGAAAGACAAAAGAACTCCCAAAAACCCACAGCAGCTCAAGGAACTGTTGGACCAGGTGATGATCCGCAATAAACGGAACGAAGGAACGGTGCAGTTCACCAAACGCATTGTCCACCCCATTATCGTCTCCCTGACGCCAAAGGAACGGGAAATCTATGAGCGGGTGACCGAATTCGTCAAAGAAAGCAGCCGCCACACTGGCCTGGCAAACATCCTACCCCTGATTACACTCCAGCGGGAAGTGTGCTCCAGTTTTTTGGCCACAGCTCTCACTTTGGAGAAGATGATGGCCAGTATGGAGCCGGATCAACTAGAAAAGCCTGCCTCCCTGCTGAGAGATCTGGCAGAAGTGAAGCAGAACAGTAAATGCGATGCCCTAGAGAGAACGATAGCCCAACTGGGCGGAAAAATCATAGTTTTCACCGAATACAAGGCATCCCAGCAGTATATCCGCTACCGGCTGGAACGGGCAGGTTACCACACCCTCGCCTTTGACGGTACCCTGTCCCGGGGTAAGAAACAGTGGATCCGGCACATGTTTCAGAAAGAGGGTCAGATTCTGGTAAGTACCGAATCGGGCGGTGAAGGCTTGAACTTCCAGTTCTGCAACCAAATAATCAACTTTGACCTACCCTGGAACCCGATGCGGCTAGAGCAGAGAATCGGCAGAGTGCACAGGCTTGGGCAGACCCGAGATGTCCATATCTTCAACTTAATCACCAAAGACACAATCGAAGAACACATCGTCTACCTGCTCCACGAGAAAATCAACATGTTTGAGTCGATCATTGGAGAACTGGACACAATACTACTCAACCTCAAACTGGGTAAGTCATTCGAAAGCACCATCATGGACATCTTCCTCGCCCATGAAGATGCTAAACAAATTAGGCAGGAGCTCGCCCGTTTCGGCGACCGCATTTTGGAAAGCCGGGCGGACATCGATGCATCTTCGCTCTGGGAACTGCTCTAAGCAGTGGAGGTGAACGCGACGTTCAAACAACTAATCTTTGATTTCTTTTCGCTGTGCGAATTGGAGCCATTGGAGATCCGCAGGGGTATCTGGCAGGTGAATGCGGATGACGCGCTGATGAAGGAACTGGATGGCTGGCGGGCTCGGGGTCGACTGCTCCAATTTACCTTCGAGCCCGATTTGGCGGAAACTTTCGGTGCGGATCTTATTGTTCCCGGCAGCTACCGGCTGAACAGCATAGTGCAGCTGGTGCGCAGACAGGGTCTTTTAAGCCGTGCCCATATCCCCCACCACTTTTTCCACGAGCCCAGCATTAGACAAAAGGCGATGGCTGGTCTCAACCCCGGTGGCCGGACCTATGTGGTAAACAGCTCCATAGCCTATGGCCAGTATATCATGCTCAAAATCTTTGTCAGATTGAAAGGTCTGAGCAGTCAAGAGTCGATCCACACACGCATCGTAGATCTTTCAGATGCCAGGGTTCTCAGGCTGAACCTCCCCACTCACCTGCTTCAGCCGGGAGGCGTGGACGAGACATTGCTTCGAAAAAGAAAATATGGCCTGAAAAAGGCGTACAACGCTGCGGTGGAGAACATCCTAGCTGATCTGGATGAACAGGGCCATGACTGGACCCTTGCTGCATGGGAAAGATTAGAAGAGGAAAAAGGAAGGCTGCGAGAGTACTTCGAAAACCAGTCTGATTCTCCCGCCTATGAGGCGAAACTGCAAGAAGTAAAAACGCGGCTTATGCCCACCATTCAGATGAACGCCATAAGAGCCGCGTTTATTTATGTTCCCTTGTTTCAATACCGCCTAATCCTGGTGCGGCCGGACAAAACGGAAACGAGCCAAAATCTGTCCTGCGATCCCATCAGTAGTTTATGCCTTTTCCACTAACTCCCGGGCTACCCGCCAGATTGGGCCTGCGCCCATCACAAGCACCAGATCATTGATGCTGAGCCACTGACGAAGAAACGGAGCCACTTCCCTCTGATCTGGGATATGGTATACCTTTTTCCCATTCTGATGGGCCCGAATCTGCTCCACCAACCTGGCCGAACTAATGCCTGGTACAGGTTCTTCAGGGGGCGGCGAATAGATGTCTGTCAGAATAACCACGTCCGCTTCCCTAAACGCCCGGGAAAACTCATCAAACAGGAGTTCAGTGCGGGAATAGCGATGGGGCTGGAAAACAGCAACCACTTGGCGACGCCACCCTTCCTTGGCAGCCCTAATTGTGGCCGCCACCTCCGTGGGATGGTGGGCGTAGTCATCAACAACCAGGGCCCCGTTCGTCCGGCCCACGATCTGAAACCTACGCTGCGCTCCGGAAAAGGCTGCCAGAGCCGGCCGGATCTGCTCAGCCGACAAACCGACATAGTCGCAGACGGCAATGCAGGCTAGAGCATTGGCCACATTGTGCCTACCGGGTACGCTCAGCAGAAACTCCCCATAGTACAGACCGTGTTTGAACACTCTAAACCGCGATTGGACCTCCTTGAGTTCCACAACTTCCGCCTGCCAATGGGCAGCAGGCGTAAAACCGTACGTGACGCACTCATACTCCCGGCTCATCGCGGCTGCAATGGGGTCGTCGATCCCCAACAGACGCATACCGCCAGGCATGCAGTTCCCCAAAAAGCGACGATAACTGTCAATCAGAGCTTCAAAAGTACCATTATAGTTTTCTAGATGATCAGGTTCGATGCTGGTTACGATGGCTACCTCAGGCTTATATCTCAAAAAGCTTCCATCGCTCTCGTCAGCCTCAGCAACCACATACTTCCCCCGTCCATATTTGGCCCCTGGGCCAAAGGGAGCAAAATGGGCACCAATTAATACGGTAGGATCGAGACCAGCCGTTTCCAAACAGAGGGCGAGCATGGAGGTAATGGTAGTCTTGCCGTGTGCACCGCCCACTGCAATTCCCCTACCGGCATTAAGCAGTTCAGCCAACACCTCAGAACGATGTAAAATGGCGATCCCTTTACTGCGGGCCGCCACCATTTCAGGGTTTTGTCTGGGAATGGCGCTTGAATAGACCACACTGTGTGCCCCATTCACATTAGCAGCGTCGTGCCTGAAATAGATGGTGGCACCCAGCTTAGTCAAATAATCAGTTGTCTCGGACGATTGGAGATCGGAGCCCGTGACGGTATGTCCCATTTCCAAAAAGATCTTGGCCAAGGGTCCCATGCCCGTCCCACCGATTCCAATTAAATGGACATGCTGATTCATAAACGTCACTCCCACTGATTCCTAGTTCACCAACGGAGCCAACACCCTCGCCAGTAAACGGGCCGACGCGACTGCCTCGTCAATAGTATTGCCGCGCCAATCTCCTATTAATACCATGATGCTGTTGGGATGCAGCTCACCGCTGTAATCGGACTTGAAGACCCGCACTCCCCTAGTCACCCCAGGGTACTCCCTTTCTAACGCATCGCTGATACGTTGGGCAAAGCGGATGTTATCCTCCAAGCGCTCGTTATCCTTGTCCCCTACTACAAACAGAATCTTTGCCACATCCATACCATTCGCTTGTGCTTTGGTATAGTCGTCCGGTTTATCCTGCAAACCATCGCGATGAATGTCTAGAACCATCTGAATTCCGCTATTTGCAGCCAGCAGTTCATTCACTTTCTTTTCCGAGTTTATAAATGCGTCACTGTAACGCGGCTGATCGTGGATGGTCTTGTCGTGAATGGCCGTTATCCCAAGGCTAGCTAGTTCAGCCACCAATGCTTCCCCCACCCGTACAACGTCTCCCACAGTCCCCCTAGCATGGCTGTCCTGGGGTTTGTAATTCTCAGACGTATGACTGTGAAAAACTAGTACTTTAGGAGTCGGATCAACAGCAACACCCTGGGGTGGTTCCGGTTCGCCCGTTTCCACTATTGGTGGTTTAGGTGCCTCGTCACTTTCCGGCATGAAACCGAAGAACCTAGCTCCCACAACTGCTACCACAATTAGGGTAATGACAATGAACAGCAAGCTCGGACCATTCCTTACATTTCTTCCCATTCTAGCCAATGTAATTCCTCCCTCCACACACAATATATGCGGGAGGAATTACCATTTATTCCGCTGCTTTTCCAAGCTCCCTCAGCAGTTTTTCCAAGTGCTCAACGGTGTAATAATACTTCTTACTGCAGAAACGGCAGACCGTTTCCAGAGTTTCGCCCTCTTGAACAAACTGCTGCAGTTCTTCTCTGCCCAAGGCAATCAGCCCACGCTCGAAGCGTTCTTGTGAACAGTCGCAGTGAAATGCCACGGGTGCCCAATCAATCACATTTAGCTTAATCCCTGCAAACACCTCAGCCACAATCTCCTCGGGCGTCTTCCCGTCTGCAAAGAGAGAACTAACAGGGGGCATCGCAGTCAAACGCTCCTCGAGCAGAGTGATAAAGGCATCATCATGAACAGCATCGGGCAGAAGCTGTACAATTAATCCACCGCTCCCAAGCGGAGCCAAATCGGTATCGATCAATACGCCCAACACTACTGCTGAGGGTACCTGCTCCGAAGCGGTGAAATAGTAAGCAAAATCATCACCAATTTCTCCCGTCTGAAGCGGCACAGTTCCCTGGTAAGCCTCTTTCAAGCCTATATCCCGAATCACGTGCAGCGTTCCGCTTCCCACAGCCTTACCCACGGACAGCTTCCCAGCCTGGTTTAAAGGCAGGTCGACATGGGGATTGCCAACATAACCTTTCACCCTACCCTGGGAGTCCGCCGAAACGACTATACCCTCAAGCGGGCCATCGCCCTTAACCTGTACCGTGATTGTCTCCTCGCCCTTCAGCATGGCACCTAACACCAACCCCATTGTCAGTGTACGCCCAAGAGCGGCTGTGGCAACCGGCGCGGTGTTGTGGTTGACTTGCGCCTGCCGCACCGTGTCTGTTGTTCTTAATGCGAATACCCGAGCTTGGTTTTCACCCAGTATCGCTCGGATAAGATAATCTTTACCCAAATACTGTTCCTCCTAGTTCAGATTAGATTGGATCTGTAGATAATATAACCTATCGCTGCAGCTGCGGCCACTACCAAGAGCAGCCTGATCACGCTGCGCACACGCTTTTTTCTCTGCAGACTCTGCCGCCGCTCTCGCAGACTGAGCAGTTCCTCTTGGGAAGGGGCAGAGAGGGCGTCGAACTCTAACGCCACCTGTTCTTCATCCAAACCTAAAGCCTTGGCATACGTCCGCAAAAAGGGTTTAATGTAGGCGGGATCGGGCAGCCTGTCAAACTCGCCTGCCTCCATTGCCTCGAGAAAATCCCGTCTGATTCTGGTGCGTTCCACCATGTCGTTGATCGTCAACCCCTGCTCAGCACGGGCCTCCTGTAACAGTGTCCCCAGTCCCGTCACGTTTTTCACCCTTCCTCAAAAATGGTGCTGTCCACTAGCACTTCCCTAGGTTTGCTGCCTTGATATGATCCCACAATGCCCCGCACTTCCATTACATCTATCAATCGTGCCGCCCGGCTGTAACCAATGCGGAACCTGCGCTGCAGCATGGAAATGGAAGCCTGGCCATTCTCCACAACCAAACGTATGGCATCGGGCAGCAGTTCGTCGTCTTCGTACTCATCCTCTTCAAAGGCTGAGCCATTTAAGACTTCATCCATAACCTCTTCGTATTCAGGTTCTCCCTGTTTCTTCCACCAAGAAACGAGAGCCTCCACCTCTTTATCGGAAATCCAGGCACCCTGAGCACGAGTGGGCTTGGCTGCTCCAATGGGGTAATAGAGCATATCTCCTTTACCAATCAGGCGTTCAGCCCCACCCATATCCAAAATCGTCCTGGAGTCTACTTGACTGGAAACGGCGTAGGAGATCCTAGACGGAACGTTGGCCTTAATTAGACCGGTAATTACATCTACCGAAGGCCTTTGGGTAGCGATGATCAAATAAACACCGGCGGCCCTAGCCATCTGGGCTAATCTGCAAATGGCGTCTTCTACCTCAGCTGCCGCAACCATCATCAGATCCGCAAGTTCATCGATGATCACTACAATGTAAGGCAGCGGTTCCCTTTCGGGTTCATCCGCCAAAGACTGCATATACATTTCTAGGTTACGAGCCCCGGTCTCAGCAAAGAGCTGATAACGTCGTTCCATCTCAACCACTGCCCAGCGCAGGGCATTAGCTGCTTTACGCGGATCTGTTACCACCGGGGAAATCAAATGGGGAATACCGTCAAAAACAGACAGTTCAACTCGCTTGGGGTCGATCATCAGAAGCTTTACCTGCTCCGGATCTGCTCGAAATAGCAGACTGGAAATCATGGCTTTCAGTCCAACACTCTTGCCTGAGCCTGTGGCCCCGGCCATAAGGATATGGAGCCATTTCTGCAGATCGGCGATCACCGGTTCGCCGGCAATATCTTTACCTAGCGCTAACGCTACCGGCGATTCATGTTCGCTGAAAGCCGGGCTCTCCATTACATCACGGAGAAGCACCGATTCAGTCCGTTTATTGGGCACCTCTATTCCCACCACCGGTTTGCCCGGAACAGGTGCCTCAATCCGGACGTCCTCCGCAGCAAAGGCCAAAGCTATATCATCGGCCAAGGCGGTGATGCGGGATACCTTAATTCCCGGGGCGGGCTGAAGCTCATACCGAGTTACAACCGGACCCTGGGACACATTCACAACCTTCGCTTCAATACCAAAATGGGCGAGGGTTTCCTCCAGTAGATCAGCCCGTTCCGTTTCAGGACGGCGCGCCCGTCCCCTGTTTTTCTGCAGCAAATAAAGGGGAGGTAGTTGATACTGACCTGCCTTGGCCGTATTAGGACTTGGAGTTGGGTCTGGTGCCTGTTCCACCTTCGGCTCTGGCGCAGCATCTTCCTTAGCCTTAGGCTTTTCTTTCTTCATCTGCTTAGGTTCGGATAGCTTCTTTTCTGGAGCAGGACGGCTTTCCGCCTGGGCAAGTTCCTTCTGTCTGGCCCGTTCTGCCCGATGGGCCTGTTTTTTTTCCAGGCGCCTTAGCTTGCGCTGCTCACTCCGTTCACGCCGTTTACCCCACCAAGCCAGACATGCGTCCTTGATCTTACCTGCTAAAGCCCGGCCTAAATCCACCAGGGAAATCTGAAAGAAAAGGATTACACCAAGTAGGGCCGCAGTCCCAACCAGGACATAAGAACCCTGAATCCCGAAAGCGTTAAAACTGAACACCAAAAGTAGGGCACCTAAAACCCCACCGCCTTCTCCCCGCCTGGCGTAACTGAGTTCTTCAGCCAGCTGGGGAGGAAACTGGTAACCACGATAATAAAGCATATGATAGCTCAAAAAGACGGCGAAGAGTAATAACAGCAAACCGAGCAGTATGCGCAGCGTAGGCGGCCATCTTTTGCCGCGAAAAACCTGGACAGATACTAGAACAAGGATAGCGGCGAAGACCACAGCCAGATCTCCAAAGGCAGCCCCCAAAACTCTGCGCAGTGTCAGACCGACCCACCCGGCAGTGTCCACGTATAGTGCTAAAATGGAGAACACAGCAAAGGCCGAGAGGAGGATCCCGATAATCTCCCTATACTTGACCCCAAACTGTCTCTTCTCTGTCCGCTGTTTCTTTTCTTTTCTCACGCGCACCGTGCCCACCTCTTCCTGTCATCCTTCTACGCAGGACGCCCGATCTCCTTGCTGAAGCTAAGTGGAACGTTCGCTGTCCTTCCTAAGCTGCTGTAGTTCTTCGATAAACCGATCTATATCTTTGAACTGGCGGTATACTGACGCGAATCGCACATAGGCAACATCATCGAGCTCGCGCAGCTTGTCCATGACCAATTCGCCA
>DGFC01000002.1:0-7560 GCA_002391465.1 Firmicutes bacterium UBA3910 | reverse complement strand
TTGTCCATGACCAATTCGCCAATGGACTCTGAAGAGATCTCCCTGTCCAGCCGGGAACGCACCTGCCCCTCTATATCTGACACCGCCTCTTCCAGTGTTTCGATGGAAATCGGCCTCTTCTCACAGGCACGAACCATGCCGTTTAGTATCTTCGTCCTGGAAAAAGGCTCTCGTCTGCCATCCTTTTTGATCACCATGAACGGTATCTCATCTAACCGTTCGTATGTTGTAAACCGTTTGTGGCAAGCCATACACTCCCGCCGCCGCCGGATGGATGCACCCTCCTCAGTCTGACGGGAATCAAGGACTTTACTATCCAGATGCAAACAGAACGGACAGCGCATAATTTCCCACCTCCCCACTAGATATTATACAGCAAAACGCCTAACGACGCCATGTCTTGTTTTTCACGAGCACAACGTCCGTGCCGATCAGATGCACATCATGCCACGCAACCTCAATATCAGCGAACCGCCGTTGCCAAAAGAGGAAAGGACGAATCTGGTCAACTATAAGGAATTTGATCCTACCCGTATCGGGATCAAGATCAATGTCGCACACGCTGCCTAAGTAGCTCCCCTCCTCCATGTTGATCACATCCAACCGGCGCAGATCAGAAGTCCTAATCATGGTCCACCACTCCTCCCCTTCACTATATGCCGATGGACGCAAAAAGAAACGGCCGAAGCCGTTTCTACATACTGCTGATTATTGTTTAACTAGTACAAGAACGAAGAGAAACCCTCTGCAGATGCCCGCCACCACCTCTGGAGTGCCTGGGCATAGTGTGTTTGAGAGATGTGATCCCAGATTTTCAAACGGAAGGCATAGCTGTTCCCCTCGCCCCCCTCATTTACCCTGAGCAGACCGTTGTTTGTGCCGTCCAAATCGGCCAGGCAGAGGGGGGGAAACAGAACGCACCACCAGTTATCCCCTGCAGCACTGCCGATTTCAACGCGCACCGCGTCATAGATTCCCACCGGAAGCGAGAAATCACCGTACTCCCGGAAGGGAAAATGGAATTTCCCTATGCGGACGCTCACGGGGTATGTAAAACCCGCTTGCAGCACCCTAGCTTGAGCCGCAGCAGCAAGCTTCTCCTTATTTGCCAAGAGTAGTTCTTGGGCTTCTTGTTTATCAGCGACACCTGCTAGAATCTCCCTTGTTTCGGCGAGGATAGTATCACGAACCTTTAGTTTCAGATCCTGGTCCTGTGGTAAGTTGCTGTTTGCTAAGACGTGTAAACGAATCAAGTTTTGCTGGGCAAAAGCTGTTTCATCGAGAACATCATTGATAAAGACCGAAAGCATAAGGGCAAAGAATAATCCTGTCACCAGGAGGGCGGCACTGAAAAAGAGCCGCACCCAGAACGATTTTCGCATTATGCCTTGCCTCCTCACGATGTGGCCATATGTTTTCTCAGATTCTTGAGGGCTGCTTTCTCCAAACGGGATACCTGGGCTTGAGAGATGCCAATCTCCTCTGCAACCTCCATCTGGGTGCGTCCCTCATAAAAACGCATTGTTAATATCAGGCGCTCCCGTTCACCTAAGTGTCTCATCCCCTCCTTGATACTCACCCCTTCGATCAAGCTGCGATCGGTGTTTTTCTCATCGCTGATCTGATCGAGCACAAAAATGGGATCGCCCCCATCGTTGTAGATGGGCTCAAAGAGGGAAATGGGTTCTTGGATTGCATCCAAAGCAAACACGATTTCTTCCCGCGGTATCTGCAGTTCCTCCGCTATCTGTCCAATAGTGGGTTCCTTGGAGTATTTGTTCGCCAAACTATCCCTGGTCTGCAGCGCTTTATAAGCAATATCCCGCAGTGAACGGCTTACCCTGATGGGGTTATTATCACGCAGATACCGGCGGATCTCCCCCACTATCATAGGTACCGCATAGGTTGAGAACTTGACGTTTTGGCTCAGGTCAAAATTGTCTATTGCTTTCATTAAACCGATGCAGCCCACTTGAAACAAGTCGTCCACATACTCCCCCCGGTTGTTAAACCGTTGGATAACACTGAGGACCAGTCGCAAATTACCCTGAACCATTTCGTCACGGGCCTCTTTATCGCCATCCTTAATGCGAACCAAGAGCTCCCGCATTCTCTTGTTTGGCAAAACGGGCAATTTGGCCGTGTTCACACCGCAGATCTCCACTTTGTTCATCGTTTGCCGCCTCCCCAAAATGCCAATTACTACTGTACAGTATGGCCACCCCGCCACCGTTCTATTCCAGATTGTCAAGGTTGCTCTTTTTCCGATCAAAGAAGGAATCTTCCACAGCATGGGCTAATATTCTGAAGTAAGATTGCATGGAGGGGAGACACATGCCTAAGTACATCCTTTATGTCGATGTCTGGCTACTGCGTTTAGGCTGCAACTTTCTGTTAGTCTATCTCCTGCTTTGGGCAACTGCTTCAATTACCCGTACGCGCACTAGACCGGTGCGCTTGTTTTTGGCGTCCGCCCTTGGAACACTGCATTACTTCCTTTATCTACTAGCCAGCGTGGGGTTGATCCCCTTCTATGGCCTGCTGCAGTTTCTGCCGGTCATAGTCCTGATCTCCCTGGCCATGCTTCTTGTTAGCTTTTACCCTTTATCTGCGAAAAAACTATTGTCAGTCGCCGGTTATTTTTATGGAATCGGTTTTATTGCCGCTGGTGCCGGTTTGGCCGGGGCCTACCTGTTGGGATCAGCGGCTAACCCGATTTTCCCATTGGGTACAGTCATTTCCATCATCACACTCCTGGCCGTTGCTGAGCTCGGCTGGGGCGTAGTGCATGAACGGATAGTCAACCAGGTCTATCGTGTTCCAGTAGAAATTTACTGCGATAACGCAAAAGTTAAAGTGGACGCACTGGTTGATACGGGCAACAATCTGCGGGATCCACTCACCAATCAACCGGTTATTGTAGTAGAACACTCTGTTTTACAGGAACTTCTGCCCCAAGACATTGGAAAGCTTGTCACCGCAGTGGAAAACAACGAGTTAAATGTGTTGGAGACCATGGTTGAACTGGATGAATGGCGGACCCGGGTTAGACTCATCCCCTTTACATCTTTAGGCAAGAAAAACGGACTGATGCTGGGCTTTCGCTCCGATGGTATTAGGATAGCGGAAAGCCCAATGAATAACAGCCTCCAACCTACTATCGCCATCTATCCCCACACCTTGGATCCGAATAACGAATACCGGGCCTTGATTCCTCCCACAGCAGTGCAAGGTTCCCTCCAGAGCGTGGATTCGGGTGTTGAGAAAGGGGGAGAAGCCCATGCTGGTCCAGCGTCTGCTGATTTTTAAACTCAGGCTTCGCCTTCGCCTTATTGACCTTCTCCACCGCCTTGGTCTGGCGCCGCCAGTTCATTACATAGGCAGCAACGAGGTCTTGCCCCCACCCCTCACCCTAGAGGAAGAACAGGAGCTTCTGGGCCGGCTACAGGCGGGGGATCGGGAAGTAAGGACACCCCTGATTGAACGCAATCTCCGTTTGGTTGTCTATATCGCCCGCAAGTTTGAGAACACGGGGATATCAATAGAAGATCTAGTCTCAATCGGCACCATTGGCTTAATCAAAGCAGTCAATACATTTGATCCCTCTAAGAACATCAAACTTGCTACCTATGCCTCACGCTGCATCGAAAACGAAATCCTCATGTATCTGCGCCGAACCAGCAAACTGAGGGTAGAAGTATCCTTCGATGAACCCCTCAACATAGATTGGGATGGAAATGAGTTGGTGTTAGCAGACGTTGTAGGCCAGGAAAGCGATATAATCAGACACATCGAAAAGGAAGTAGATAAGGCTCTCTTAGCTTCAGCTTTGGCCCAGTTAACTGGGCGCGAGAAAAGGATCATGGAGCTGCGCTTTGGTCTAAACAGTGAACGGGAACTCACTCAACGGGAAGTGGCGGAACTATTGGGTATCTCCCAATCCTATATATCCCGCCTTGAGAAGAAGATCTTGAAGAAACTGCGGAGAGAAATGAAGAAGATGGAATAAAAAAAGGCCCACACGGGCCTTTTTTACTGAGGTTAGATCCATTCTGCCTATTTTTTTCGCAAAAATGCAGGTATGTCCAGCTCATCGCCGACGAAGGGACGAATATCCAGTTCTTTCGAAATGGAATATGTATCCTGACGGCTAGGAGCATCGAAGCCTGTGGCGATTACTGTAACGCGCACCGCATCGCCGAGGGATTCGTCAATGACGGCACCAAAGATAACATTGGCGTCCGGGTCCGCTGCCTGGGAGATAATCTCAGCAGCTTCGTTAACTTCAAAAAGACCCATGCTCGAACTTCCCGTCAAGCTCAACAGAACACCCTTAGCGCCTTCAATGGAAGCTTCCAAGAGGGGACTGCTGATGGCCTGTTCTGCCGCCTTGACAGCCCGATCTTCTCCGCTCGCCTGACCGATTCCCATTAAGGCAGATCCAGCGTTAGTCATGATGGTCCGCACATCGGCAAAGTCCAGGTTAATCAGGCCGGGCACTGTTATCAAGTCAGAAATGCCCTGGACACCCTGACGCAGTACATCGTCGGCTACCGCAAAGGCTTCCACCATGGAGGTACGCCGCTCTACTACCTGCAGGAGGCGATCATTGGGAATGGTAATTAAGGTATCGACCTTGCTCTTGAGAACCTCGATTCCGTTTTCTGCCTGATCCCTCCGCCGGCGTCCCTCAAAAGTAAAGGGCTTGGTAACAACGCCCACCGTGAGCGCTTGGAGTTCTTTAGCAATCTCAGCCACAACCGGTGCAGCCCCGGTGCCGGTACCTCCACCCATGCCTGCCGTAATGAAAACCATATCTGCCCCTTCCAAGGCAGCCTTAATCTCTTCCCGAGATTCTTCGGCAGAACGCTGTCCGATGCTTGGGTCAGAGCCGGCCCCTAGTCCCTTGGTCAGCTTTTCGCCCACTTGAATTTTAGTCTGGGCATTCGACATGTGCAGGGCTTGGGCATCTGTATTTAGTGCAATAAAATGAACACCTTTCAGTTCTGCCTCAATCATGCGGTTTACTGCGTTGCCCCCTGCACCTCCACAGCCAATGACTATTATGTTCGCATACTGAATGTTATCTAAATCAAACTCGAACATGGGATCCCCCTTCTCCACCAATCGATTAACATCGGTTTACTTTATTTTCCACACGCGAGCGCATTTGTCCTTCAACTGATAAAAAACTTACCTCGTAGTAACAACTGGATTGTTAGCTATCCGCAAATCGATTCTGGTCGCATGTTCACCGCGCTGCGCCAGATCAGCCAATATCCTCTCAAGCAGGAGAAACTTCTGCTCTAGGTCCACCGATGTCCCAATTAGGACTTCGGTACCAGCATCGGTGATAAAGGCGCGTTTGTCCCAGTTCCACTCTGCAAGATAGCCCATTAGATTGTCGGGAATGGAACTGATTAAGCGGGCGGTTGAAACCAGCTGTTCCGTTGATTCCACATTGATATTCGTTACCACAAGGAGGGAACCGTCTAACGTTCCTACCGGAGGAGGTAAGAGCCGTCCCTCCCCATCAAGGAGAAACCAACTTTGAGACGAAGAGAGCTGTGCTATGGGCTTTCTCTCCACAACATCAACTATGATGCGGTTAGGCCACCTCCAACGCACGTTAGCCGACACTATCCAGGGATGTTCGAGCAGTGCAGCCTTTAGTTCACGGGAATCGAGCCGCCAAACGTTGATGGGGGAGAATTCGAGGAAAGCATCCAATTGATGTGGCCTGAGATAGTTGAGGCTTGTCCACTCAATCTGGTCTGTTTCGAAAAAACTAGAATTGCAGAGCAAATAAAAGGCAACAACCACAGCCACAATTAAAACAGAGATAACACCTCTTCCTTCAGTCCGCATCCTTATCCTCTCCCGCCACCCTAACAATTCTCGCTCCCAATTGCCTTAGGTTCTCCTCGATCTTTTCGTATCCCCGATCCACGTGGTGAACGCCGCTAACAGTACTCCGTCCTTCCGCAGCTAAAGCGGCCAGAACCAGGGCTGCCCCTCCTCGCAAGTCCCCAGCCTGAAGCTCCGTCCCCCGCAGTGGGCTTGGCCCGTGAACTGTTAGTGCCCGCTCATTGACCTCCAACGCAGCGCCCATCCTCTTTAACTCAGCCGTATAACCAAACCGCTGGTCAAATACGGCTTCCACAAGCATACTACTGCCCTCAGCTTGCGTTGCCACCACCGCGATTTGGGGCTGGAGATCGGTGGGAAACCCCGGATAGGGCCCGGTCAGGATCCGAAATGGGTTGATCCGCTTGGGAGCTTCAATATCCACAGTGTCATTCCCTGCCTCAACTGCAACACCCATACTCCGCAGGACGTCCAGAAGAGCAGTCAGATGTGCGGGAATGACGTTCGTCAACTTACCCCTTCCGCCTGTGAGCAGAAAGGCCAATAAATAAGTGCCTGCTTCTATTCTGTCCGGAATAACCCTGCAGCTTGTGGAAGCCAAGCCTTCCACACCGTTTATCCTGATGACGCTTGTACCTGCGCCCTCAATTCGGGCTCCCATTTTATTCAGGAAAGATTGAATATCAATGATTTCCGGTTCTCTGGCGGCGTTACGGATGATCGTCTCACCCTTGGCCAAAGTGGCCGCCATCATTATGTTCTCAGTTGCACCTACACTGGGATAGCGGAAAGAGATGTCCGCGCCCTTGAGTCGCTCCGCAGTTGCCGTAATAAACTTGCCATTAACCTCAATCTCCGCACCCATCTTACGCAGACTGCTCAAATGAAGATCTAAGGGCCGGGTCCCAATTGCACAACCCCCGGGCATCACTACCCTAACCCACCCCAAACGAGCTAAGAGCGGTCCCATAACCTGCACGGAAGCACGCATGGATCTAGCGGGTTCCTCCGGAACACGACCGTGAAGGGATGAAACATTCAGTTCCAGGCGGTTATCACAGCGCTTAATCTTGACGCCCAAACCCGCCAAAACGCTAGCCATCGTCCTGACGTCTGTTATGTCAGGCACATCCTCTATCAGGAACTCTCCGCTCCCCAATAAGGCTGCGGCCATCAGCTTTAGTGCCGAGTTTTTCGCTCCGTTTATTCTCACGGTTCCGCGCAAACTGTGTTTACCTTCAACGATTAACATGCCCATCGTATCACCTCTACCCCGTATGCTACCGTTTATAATATGCCGAGTGGGGTATTCGGTGAAAACCGCAGTCTATGGGCCTATTCCAACTCACACTTAGCGCTTGCAGCTTAGTCGGGACACTGACGCGAAATGTTCAGGAGGATACCGATACCTGCCAAACTAACCAGAAGGGAGGAACCCCCATGGCTGATAAAGGGCAGAGGTATCCCGGTGACAGGCAGCGACCCGGTGACGACACCAATATTGAGCAAGGCCTGGAATGCAATCATAGCAGTAATACCTATCGCCAGCAGGCTCCCATACAAATCCGGCGCCCGCATCGCTACGCGCAAACCACGCCAACCAATTACGAAGAATAGGACTAACACAGCGATTCCACCTAAGAAACCCAATTCTTCACAGAGGATGGCAAAAATGAAGTCGGTATGGTGTTC
>DGFC01000083.1:4445-9008 GCA_002391465.1 Firmicutes bacterium UBA3910 | reverse complement strand
ATTAATTTGAAAGACCTCGTTCATTGAACGAGGTCTTTTGTTATGCCAAAGCATTTTTCCAAAGCATATAATACTTAGTCTCAAATGTTTTCCCCAATGCCTTTGACTGCAGTTGTACTGTTCTAACGTACTGAAAACCCAACTTTTCGATTACCCGCTGTGAGCGGTAGTTCTCCACAAAATGGCCGCAGGTTAGGGCGTCCAGCTCCAGTACTTGAAAGCAGTAGTTAATTACTGCCTTTGCCGCTTCGGGCATGAGGCCCAGTCCCCAATAGTCTTTGGATAGGACAAAACCGAGGCTCTTAATACGCAGGTGGCTGTATTCAGGATCCCTATTGGCCAAGGAGTCGTGTAAGCCAAGGGAGCCAATGACCTTATTGTCTGTTTTGTGCACGATGGCGAATACTTCTTTCTCTTCCATGAAGTTTTTTATAACATCCCGGGATTCTTCCTTCGTGCGGTGGTGGGGCCAACCCGCCATTTCACCGACGCCCGGTACCGACGCATACGCGAAAAAGTCGTCGAGATCACTCTCCTGCCAGGATCTGAGAATTAGGCGCTCCGTTTCCAGTACCACATTCGAGATATCAACCTTTACCTCCATTCCTTTCCCTCCAAGCGCATGTTATTGGTATTATATACCAGCCTATGTCTAAGGTCGAGCGTTAATCAACGTCGGGGGAGTGGCCTTGGGCAGGATATCTGGACTGACACGTGGAAAACCCCAAAGGAATAGGATAGAGAGGGGTGATGGTATGCACTGTCTGCTCTGTCAGAATGCGGTGGAAAAAGGAGTCCTTTCTTTCTGCGGTATAGTAATGTGCGGTGAGTGTGAAGCGGACTTGATGGAAATGACGGTTGAACAGCCTGAGTACGAGCAGATTATTCGCGCCTTGAAAGTATTGTGGCAGCGCCAGTTTTCTGCTGCACTAGACCATCGCCCTCTGGAGAGTGATCTTACTTGAAACAAACTACAACCCCCCTTTGGAGCGCACTGCGGGCCTACGCCCAGGAGCGCATCCTCCCATTTCATACCCCTGGACACAAATTACATGGGGGACCCTTTGGGGAAATTGTGGCAGCATTAGGCGAGGGGTTTTTTAACCTAGACCCTTCCGATGAGATAGAGAACGAAGACATTGGGCATCAGTTTGAAACGGCTCTGGAACAGGCGGAACGGCTCGCTGCCGAGCTGTTCGGCGCGAGTGATTCCATGTTTCTTGTAAATGGGACAACCTGTGGCCTCCACTATCTTCTCATGCCCACAACCGGGCGCGTACTTATTCCCCGTTTTTCGCACCAATCCGTCTATTCTGCCCTGATCTTGGCGGACGCAGAGGCGGATTTCATCCCGGCCAGCTACGATGGGGACTGGCTGATCCCGCTGCCGCCAACTGTGGAGGATGTTATGGAACGGACTGGAAAGAGGCAGTACCAGGCCTTGGTTCTTACCCATCCCACCTATTACGGAACCGTTTCCCAGCTGGCTGAACTGGTGCGTGTGGCACATGAGCGTGGTGTAATGGTGTTCGTGGATGAGGCCCACGGCGGCCATTTTCGTTTTTCCAAGGGGTTGCCTCCTTCTGGACTAGCCTGTGGTGCCGATGCGGTTGTGCAGAGTACACATAAGACCCTGGGCTCCTTTACCCAAACTTCCATGCTGCACAGCGCCAATACCCAGTGGTTTCCCAAGGTAGTCCAGGCTAAGCAGGCCCTGCAGACAACAAGTCCGTCCTTGGTTTTCCTAGCGGTATTGGATGCGGTCAGGGCGGTATTAGCAGAGCAAGGGAAAGATCTCTTTGGGAGATGCCTCGCGTTGGGCCAGCGCGCCCAGATGGGTATTGCTGCAGTGCCTGGCGTTGAGCTTTTGCCCAGTCAGCTTAACTCCGATCCCACCAAAGTAGTGTTTTCCCTGCGCAGCCTAGGTCTGACCGGCCTAGAGGTTGAGCGCTTGTTGCGGCGGGATTACAAGATCCAGGTGGAGCTGAGCGATTATTATAATGTGTTGGCCTTGATTTCTGTGGGAGACACTCCCGCAAGCGTGGAAGCTCTGATCCGTGCCGTAACTGACTTGGCGGAACGGAGATCCCACCTTGGCGGCAGGCCCCTGCCGTCTTATGGGATTGACGTACCAGCCCTGCCCCCTGCCCGTCTCAGCCTGCGGGAAGCGTTCTTTAGGGAAAAGGGGGAAATACCTTTGGAAGAGGCGGTAGGCAGGGTAAGCGGCGGGTTTATCACACCCTATCCTCCAGGCGTACCTGTGATTGTCCCCGGTGAGGAATTCACGCCTGAAATCTGTGATTATCTGCGCTGGTGCTTGCGTTTGGGCTGGTTTGTGAGGGGAATAATGGCAGGGGAAAACGTGGTGGTATTAGAGGATAACCGTCCTTTTTGCAGAAAAACAAAGTAAGGAGAAAAGTCTTTATGCAACAGGGTTTATTTATTACACTAGAAGGTATAGATGGCGTAGGTAAGACTACGCAAGCCCTGCTCCTCAAAGGGGAGCTGGAGCGGCAGGGGTACTCTGTTCTGCATACATTCGAGCCGGGCGGGACCAAGTTGGGAAGCAAGATCCGCAGCCTGCTGCTCAATCCGGAACATGAGGAACTGCACTCCATGACAGAGGTCCTGCTCTACGCGGCAGACCGGGCCCAACATGTGGCAGAAAAGGTTTTACCGGCCCTAAAAGACGGTAAGATGGTGATCTGTGAGCGTTTTATAGATTCCTCAATTGCCTATCAGGGCTACGGCCTGGGTTTTGAAATTGAGGCGATCAAAACGATCAACCACTGGGCAGCCGGTGGACTTTGGCCCGATCTAACTGTTTATCTAGATGGCGATCCGGCACAGTTTTTGGCCAAGACTAAGGGTGATCGCATTGAACAGCGTACGTTGGATTACTACAACCGGGTTCGGCGGGGGTTTTTGGAGATTGCCCAGGCTGAACCGGACAGGGTAAAAGTGGTTTCTGCAGAAGGCACACGTGAGGCTGTGAGTCAACGGGTGTTGCAGGCATTGGAAGGAAGGTGCGGCTGATGAAACTGCTCTTTACTGTTATCCAGGACAAGGATGCATCAGAGCTGCTCGATGCGTTGATGGAAAATGGATTTCGTGTCACCAGGTTGTCCAGCTCAGGCGGTTTTCTGCGGGCAGGCAACACTACCCTCATGCTCGGAGTGGAAAACGAACGGGTGGACGAAGTTCTGGATTTGATCGGGAAGATCTGTAAGACGCGGGAACAACCCGTTCCAACGCCCCTCATTCCTTTTATGCGGAGTACAGTTGATACTCCGGAGGAAAAGGTGGTTGTGGGCGGTGCTTCCGTCTTCTGTATCGACGTGGAAAGGTTTGAAAAAATTTGAGAGTAGCCAAATCAGGGCCGCGTCGGGAACCATTAGTTTCCAAAAAAGGCAAGGCAAGGGATGCTGCAGCAGTCGAACCCGTTTTTGAACAGGTGCTCCAGGAGGAGCGTACCGAGGAACTGGATTTGACTGAGGCGTTAGCGGAAATTGATGAGTATGCCGAGCGGTTTAAGAAAAATCCGAGTATGCAGAATCTCTTGCGTTACAAAAAGAAAGTGCGGGCTTTTCTCCAGTTTTTGGTTAAGCAGTCGTATGCGGTGGAAGAACGGGTCTTTTATGATCCCCACGGGCGCCGCCGTTTACTGATGCAGGTGCAGACGATTGATGCCAAGCTGGAAGAGCTGACCCGCAGTTTTCTTACTAAGCAGGATGACAGCCTAGATTTATTGGGTCGTTTGGATGAAATACGCGGACTGCTCTTGGATCTTTATTCTTGAGGTGACGGGATGACACTAGACAGCATTGTGGGACAAGCGGTTCCAGTGGCCATCTTGAAAAATGGGCTGGCTTCAGGTACACTTGGACACGCCTATCTTTTGGCAGGGGAAGCGGGTTTGGGCAAGGAAACGACAGCCAGGGCCGCCGCCCGGGAGCTGCAGAAACTGGGCGGTCCCCTTTCCGAGCTGCATGTCTTAGATGGGGAAGGTACTATACAGATCGATACAATCCGGGCCATGCGTCAGCAGGCTGCCTATGCGAAAAAGGGCAGCCAGATTTGGCTTATCCTTGATGCGGATCGGATGTCCACCGAGGCGGCAAATGCCTTTCTCAAGACACTGGAGGAACCCGCAGACAACACGTATTTTTTCCTGACCACAACCCGCATCCACGACATGCTGCCCACCATTGTATCCCGCTGCCAACAGCTGGATTTTCGCCCCATACCCGAGGGGGAAATTCGCCAGTGGCTGGCAGAGCGAACAGATAAGGATCCGGACGATGCCCGGATTAGACTCGCGGCCAGACTGGCCCGGGGTTCCTTGGGTAAGGCGTGGGAGTACTGGCAGGGCCCGCTCTTTGAATGGCGGCAGTCTGTACTTGACAAATTGATCCGAATTCCCCAGTTGGACTACGCGGAAGTAATGGGGCTCAGTTTGGCTTGGCCTGAGGACAGAAGCAGGTTTGCCCTGGAGCTGCAGTGGTTTAAGGAATGGTACCGGGACCTTTTGGTCATAAAGGGTGATCTGGCGTTGCCCCTGTA
>DGFC01000083.1:0-4199 GCA_002391465.1 Firmicutes bacterium UBA3910 | reverse complement strand
TATTTAGGTTATCTGTTATTACTGATGAAAAAAGGAGCGTTAGCTTAATGATAACGGTAGTAGGAGTCCGGTTCAAACGAGCCGGTAAAATATATTATTTCGACCCAGGTTCCCTGGGGCTGGCAGCTGGGGATGGCTGCATTGTGGAAACATCCCGCGGTGTGGAGTTTGGCACAATCGTAGTTCCGCCCCGACGTGTACCCACGGAAGAGGTGGTACAGCCCCTTAAGCCTGTGCTGAGGGCTGCCACTGAAGAAGATTACGAACGTCTGGAGAATAACAAAACCTTGGCGGAGGAAGCTTTTGTAATAGCGGAAGAGAAGATCAAGAAGCACGGACTTCCCATGAATCTCTTGGAGGCAGAGTATACTCTAGATCAGAGTAAACTGATTTTTTCCTTTGCCGCCGAGGGCAGGGTAGATTTCCGCGAGCTGGTTAAGGATCTGGCAGCTGTTTTCCACACCAGAATTGAACTGAGGCAGGTTGGAGTTAGGGATGAGGCGAAAATGATTGGCGGGCTTGGCCCCTGCGGCCGCAGCCTGTGCTGTGCTACCTTTTTAGGCGATTTCCAACCAGTTTCCATTCGCATGGCCAAGGAGCAGAATTTGTCCCTCAACCCCGGCAAGATTTCAGGTATCTGCGGTAGGTTGATGTGCTGCTTGAAATATGAACATGATATATACGAAGACACGAAGGAAGCCTTCGGTACATCTTGTCCTGGCTGCAGCCACATCAATGTGGATGAGTTATACCATGAAATCGAGGAAGAACCGGGGTATTACGAGGATCTGTTGGCTGAAGACACCATCCAGGAAGTGGACTATCAGATGATGGTTGAAACGGCTGAAATAGAGCGGAGAACCACACCCGACCTTATTGAGGAGTCCGTAGAGTCGGACCAAAAACAGACTAAGAAGAGGGCCAAAACGCCGAAGAAAGGAAAACAGAGCAAGGAGAGTAAGGAGAGTCCCGAGAGTAAGGACGGTAAGGACGGTAAGGGTAAGCGGAGTTCTAAGCGTAGAAGGCGGCCGCGGCGCAGGAAACCCAAGCAAGCACCGAAGGAGACAGGTGATAAGTAGTGCTTTATGTCTGTCCCACACCCATTGGCAATCTGGAAGATATTACCCTGCGGGTACTGCGCGTGCTGCAGGAGGTTGACCTGATCTTAGCGGAAGACACCCGCCGCACAGCCCAGCTCCTCAATCACTACGAAATCAGTAAGCGTTTGGAGAGCTTCCACGAACACAACGAGAAGGAAAAAACGGAGGAAGTACTGCAGCGTCTCCAACAGGGTGAAAAAATCGCCCTGGTATCTGACGCCGGTATGCCAGGAATCTCCGATCCCGGCGGTTGGCTGATCAGAAGGGCGATTGATGAGGGTCTGCCCTGTGAAATTCTACCAGGCGCCAATGCGGCGCTGGTAGCTTATCTCCAGAGCGGGTTTCCCAGCCCCCAATTTGCATTTTACGGCTTTCTGCCCCGGAAAAAGGGGCAAAGGCAAGCGGAGTTGGCCAGTCTAAAGGACCTGGCCTTTCCTATTATCTTCTACGAGGCTCCCCACAGGCTGCTTGTGACACTAAACGATCTCTTGCTTGCGTTCGGCGATCGTAAGGCAAGTGTGTCCAGGGAACTGACTAAAATCTATGAAGAAACACTCCGGGGTACCCTTTCAGAACTGATAGGGCACTTCAGTGAGCACAAGCCCAGGGGCGAGTTTGTTGTTACGGTAGACGGTGCCCCCCAAGAAACCCTGGAGATCACAGAAGACGATATTATCCGTAAGTTGACCGAGCTGCTGGAAAGCGGCTTGAGCAGAAAGTCTGCTGTTGAACAAGTCAGCGGGGAATATCGTCTCCCAAGAAACAAAATCTATGAAATTGCCCTACAGATTAAGCTTTGAGGCCCGTCCTGCACCCCTGGCAAACACCTTTGCCCATATAGTCTGTAACATCGTCTTCAGAACCACAGAAGATGCATGCTATGGAAGGCTTTTTCAAGATTATCCGATCTTCCTCTACGAATATTTCTAAAGGATCGCGTTCGCCAATGCCTAAACTGCGGCGCAGTTCGACAGGTAGGACTACGCGGCCGAGATCGTCTACTTTTCTGATTATGCCCGTGGATTTCATGTGCTCCCTCCTCACAATAAGTCTACAGTTAATATTTACCATAGACATTATAACTATTTTGCGTGGGAAGGTCAATTTTTGGCAAAATCTTCTGCCGCTCCGAAAAAAATGTCTATCTTGTACTGAAATCGGCTGTGGGCAGGGAAATAAAGACCAAAGCAACCAGGGCGGCAGTGAGGGCAACTACTGCCGAGCCCAAGAATAGAAATGCTTTTTCCGCTTCCAGGGCCAGCCCAAAGGTGGGCGGCCCGATTGCTACCCCGAAAAACCTCACAGTCCCGTACAAACAGGTTATCATACCCCGTCGATCCGTACTCGTGGCACCTGTGATCAGCGAGTTGATGGGAGGAAGGATGATACCTATACTTATTCCGGCCAGGAAGAGTAAGCCCAGATAGGGGACTAGACTTTCAATCCACGCCAGGGGCGCCAGGCTTACTGCCGTGCCCACCATCCCGCCGATAATGATCGGTTTCCAGAGATTTTGCTTATCGGATAGATAAAGACCACTTAAATAGGAAGTGAGGGCCATGGAAAACACCGGTATTGCCAGGATGAAGCCCTTCTTCAGACCAAAAAAACCGTACTTCGACTCTAGAATATCCGAGACGTAGCTCAGTACGCCAAAGAGGAGAAAGAGGGCGGTCATGCCCACGAAGTAGCTGGAAAAAAGCAGTTTAGCCTTTTCCTGTAGGACATCCTTCAGTTTTAACCAGTATTGGTAAAGGGTGTCCCTGCTGCGGTTGTCTTCCTTTTCCGGTACGAAAAACCATACGCCAAGTGCGATGGGGAATGCCAAGATGCCGTAAACGAAAAAGGGTGTCTGCCAGGAGATAAGTGCAATTAGAGAACCCAAAATAGGACTCAACACTTTCCCCAGCCCGTTGGACGCCTCCAAGAGGCCCAGTGCCTTTGTCCGCTCATCACTCTGGAAGGTATCGCCCGTTAAGGCCATCGCCAATTGATAAGTACCTCCCGCCCCGGCACCCTGTACAACCCGGCCCACAAGGAGGAGTGGATAGGGTCTTTCCAAGAACAGAGTGGCAAAACCGCAGATCAGCCCACCCAGTCCATAGATGAACAGGGCGGGGACCATGATGGGCTTGCGGCCTAAGCGGTCTGACAGAAAACCGGCCAGGGGGATCAGTATTCCCGCCGGTACCGAAAAAAAGGTGACAATCAGGCCCACTTGAAACTGGGTCAGATCCATCGCCTTTTTCATTTGGGGAAACACCGGAATCAACATGGAGTTGCCCAGTACCATAACGAAGGGGACCCCACACAAGAGAGCGAACTGGAATGCTGTTTTCTTTTTCAATGCATTACGCCTCTCACCTAGCCATTTATAGTTATTATGAGGTCTTTGCTGTTGCCCTACTCTTGACAAAACTTGAGATAAGGCTTAAGCTTTCAGTAGTTGAACAGCATAGTGTAGTGCGATGAATGGAAGAGTAGGTTTAGTCCTTCCCCACAGAGAGTCAGGGGAGCTGGGAACTGATGGGAATGGCTAGGCTGAAGATGGCCCAGGAGCTGCAGACTGAACTAGGAGTAGGTCGCCGGTTGGATCCCGATATCGTAATCCGTTTGAGGCTGTTGGCTTTTTTAACTGTGCTGTTTTCCAGGCCAACAGTGAAATTGGGTGGTACCACGTGAGTGATGCTCTCGTCCCGAACGGACGGGAGTTTTTTTCTGGTCAAAAGTGTTTTTTGAGGAGGAAGAGCTGTGAAAAAAGAACGATTCTACGTCACAACCCCGATTTATTATCCCAGCGATAATCCGCACATTGGGCATGCCTATACCACAACGGTGGCCGATTCATTGGCCAGGTGGCATCGCTTTGCTGGGCGTGAGGTGTTTTTCCTCACAGGTACAGACGAACATGGGCAGAAAATCCAGAGAGCGGCCGAGGAAAGGGGAATTGAGCCCCAGGCCTATGTGGATGAGATTGTGGCGAACTTCAGGAAGCTCTGGGATACGCTGCATATTGAATACGATGACTTCATCCGCACCACCGACGAGCGCCTGTCTCTTATACACATCTCCGGGCCCACCAGGCCGTCCCAGGTCTCT
>DGFC01000078.1 GCA_002391465.1 Firmicutes bacterium UBA3910 | reverse complement strand
AGATGTGTATAAGAGACAGGGATAAGTACGGGGCGGATGTGTCAACTTCCATTGAAGAGACCCAGGCCTTCAACCCCGATGCGGTCACACCGGCCATTGAAGAAGGGGTAGCCAAAACACGAGGTCAGGTTATGACCTATGACAACCGCTTCGTGCGGGCTTGGTTCCATGCCTATTCAGGGGGCGTAACCGCCCAGGCGAAGGAAGGCCTCGATTACCAAGAGGCTGAGCCGCCCTTTACCAAAAGCGTCAAGCTGCCCGAAAACGAACACGTACCGGAAGATGTGAAGGCGTGGACCGCCCAATATAGTGCCGGTGAATTGAAAAACCTCTTGGCCCAGGCGGGCGTGAATGTGGGAGATATCCAGGCAATAACCATCACAGAGCGGGGTCCAACTGACCGGGTGACCAAGATCAAGGTTGTGGGAACAGGCGGTGAGCAGGAGATGAGCGGGCCCGAGTTTCGCTTGGCGGTTGATTCCACCAAGATGAAGTCCACGCTGGTGCGGGAATTTGAGTTTTCACCGGACAGCGGCCTGACGGTGAGCGGCACCGGGTATGGCCACGGAGTGGGCCTCAGCCAGTGGGATGCTTACAAAATGGCGGTGGATGGGAAAGACCCCACCGAAATAGTGACCACCTTCTTCGACGGCGTGAAGATCCGGAAGATTTACGACTAATTCTAAGTTTGACCCTCCCGGCATAGGATGATAGTAACATTGTGACGGGGGAGGTTCACACAGTGGACGAGAGGAGAATCAACGCCCTCAGGCACCAGCTAGTCTTAGCCGAAAGGGAAAGGCTCACAATCGACGGCGTACTCCATGTGGAAAGCTTCGATGAGAAGGAAATAGTGCTTGATACAGAACTCGGAGGCCTAGTAATTGAAGGGGAAGAGCTGCATATCAAAGAACTGAATTTGGAAAAGGGCAACCTCCTGGTGAGCGGTTACGTGCGCTCAGTGGAGTATTTGGGCGAGTCCTTGGCAAAGCGGGGCAAGGGTCTCTTGGCAAGGCTCTTCCGCTAGGGAGGGGGAGGTAACCCATGCAGCCGCTCAGCACTCAGCTCTACTCCTTTGGCATTGTAATGCTGGCGGGCGTTTCCCTGGGCGCTTTATTCGACCTGTTCCGTGTTGTCCGCGGTTTACTGCGACCGGGGCTTTTTGGCACGCCCCTTTTGGATCTGCTCTTTTGGGTTGTCTGTACGCCAGTAATTGTTATCTACCTACTGCTGGCCAACTGGGGTGAGCTGCGGGGTTATGTGGCCATTGCCCTTGTTTTGGGTTTCGCCTTTTATAAGCTCTTCTTGGGCGAAACGGTTCTGGCCCTTCTCCTTTGGCTTGTCCGGGGGATTAGGGGCGCGCTCAGTCTGATCATTTCCTTTTTCTTCTGGCTTTTGGCCGTCCCCGCCCGCCTGGTGGCTCGGCTGGGCTACCATCTTTCCCGGGCAAAACTGCCTGGTTGGCGCCTTAAACCGCGGCTGAGATGGAGAAAATGAAATGCAAGCAGGATTACGCCGCGCAAGGGGGAAACGAATACAGCGGGAGGTATTGCCAATGGCCCTGAGCGCAAAACAAAGAAGGTTGAGAGCGATCCTGCTGCTCCTCGTTATCCTTTGGGTCGGCTATCATTTTGCCAGAAGCATAACGGACAACCAGCGGCTGCGGCGGGAGATCGCAGATTTGGAAGCCCATCTCCGCGTCCTGCAGCTGCGGGGGGAAGAGTTGGAGAAGGAAATAGCCCTCTGGCGGACGCCCGAATACGTGGAACGGGTGGCCAGGGAGGAACTGGGCCTGGTAAAACCGGGTGAGGTGGTTTACCAGCTGTCCGCTCCCTTAGAAGGGGAAGTGGAACGGGATGTGGCCAAAAGAAGTGGGGAGTGAAACTCCCCTTTTTTGATCGCCAAAACGGTGTCCCGCTGGGCCTAAATTTGACTTAAACGTAATAAATGGTTCAATTTATTTACAGTCGGTTGTAGCCAAGGAGTAGTTATGGCAGTGAATTTAGCTAAGCATCAGGTAATCGAAGCGGGCAAACAGTTAGTGAAAGAGAATCTCATCGTTCGGACCTGGGGCAATGTGAGCTCTAGGTTAGATGATAACTCTTTCCTAATTACACCCAGCGGGAGGAACTACTTCACCCTCACACCTGCTGAAATCGTGGAAGTGAAGATTGCCGATCTAAGCCATAAAGGTGATGTCAAACCGTCCTCTGAAAAGCGGATTCATGCCGCAGTCTACCGGAATTTTCCCGAAATCAACTTTATCATTCACACCCACCAGGAGAACGCCTCAATTCTGGCAGCTTCAGGCCTCGAGGCGTTCCAGCTGCCTGAGCCAAGCTCCTTACTGGGCCGCCAAGTCCCCTGTGCCCCCTATGCACTGCCGGGGACTAGGACTCTGCAGAGAAACGTAATTATGACGCTCCTTGCCTCCCAGGGACAAGCGGTCTTGATGGAACGTCACGGAGCACTCTGTGTGGGTAGAAGTTACGAAGAAGCCTTTGCGGTCGCCGCCGAGCTGGAAGAGACTTGCGGCCGCTTTATTAATGAACGGTTTTCCTGGCAGGCGCAGGCAGAAAAGGGTCCGGCTTATCCCGAGAGCAGGCGTATTCAAGGGGGCTTTTCCCTGTTTGACCAGGGGGGAGGGGAAATCAAGGTTCTTACCGCCAACGGCGGGGACAGGCTGGGCTGGGAAGGGCAGATCTCTAGGGCTGTCTACTCCAGGCAGGCAGGCGTTAACTGGATTGTGTTTGATGCCAGCCCACCTTGTGTGGAATTCTCCCGCCTAAAGCGCCCCTTAAAGCCGCTTTTGGATGATTTTGCCCAGAGCAAGTTGCCGCTGCCCTGCAGCGCTCAGCTGCCGTTTTTGTAGAGGGGCTGGGAGTGATCTGCACCGGGCGGACCAGGGATGAGGCCCGGGCGGTATCCCTTGTGACCAGAAAGGCGTGTAAAGCCTATCTGGTAGCCGCCCAAGGGGGAAAGCCCAAGCCGATTAATCCGCTGGAAGCCCTGCTCATGCGCCTGGTTTACAAGAAAACCTATTCTCAGCTGGCGGAAAACAACAGCTAACGGGAGGGGTAGGCGTGGATGGCTATGTAATAGCCTACGATTTCGGGACAACTGGGGTGAAAACGTGCGTCTTCGCTATCGGCGATTCCATCAGGCCGGTAGCCAGTTCACTGGAGGGTTATGAGCTTTACATACTTCCCCAAGGAGGCGCGGAACAGGATCCGGACCAGTGGTGGCGGGCAATGTGTGTTAGCACCCAAAGGGTGCTGAAGGAGAGCGGTATTAAGCCCGAACATATCATGGGCATTTCCTTCTGTGCCCAGATGC
>DGFC01000040.1:17288-17584 GCA_002391465.1 Firmicutes bacterium UBA3910 | reverse complement strand
CCACCGCTTCTCACCTTGTAACTGATGTGTTCACAAGGTTGCCCACATTTGTGTTTGCGCATAGATTGTTTTGTGTAGACCTTTCGGGTTGAACGGGTGGCTTGTGCCGTCCGTTTTTTTGTTATTTCAACTTATTGGAGGGGTGACACCATTAGCAGAGAGTTAAGAGTGAACAATGAAATCCGGGCCCGTGAAGTGCGGGTGGTGGATGTCAACGGGGACCAATTAGGAATCATGAGTGCTCGAGATGCTTTAAACGTAGCTGGGGACCGGGGTTTAGATTTGGTTGAGGTTGC
>DGFC01000040.1:5054-17110 GCA_002391465.1 Firmicutes bacterium UBA3910 | reverse complement strand
CTATGGAAAACATAGATATGAACAGAGCAAACGGGAAAAGGCTGCTAGGCGCAAACAGAAAGTGATCAATGTCAAGGAAGTTCGTATGAGTCCTAAAATTGCTGATCATGATTTTCAGGTTAAGTCCCGGGCAGCCGAGAAGTTCCTGCAAGCTGGTGACAAAGTAAAGGTCTCAATACGTTTTCGGGGCAGGGAAATTGTTCATTCTGATTTGGCCCGGGCCAAGCTGGAGCAGTTGGCAGACCAGCTGAAAGAAGTGGCTGTGGTAGAAAGACCACCAAAATTAGAGGGTCGACAGATGATTTCCGTTTTAGCCCCGAGAACAGATGTAGATAAAGATAAACAGGAATCTAGGAATTAGGGGGTGCAGTGCACGTGGCCAAAATGAAGTCACACAGGGGAGCAGCCAAACGCTTCAAGGTTACAGGCGGAGGTAAGGTTATTAAGTACAGCTCCCATAAGAGTCATATTCTGGAAAAGAAATCTGCAAAGCGCAAGAGACAGTTAAGACACGGGCAGGTGGCGAGTAAGCCCGACGCTAAACGGGTTAAGGAGCTTTTGCCCTACAAATAGATTTAGGAGGAAGAAATTATGGCTAGAGTTAAGCGTGGTTATGTAGCTCGCCAACGCCGCAAGAGAACCCTCAAATTGGCAAAGGGTTATTGGGGCGCTAAAAGCAAAAAGTATCGTGTAGCAAAACAGGCTGTTATGAAATCGGGTAACTATGCTTACCGCGATCGGAAGGCTAAGAAACGTGAGTTCCGCCGCCTGTGGATTACACGGATCAACGCTGCAGCGAGGAATAACGGTATGTCATACAGTGCTTTTATTTCCGGCTTGAAACGGAACGGTGTAGAGGTTAACCGTAAGGTTCTGGCCGATCTTGCTGTGCATGACGCTGAAGCGTTTGCTAATTTGGTGGACATTGCCAGACAATAATTGTGTAGAACCGGGCGGGGTTTCCCTCCCGGTGTTTGTTTTTTAGGGGGTGCCCATGGATTCCATACTGATCACAAGCAGGCATAACGAACAGGTCAAACAGGTCAAGCGCCTGCAGCAGAAAAAGTACCGAGATCAGGAGAACCTGTTCTGTCTAGAAGGGGTTAGGGTAGTGGAAGAGGCCCTGCCAACTGGGCTGGTTCAGAAAGTGTTGTTCACAGAGCGGCTTTTCGCATCTCCCCGAGGTGCGGCCCTATTGGAACAGATTCAGCACTTGGGTATACCCCATTTGGAGTGTACTGTCGATGTGTTCAGCCAGCTTGTCGATACGGTATCGTCCCAGGGTATTATCGCTGTGGCATCCAAACCTATTTGGCCCGCAGTCTCATTCCGGGGGACCGTTTTGATTGCGGACGAGATCCAAGATCCGGGTAATATGGGTACATTGATCCGCACTGCAGTTGCGGCAGGAGTGGCAGGCTTGGTAGTTGTGGAAGGTTCAGTTGATCTGTACAATCCCAAGGTAATTCGTTCCACCGCCGGGGCCATTTTCCATCTACCCAATTGGGTTTTTTCCCGAGGACACACCCTCGAACTGCTCAAACGCAGCGGAAGTGCCTTGGTTGTGGCAGATCTGCACCAGTCAGAGGATTTCTGGGCGGTAGCGTATCCACCTGATTTGGCCGTGGTTATTGGCAACGAGGCCAGAGGTGTGCATGAGTCTTTTAGGGAACAGGCTGATTTGAGGGTGAAAATACCGCTAGCTGGCCCAGTAGATTCTCTAAATGCTTCTGCCGCATCCGCTGTTCTGCTTTACGAGATCTTGCGGCAGCGGCGTTGTACCAATACAGATTCTGTGGTATAATGTCGATATTATAGGCACGTGTTGGGGGTTAACCGATGGTTTTAACACCACAAATCGTTTGGCGGATTTTTGTTAGCACCGGTTCCATCAATGCTTATTTGCTTTATCGGCAGTTGCTGGAGTTAACCAAACCTGCGTTGAACTAAACAGAAATGAAAGTACGAATTGAAGAAAATGCGATGAAGGAGAACGTACTTCTGTGGAACTAGCAGAGAGGGAAGGCCTGGGCTGGAAGCCTTCCTGAGTGGAAAAACAGAAGGAATTCACTCCCGAGCTGCGGACTGAACTAGCAGTAGGTCTTGCCGGATTCCTCCGTTACAGGATTAGAGTGGGCTTGCCTCGACTGGGGCAATGCCAACTAGGGTGGTACCACGCGACTTCTTGCGTCCCTAACATAGTTAGGATGCAGGAAGTTTTTTTACATACAGCCGAAAGGAGGCCATTCTATGCAGAAACAAGCGGCAGAAATCCGCGCTGCGGCACTCGAGGCGTGTGCCCAAGCCGCCAGCGTGCAGGAACTAAATGAGGTGAGGGTCAAGTTTCTAGGCAGAAAGGGGCAGTTGACCCAAGTTTTAAGGGGTATGGGAAAACTCGATCCGGAGGAACGGCCCCGGTTTGGAAAACTGGTAAATGAGATTCGAGACGAGATCGAAGCCGCATTGACTGAACGGGAAAAGGAGCTCTTTGCCCAGGAAGAAGAGCGTAGACTCATGGCGGAAGAATTAGATATTTCCCTGCCTGGACGCAAGAGGGTCAGGGGTACTATGCATCCGGTGACTCGAATTATTAACGAAACTAAGGGGATCTTCCTTCAGATGGGCTATCAAATTGTGGAGGGGCCAGAGGTTGAACTGGATTACTACAACTTTGAGGCCTTGAACGTGCCGGCCGATCACCCGGCCCGGGATATGCAGGACACCTTCTTCTTCACAGGGGAGCTGCTGCTCCGCAGCCAAACGTCACCTGTCCAGATCCGGGTCATGGAAAAACAGGATCCGCCAGTACGAATCTTAGCTCCCGGTAAGGTATACCGGGCCGATTACGATGTGACCCACAGCCCAATGTTCCATCAGATCGAGGGGCTGGTGGTAGATAAAGGAATTACCTTTGCCCATCTTAAAGGCACGCTGCAGCTTTTTGCTGAGCGTATGTTTGGCTCAGAGACAAAGATCAGACTGCGGCCCAGCTATTTTCCCTTCACCGAACCCAGTGCGGAAGTGGACGTTTCCTGCATCATCTGTGGTGGCAGCGGCTGTCGTGTGTGCAGCGACACCGGTTGGCTGGAGATCCTAGGCTGCGGTATGGTTGATCCCCGGGTATTGGAGAAAGTAGGCTACGACCCCGACGAGGTGAGCGGCTTTGCCTTTGGGGTGGGAGTGGAACGCTTGGCCATGTTGAAATACGGGATCAACGACATCCGCCTTTTGTTCGAAAATGATGTTCGTTTCCTAGAGCAGTTCACTGGGTAAGGAGGTCAACCATGTTAGTAAGCTACAAATGGTTACAAGATTATGTAGATATACCTTGGACGCCGGAAGAACTGGCCGATCGCTTAACGATGGCCGGTTTGGAAGTGGAAGGCCTAAAGCCATTGGCACCGGATCTAGACGGCGTTTTTGTTGGCTATGTGGAAGAAACGGTACCCCACCCCGAGGCGGATCGGCTCACCGTTTGTACCGTCGATGTGGGTGAGAAGGGCGGTTACAGCATTGTTTGCGGAGCACCTAATGTTGCAGCCGGGCAGACAGTGGCTGTTGCTCTGCCAGGTGCGGTGCTGCCGGGGGGAATGGAGATCGCCACTGTGGAACTCAGGGGTGTTGTTTCCCAAGGCATGATCTGTTCCGAATCCGAACTTGGTATCAGCGAGGATCATGCCGGCATTTGGGTTCTTCCCTCCGACCTGAAGGTGGGTGAACCTCTGGTAACCGCTCTGGATTTAGATGACGTCATTTTGGATGTGTCTGTATACGCCAATCGACCGGACTGTATGAGCATGATCGGAATCGCCAGGGAAGTGGCCGCTCTAACGGGTGGTTCTCTTAGACTGCCCTCAGTCACGTACGAAGTACTGCCTGTGTCGCTCACCGAAAAAACATCCATTACCGTTGAAAGTCCAGAGCTCTGTCCCCGTTACACTGCAGCGCTCTTGGACGGAATAGAAATCGGTCCGTCTCCAATCTGGATGCAGATGCGGCTGCGGGCAGCGGGCATGCGGCCAATCAACAATGTGGTGGACATCACCAATTACGTGATGCTGGAAACGGGCCAGCCCCTGCATGCTTTCGATTACGACCAGCTTGCGGAAAACCGCCTGGTAGTCCGCACCGCAAAACCCAAAGAGGCGATAGTCACCCTCGATGGTGAAAAGCGAGAGCTAACAGAAGATATGCTTCTGATCTGCGATGCCCAAGGCCCGAAGTGCATAGCTGGCATAATGGGTGGTTTGGACAGCGAGGTCACGGAACGGACAAAAACGGTTCTCTTGGAAACGGCCAACTTTGCAGCCTGGTCTGTTCGACGTACAAGCCGTACCCTCGGCTTAAGCTCTGAATCATCTGCCCGCTTCGAAAAGGGGATAGACCCCTACGGTACCCTGTTTGCCAGTGAGCGAGCCGCCCACCTTCTCCAGCAGTTAGCCAAGGCTGAAGTATACAGCGGACACATTGATGTAAGTGCACTGGCTGAGAAGGACGTAGTGATTGACCTACGGCTTGAGCAGGTGGAGAGATTGCTGGGTATAACTGTACCCGTCCAAGAGATAGAACGTATTTTAACTGTATTGGGTTTCGGAGTTGTCAAGGCCGAAGAGACGGTCTGGCAGGTTAGGGTTCCCACCCACCGGGGTGATGTGGAACTGGAGGCGGACCTGATTGAGGAAATTATTCGTATTTGGGGTCTTGATAAGCTACCCAGTGAGCTTCCGGCTGACACTGCCCAGTCAGGTGGGCAGAGCGTCCGCCAGGATGTAATGGACAGTCTGCGGGAGAAACTAATGGGTGTTGGACTTAGCGAAGCCCTCAGCTACAGCTTTGGCCGTGCAGACAACAACGATCGTTTACTGCGTCCGAGTGAGCCAATGCTGCAGCTGCAGAACCCAATCTCTGAAGATCTGGTGGCAATGCGTCACAGCCTCCTGCCTGGACTTTTGAACGCCGTTGGCCTCAACGCCAGCAGGCAGCAGGCAAGGGTAGCCCTGTTTGAACTAGGTGCCGTTTACTTTGGGGAGCTTCCCCTCAAAGAACAGCCTAGGGAAGAGTTCCACCTGGGAATTGTCCTATGGGGCCAGAGGCATCCACTCAATTGGGCTCTGGAACAAGCTGAATTCGATTTCTATGATCTGAAGGGCATCCTAGAAGCGATCCTGCCAGCCTGCGTTGAACTGAGGTGGGGTAAGGGTAGTAATCCTTCCCTCCATCCAGGTAGGCAGGGAACTGTTGAATACCAAGGTAGGGAAATCGCTTATTACGGTGAAGTCCATCCTGCCGTGGTCCGCAATTTCCGCATCCCGGGTCGCGTCTATGCAGCCGAGATCAAGCTGGAAGATTGTCTAGACCTGTTCCGAACGGTACCGGTTTTCTCAGAACTGCCGAAATACCCGGCGGTTGAGAGGGATTTGGCTGTCGTAGTGGATGAAAAACAGCCGGTAGGTGAGCTCATTTCTTCCCTGCAGGAGCTGGGAGGCGAACTCTTACGCAGCGTAACGGTGTTTGACGTGTACGCAGGCGGCTCAATTCCCGCTGGTAAGAAGAGTGTGGCCCTTTCCTGCCGTTTCCAGGCTGACCGGACCTTGGTTGACGAAGAAGTGAAGGAGATAATGGATCGCTGTCTGGCAGGATTGGAGAGCCGTTTTGGGGCGAGGATTAGATAGCAGGAAAACGCTGTTAGAAGTAGAATTGTGTAGCGAGGGAGGGGTGGGCATGAATTCACAACGGGAAATTACCTCTGTGCGAGTCCAGATATTCGGTGAGGAGCATATAGTAAGAGGGAGCGCGGCTCCCGATTACATCAAGCAGTTGGCCGCTTCAATTGATGCCCGCTTGCAGGAAGTGCATGCTAGCAACCCATTACTTCCTCGCCACCAAGCGGCCATCTTAGTGGCCTTGAACATTGCTAACGAATTGGAACAACTAAAGGAGGAGCACGAGGAGCTGTTGGCCCTGTTGAAAGAAGCAGACTGATGTGAGAGTGGTGATGGGGTTGATTGGCAAATGGCTTGACCTGGCCGTCTTAGTGTTTGCAATCCTCGGTTTGTTGAAAGGCTATCGAAAGGGATTGGTGCGCGAACTGTTCAGCCTGTTGGGAGCAGTGGTGGCTCTGGTCATCGCTTTTCACGGCTACAGCAGTGTTGCTGTGATTTTGACCGAGAGATATCCACTCACGCCTTGGCAGGCCCAGGCGATTGCTTTTGTTGCCCTACTCATGGGAGTTGCCCTGCTCGCGGTCGTGATCGGCAACCTGTGGGCAAAGGCCATAAGTTTCACACCCTTTGCGGTGCTTGATCACCTTGGTGGCGCTGCCTTTGGAGCGGTCAAAGTCGGCCTCGTGGTGATGGTGCTCCTTTTGGTATTCAGCTCCTTTCAAATCGGTATTGTGGACCAGATCATGACCGAGTCCATCGTTGCCCAAAGGGTAGGCACACTGGTCCCGTTGGTTTCTGAGTACCTGGATGAGTATTGGCCCGAGAACTGGGTTCGTCCCAACTGGCTGTTGTAACCGACCCCGCGTTCAGCGGGGTTTTCTTGGTCATTCTGACTGGCCCTGCCAGTACCACCTGTATTTACTTAAAGGTATGGGGCCCTGCTGCCTGAATAAGAGGCAGTAGGGGGTAGAGGATAGTGGGAAAAAAGATGACGGTGTATTCCAGCCTCTGGGCCACAGTTTTGATGCTAGCTTTCCTCTTCTTTTCCGGCGTGGCGGATTTCGGTCTGCCCAGGTCAGCCCAGAATGTCCCCCGCTCCGGTGGGGGAGTTCTTTGGAGCCCAACCAATTTGGCCGGCAAAGTGATTGTCTTGGACCCTGGTCACGGCGGAAGTGATCCCGGCTCTGTAGGAGTTGGGCCCACTACTGAAGCGGAGAATGTCTTGGCCATTGCCTGGGAGCTAAAGGGTATGCTGGAAGAAGCAGGTGCCGAAGTGGTTATGACGCGTTACCGCCATGTGCCCGGGGAAGTTGAGCCGCTGGCTGCTAGGACTGCCACTGCAAACCGCAGTGGAGGGGATGTATATATTTCACTGCATAATGATTGGAACGATGATGCCTCAATTAGGGGTACATCGGTGCATTTTTACAAACCCCAGGATCTCCTGTTGGCAGAATCGCTACAGCGGTCCTTGGTGAAACAGCTCAAGTCGGCCGATCTGGGTGTTAAGCGAAGCAGCTTCTATGTCCTGCGTAACACCAACATCCCTGCCGCGTTAGTAGAGATCGGGTTTGTAAGCAATCCCCAGGAAGCGGAGCTTTTGGCCAAGCCCAGCTACCGGCTGGAGGTGGCAAGGGGAATTCTGCTCGGGATTGAAGACTATTTTGCAGAACAGCGTTAAAGTAAGCTGTGGTGGTGGTATAACATGAACGAAAAAAGCCTTAGAGTATTGGAATGGCCGAAGGTGCGCCAGATGGTTGCGTCCCAGGCCAGTTTTTCGTTGAGCAAAACACGGCTGGAAGGGCTGATGCCCTCTACCGACCTGGAACAGATAAAACACCATCTCGCCCTAACGAGCGATGCGGTGCGCCTGATCAACGCCTACGGCGACGCTCCCTTTGGCGGTGCCACTGATATTGGCGCAGCCCTGGGTAAGGCAGAGTTGGGAGGCATTCTAGAGACTGACCAGCTTCTGTCACTGGCTGATTTCCTGTACTGCGTTGAACAGCTGAAGACATATTTTGCTGAAGAATCGGGGCCGGTTTCCGAATTGGCAGGTTCACTGGTTCCAGCTAGGACACTAAAAGAGGAGATAGAACGCTGTATCCACCCGGAGGGTTACGTGCGGGACCACGCTTCGCCTGAGCTCGCTAGGCTGCGAAGCAGAATGCGTACTCTGGAGAGTCGGCTGCGGGATAGACTAGAAGCACTGCTCCATTCACCGGGCATGCAGAAGGTGCTCCAGGATCCCATAATTACTGTGCGCAACGGTAGATACGTTGTGCCTGTGCGCAGTGAATACCGCAATCGCTTCCAGGGTATCGTGCACGATCAGTCCGGTAGTGGGGCCACTTTGTTTATGGAACCGGCCTTTTCGGTGGAGATGAATAACGACCTCAACGTGGCGAAGCGGGAGGAAGAGGCGGAGATCGAAAGGATCTTAAAGCGCCTGAGCGGACTGGTGGGCGAAAAAGTGGACGAACTCCGTGCTAACTTGGAGGTTTTGACAGAGCTGGACACCATCTTCGCTCGAGCCCGTTTTAGCCGCAAGATAGAAGCCGTAGAGCCGACCATGAACGTTGAGGGGAGAATAAACATAAAACGGGGGAGACACCCCCTACTTACTGGCAAGGTTGTTCCCATAGATGTTTGGTTGGGAGACGATTTCCATGTATTGGTTATCACCGGTCCTAACACAGGCGGTAAAACGGTAACGTTGAAGACTATAGGCCTTTTTTCCCTGATGGCCCAGGCAGGCCTGCATGTTCCTGCTGATCCTGGTTCGGAACTAGCCGTTTTCCAGGGGATTTACGCGGACATCGGCGATGAGCAGAGTATTGAGCAGAGCCTGAGCACCTTTTCATCCCATCTCACCACTATTGTGGAGATCCTTAAAGTGCTGGGCCCCAACTCCCTGGTTCTCTTAGACGAACTGGGAGCGGGAACGGATCCAACGGAAGGGGCGGCCTTGGCCACCGCCATCTTGGAGTACTTAAGACAGCGCGGCATACGTACTGTAGCCACTACCCACTACTCCGCTTTAAAAAGCTACGCCTACAGTTATCCTGGAGTAGAAAACGCCAGCGTCGAGTTTGACATAGAAACGCTGCAACCCACCTATCGCTTGGCAGTTGGTATACCAGGTAAGAGCAATGCCTTTGCCATTTCGCGCCGCTTGGGACTGGGTGAGGAGATTTTGGAGCATGCCCAGGCCTTGTTATCCTCTGATCACGTCAAGGTGGAGGATATCATCGCCGAAATGGAATCGAACAGACGCCTGGCAGAGCGGGATCGGGCTAGCGCCGAGCGTTATAAGGCAGAGTACACGGAGTTGAAGGAGCGTTACGCGAGACGCCTGTTGGAGTTGGAGGAAAAGCGAGCGGAGCTCATGGATGAGGCAAGGCAGGAGGCTCAGCGCTTAATTAAGGAGACCCAAGCCGAACTGAACTGGATCCTCGGGCAAGCCCGCCAGCAAGGTCTTGCCGAGCTGGAGGAACATGTGAAGACATACAGGCAGGAGCTGAGTGCTAGGCAGGAACAGCTGACTGTGAAGCAGAAACAGAAGCCCAAGGCAGCAGGACCGACCGATCTAAAACAGGGTGAAGAGGTGTTTGTCAAGAGTTTGAAGCAGACCGGCTTTGTGCTGGAGCCACCGACCAGCGGTGGGGAAGTGCAGGTTCAGGTGGGAATCATGAAGGTAACCCTTAAGGTGGAAGACCTGGAGCGCGTGGCTGCCAAGAAGACGGCATCGCAAGCTAAAAGGCAGCCGGTCAGCCGCGGACGATTAGGTAAGAGCAGCTCAATCCGGGATGAAATTGACCTCAGGGGCAAGACGGTGGAGGAGGGCTTAGCCCTGGTTGATAAATACCTTGATGACGTCGTCCTGTCTTCCCTTTCTCGTGTACGGATTATCCATGGGAAGGGTACCGGGGTGTTAGGGGAGGCAGTGCAGAGATACTTAGGCTCCCACCCCCATGTGCGGGACGCCTATTACGCCGCCCCCAATCAAGGTGGACATGGCGTGACAGTAGTGGAAATGCGTTTACCCAGCTAAAGAAGAAAACGGGCCGTTGGCCCGTTTTTTGTTCTCTAGTTTCAGTAGATGCTCCCCACCCGATTAAGGGGCCAGTAACGAACTATTGCTCGGCCCACAATATCTGCGGTTGAGAGAAATCCTACGCTGCCTCGGCTGTCATCACTGCGGGGGCGGTTATCACCCATTACCCACACATGGCCTTCGGGTACTATAATGGGACCCCAGTTCATGTTGGTTTTGTGGGTGACGTATTCTTCCTCTTGGGGTACGCCGTTGATGTAAATCACGCCGCTCCGCTCCTGAATCACATCTCCACCAACGGCAATGACGCGCTTGATCAGTTTTCCAGCGGGTGCCTTCAAGACAATGATTTCGCCCCGCCGCGGTTCCCGAAAACGGTATGATACCTTTTCTACGAATATGCGTTCACCATCATAGAGCGTATTTTCCATAGATATCCCGTCTACTCGAAAAGACTGAACGACGAAGATAATAATCAAGGCTGCCCAGAAGGCCGCGTGGATAAATGGCAGAATCCATTCTTTCCATAGGTAATCAAAAGTAATCATGTCTCATACCCTCCGTGGTTTGTGTTATCTACCGGGTAAGAAGGGAAGGCTCTGCCACCAGGGCCTGGAACAGCGAGGGGAATACTCCGTGGGCTCAGTGCCCTGGATGAAGATTTCACGTCTCGTTTCGTCCGCAGGTAGATCGCAGCCGTCCTTAACCAACAGTCCCGTCTTCGTATCGATGAGGATGCCCTCAACCAAGCCTGTGGGTTTGGGGAAATCCTTCACCGGTGTGTCCTTCAAAGCTTCCCGCATGAACTGGGCCCAGAGTGTTGCCGCATTCCAAGAACCGTAGCGAACTCCCCTGTAAACCATGCGCCGGGGAATATCTTCGCCAAACCAGACAACTGACACCAGGTCAGGCGTATATCCCACAAACCAACCATCCTGATAATCGGAGTGTGTACCGGTTTTACCGGCTGCAGGCCGGCCAATATTGGCATTTTTGCCCGTTCCCCGTTCAATTACACCCCGCAATAGGTCAGTCATCAGGTAACTGGTCTGTTCGCTGAGGACAACCGTCTGTTTGACCTGATGCTCCTCCAACACCCGACCGTAAGAATCGGTCACCTTTAAGATGGCGAAGGGCTCAGTCTTAATGCCCTGGTTGGCTAAAACGCCGTAGGCTGTGGCCAGTTCCAGGGGGGAGACCCCCTTAGTCATACCGCCCAGAGCAAGGGGAGCCAGGCCCACATCGTTGACTCTACCCTGTTCAACAAACGTTGTAATACCCATTTTCTTGCCGTACTCAATAATGGTCTGTGGCCCGATTTCGGCTGCAACTTGAGCTGCAATTACGTTGAGGGAGTCCTCAATTGCTTCGCGGATAGTAACCGGGCCTGCGAATGTCTCATAATAGTTTTGCGGGCTCCAAATCTCGCCCGAGGGCACCTCAAAGTCCGTTGGTTCATCCACATAAACATCTGCGGCTGTGATCCCCAGGTCAATAGCGGCAGTATAAAGGAATACCTTGATTGCCGAACCCGGGGAGCGCAGTGCCTGGGTGGCACGGTTGAAACGATCCTCACCCCGTCCGCCAACCATAACCCTGATCTCGCCTGTCTGGGGCACTAAGGCCACAACTGCACCCTGGGGTTGGGTTAAGGGTCCGTCATGATCTTGATTCACCGGTAGACCATCCTTGAGTACTTTTTCCGCAGCTAACTGCATATCAAGATCGAGGGTGGTATACACGTGTAGGCCGCCGCCAAACACCGCCGCTTCACCGTAACGTTCTACCAGCTGCTGCGTGACGTAGTCAACGAAGTAGCTGGCCCGAACAACGCGCTGCTGCCGTTCGGCCAAAACGATCGGTTCAGCCTTGGCCTCCGCAGCTTCCTCCGCCGTCAAAAAGCCTACTTCCTCCATACGCCTGAGCACGAAATTACGCCGCTCCAGGGCAATATCAGGGTTGACGAAGGGAGAATAGCGGGTTGGCCAGCGAATTACCCCAGCCAACAGAGCTGCCTCAGCCACCGTAAGGTCCTTGGCAGATTTGCCGAAATACGTGCGGGCGCCCGCTTCGATGCCGTAGGCGCCATGGTTGAGGTAAAACTCATTCATGTATGCCTCAAGGATCTCATCCTTGGAGTATTTCCGTTCGATCTGCACCGCCCAGAGAAACTCCTCCAGTTTGCGCATGATCGTCTTTTTCTGGGTTAGAAACACGTTACGGGCAAGCTGCATCGTAATCGTGCCGCCGCCCTGGGCAAAGCTGCGTTCCCGCAGGTTCACTAAAATGGCCCGCCCGAAGGCAATAAAGTTTATGCCGTGGTGGTTGTAGAATTG